>JABVCK010000029.1 GCA_013540605.1 Bacillota bacterium
ACACAGGTAAAGTCCTCCAGCGCTGATGGTACTGGGGTGGAGACGCCCTGGGAGAGTAGGTCGCTGCCGGGTTTTTATATTTTAACAGTATTTAACAGTAGCCCACCCTTAAGGGTGGGCTACTGTTGTGGTATTTATGGGCATTTCTTTTTTTTGTAAATTGAGACGGGATTGAAGGAAAAGTCATAGGCCGTGTAGAATTAACATTTAGATCAGTGCAAGGAATAAAAAACAGAAAATATTGGAACCTTTTCGATGGTCTATACGTCTAACTGATATAGCTATAATTGTGATTTTTTATTCGTATGGGGAGTGATTATATGAAGGCCAAGAAAGTTATACTATTAACAGCAATTTTATTGATTATGCTGACAGCTCGGACTGCAGAAGCAAAATCGATGGGAGAATGGACCTCTCAGCTTTCACCGCAGGGTAGTTCCTTTACTACTTTGCTGGACGGCCGCCTTGAATTCATTCTGATGGACGGGTGGAAGCTGTCAAGGAGAAATTTATTTGAATATATAATAACAAAAGATATAAACGGCGTGGAAAAGGAAATAGGCGGTATAGAAGTGCTTACCAGAGACAGGAGCAGTTCTCCCAGCAAAATATTCACCACTTTGAAGGACAGCGGGGGAAGCTATATATTAATTGAAGATAAGATGGTCGAGAAAACCAGACACAGCCAATATCATATTAAATGGATAAAGGACAAAAAGTATTATGTGGATGTGTACGTGATGAATGCAGGGGCTACTTCATACCACATAACCCTGACCACGGAATTGCAGTATTTTGAAAAAGTATATCAGCAGTTTGAAGATTTCTTGAATACGCTTGATATAAGGGAATTTTTGGTAGATACCCAAATGATGGGGTACTATAATAATGTTGACAAATACCTGGTTTATATACCCCAGGGCTGGAGTGTAGATAACAGCAAGGAATTCGCGAACACAACGTTCTCAAAACCCGGTACCGGTAAGCTGTATATCTATAAACAGGAACTGGATGGAGTAAGCCCTAATACTTACATGTGGTACAGCAACAAAAAAATATTCGAGGGTACCGGCGGAGTTCAACTCATATATCGAAGGGATATTGAAGATAACGGTGCACGTCTGGTTGAATACATGTGGCGGAGGCCTGGTATAGAAAATTATGAGGAAGATTATAACTATTACTGGGAAATAAATATAATACCCGAGAACCAGGATTATTTATATACATTTATAATGAAAACCGATAAGGAAAACATGGACGAAGCTTTCCAAGCCTATCAGGGAATTCTCAGCAGCTTTTATCCCATAGATTATAATATATATGTGAAACCCCGCAGCAATGATACCCCTGAAGAAGTTCATGAAATAAATATTGAAGGGAACAAGATGCATCTGAATATACCGAAGGACAAAACTCTGTGGGGCATATTCTCGGAACACACGCCCGGAGACTACTTGAACAGTTTAAAAGAGGTTGACAAGCTAATCGGACGAAAATTGGAATTTGTGATGACTTACTCAAGTTTTGATTCTGATTTTCCAGAGAACGATGTTAAGGAGATATACAACGACGGAAGAATTATGATGCTGACGCTTCATCCATGGTCATACGGTAATACGGACGATATACTGATACCAAAGATTATTGAAGGGAAATATGACGATTATATCAAGAGGTGGGCAGAGAAGACCAAAGAGCTGGGGGAGCCGGTTTTCATCAGGTTTGCCAACGAGATGAACGGCGATTGGGACCAATGGTGCGCCTGGTTCTACGGTAAGGACCATGACCTCTTCATAGAGGCTTGGAGGCATGTATATAACATTTTCAAGGAAGCGGGCGCCACAAACGCGTATTTTGTATGGAACCCCCATGACAGGTCCTATCCGAACTTTAAATGGAACAACCCGCACCTGTATTATCCAGGAGATGAATACGTGGACTGGATCGGATTGACGGGATACAACAACGGTACCAGCCATCCGGGGGACCAATGGAGGGAATTTGACGATATATATAATGACATATACTATGAGTACAGCAGTCTTTACCCTGAAAAACCGCTAATGATTACAGAGTTCTCGTCAAACGAGGTTGGTGGAGACAAGGAAGAGTGGATTAAGAGGACCTTTGAGAAGCTTGCACAGAAGTACCAGAGGATAAGAATTGCCGTATGGTTCAACCAGATGGACGGGAAGTGGGAGTACCCGATAAACTCTACCCCCGCTGCCAGGGAGGCCTTTGTGAACGGTATCAATAATGAGAGATATAACTTTGATGCTGTAAAATAGAGCAGGTTTTCCTGCTCTATTCTTTCATCGATTTAATTCTGTCTTTCGTTTCATGCACTATATCTACCAAAGCCATATAGGCTTTCTGCGAGCCTTTTATTACAATGGGTCTTCCAATAGAGACAAGATTAATCCTTCGTGATAAAAATCCACCGATTTTCATCATAGTGTTAACCGCTGACCCGGCATTCACAAATATAACCTCAGTATCGTTTCCGGTTAGGATAATACTAAGGTCTTCCAGCGCTTTTATCACGATCTGGGGGTAGAACTGGCGGCTTAGAGTATAAATACTATTGCCATATTCATCTATTCCTCTCGGTATGATGCTTCCATATTCACTTCTGGTAATAGTATCAAAGTATGGTATGCTTAGGAGTTCCTGCGTTGTAGCAGTTCTGTCAGATGGGAGCATACCGAGGTGGAGTGCTGAAGCTATAGCCGAAGAATGAGTTCCGCCCACGCAGTGGTAAATAATGTGCATAGCATAACCTCCGGGTGATGAATTACTAATAAGTTTTCCCCAAACCATGCAATTTAATTATTTGAGAACAGCGGCTTTTTATTTGTCAATAGGGTATGATATAATTAATATAGAATTAACAATACCGAAAGGGGCGATTGCCTATGCTTTTTAGAAACTGTGCCGGCGGGGTAGTATTCAGCAAGGATAAGGTATTGATACTCAAAAATGAAAAGGGTGAATGGGTACTGCCTAAAGGAGTAATTCGAAAAGGGAACGTTTCAGTCGAAATTGCAAAAGACAGGGTAAAAAAAGAAGCAGGGGTTGATGCCGAAGTAGTTTCGCCGGCAGGAGAAACTAGCTACGAGTTTTTCTCAATAAGCCGCCAGAAACCTGTATGTAATCAGATAACATGGTTTATAATGGAGACGAACGATGAAGATACTGAAATAAATAAAGAAGAAGGTTTTACAGTTGGGGGCTTTTTTCCGATAGATGAGGCAATCGATAAAATTACATATAGCCAGGACAAATCACTCGTTAGATTGTCCTACAGAAAGTACAAGAGACTTTGCGAGGAATGCGTGTGATTATAACCTGCCCCATCCAGGGGCAGGATTTTTGTTAGTGTGCCGCGTATTGCGTTAAATTATGGGTATCAAATGAAATTACAATATTGTACAGCCTGTTTGGCAGAATTATAGAATAAGGGACAAAAAGCGTGTAATATAGTAAAGATATATAGTTTCTGTCTGGCGATGCAGGATAAAACCGGAGGTGTGTTGTTATGAACTACTTCAAGGTGCTGGTTTCCTGCGGTCACGTAGGAACTGCTAAGGAAATCAGTGTTCGAAGGTTTTTTACTGCAGACAATATTGTAGAAGCATTTGAAAGCGGCAACAGGATGCCCAGGGCCAAAAGAAAACAAACCCGTTCAGCTGTTCTAAGGGTAGAGCCTATTACCGAAAAGGAGTATATCCTGGGGAAATATGAGGAAACAACAAATGAATACCTGTGCATGGACTGAAATACATAACCAATTTGGGGACATTCCGCGGCAAGGAATACCATCAAATAGCGGTGTGTCCCCATACATTAAAAGGAGGTAGCAAATGAAAAAGATTATGGAAGATATGCTGAAGGAAAAAGTGTGGGCAGTTGTTGGCGCCTCCAACAACAAAGAAAAATTCGGGTTTAAGGTATTCGAAAGGCTCATGGAAAAAGGTTACCGCGCTTATCCCGTAAATCCCGGCTGCGAAGAGATTGAAGGCAAAAAGTGCTATAAGACCCTTTCGGAGATACCTGAGGTTCCCGGCTCGGTAAGCATGGTCATTCCACCACGGGCTGCAATCGGGGTCATGGAGGAAGCTGCTGTACTTGGCATCAAGAAGATATGGTTCCAACCCGGCGCAGAAAGTGAAGAAGCGATAGAGAAGGCAAAACTGTTACATTTGGATGTGGTATATGATAATTGTATTCTGGTGGAATTAGGATAGGGACGGCAGTCCCTATTTTTTCTTATACAGCATCTCATATCCGCCCATAATAAATAAAAATACGGCAAAAAGCCTGGAAAGGATTTCGCCGGGGAGTCTTACGGCAAAGGCGGAACCTATATAAGCTCCCACAAACCCTGAAAATATTAATATTAATGCGTGTTCTGTGTCAAGGTTGTTATTCCTGTAATGGATTATTAGAGCAATCGCAGCAACAGGGATGAAGCTAATTAGATTGACACTCTGGGCAACGTGCTGTTTCGTCCCTGCAAAGAAGATCAACGCAGGTATAAGAATAGCTCCTCCTCCAATGCCCATCGCACTGATGATGCCGGTAAGCAATCCGATTAGAATAATCATTATATCACCATCCTGACAGCAGCGATTATCATAAATAACCCGAATACTTTTCTAAGAATCCATGAGGGGATTCTGTTCAATAGCTTTGCTCCTATAACACTTCCGGCGATTCCCCCTGATACTACCTTTAGGGTTAACGGCCAGCTTATATAGCTGCTTCTGTAATACACTAACGTACTCAGGATGGTAAGGGGAAGTATTACGAGTATTGCGGTTGCATGGGCTTTATGTTCTTCCGTGCCCATAATGAATATCATTGAAGGTACTAGTATGGTTCCTCCTCCTGAACCGAACAAACCGTTGCATAAGCCCGTAATCAGGCCGATCAGAACAAGTTTTACTATCATTTGGTCCTCCTTGTTTAGTGGAACTACTAATTTAATTTTTCCATATATGGTTCATTTATTCGAAGGGGCGAGTGGGTTTACATGGGCATGGGCTTATGCTAATATATTTTTAATACAATACGTTTATTCCTATTGAAAAGGGGTGGAGACTTGGTTTCATATAGTACACAGCAGCAAATAGAAAAAACTGTGGAATGGTTAAGGGAAAAGGTCAAGGAAGCCGGGGCGAACGGTTTGGTTGTGGGTATATCCGGAGGCATAGATTCAGCCGTTGCTGCTTTTCTGATAAAGAGAGCTTTTCCGCAGAATTCGTTGGGAATAATCCTTCCATGCGGCAGCAGCGTAGAGGATATTGAGGATGGGAAAGAGGTTGCAGGAGCTTGTGGGATTGACACATTTACCTTTGATATTACCTCAGCACACAGGTTGCTGGTGGATAAAGTATTGCCTGATTTGGAAAAGGAAACAGAGATTAAAGAAGGGCACAGGCGTACGGCAGTAGCAAACCTTAAAGCAAGGTTGAGAATGAGCACCCTGTATACCATAGCAAACTCACTCAACTATCTTGTGGTGGGGACAGACAATGCTGCAGAAACCATTACCGGCTATTTTACCAAATATGGTGATGGTGGGGTTGACATACTTCCCATCTCCAATTTGACAAAGCGTGCGGTCAGGGAATGGGGCCGGGTACTGGGCGTACCTGAAAAGATCATCAATAGAACCCCTACTGCAGGACTGTGGGAAGGGCAGACCGATGAAGGGGAAATGGGGACTACTTACGATGCGGTTGATGATTATATAGAAGGAAAGGCTGTTCCTGCAAAAGACCGTGAAATAATTGAAAGGCTTCACGCAAGGTCGGAACATAAAAGGAAACTGCCTCCAAGCCCACCGGCTGAATGGTATAGGTAAGATTGAACCTGTTATTACGCTATGCTAAAATATTAGGGTACTATATTGGGGACATTCCTAGATGCCAGATCACAGTTCGCAGATCACAGTTCACAGGTGTCCGGGTTAGGCCTTTGGGTTTTTACCCTTTAACCTTGCCATGACGTCTGTCATCTGTTAACTGGCAACTAATAAGCGGTGTGTCCCCTGACATATATTTTATCGGGAGGTCTGGGATATGTCAGGGCATTCTAAATGGGCGAATATTCAGCATAGGAAAAGTAAACAGGATGCTAAGAGAGGGAAAGTTTTCACAAAGCTGGGCAGGGCGATAATGGTAGCAGCCAAGGAGGGCGGGGGAGACCCTGACTCTAACGCGGCTTTAAGAGATGCCGTTGCCAAGGCGAAGGCTGCCAATATGCCTAACGATACCATTGAGCGGGCTATCAAAAAAGCGTCCGGTGAGCTTGGAGATGCTGAATACCAGGAGGTTATTTATGAAGGTTACGGACCTGGAGGCGTGGCGGTTATAGTCCAAGCCCTTACCGATAACCGCAATAGGACGGCGGGAGATATCCGCCATGCCTTTGATAAAAACGGTGGAAACCTTGGAACAACCGGATGCGTATCCTTTCTATTTGATAAGAAGGGTCAGATAATAATCGAGAGAGCAGAAGGATTGGACGATGAACAGGTTATGCTTTTGGCCATTGAAGGAGGAGCGCAGGACGTGGAGATTGACGAGGAGGGATACGAGATTGTTTCATCCCCCGAAGACTTTGGTACTGTCCTGAAGTTTGTTCAGGATAACGGTCTGGAACCGGTTTCCGCCGAGATAGCCATGCTTCCGCAGACCTATGTCAGTCTGCAGACCGAGGATGAGATAAAGCTTATGAACAGGCTTATAGACATGCTTGAGGATAACGATGACGTGCAGAACGTTTACCACAACTGGGATATGCCGGAAGAGAACTAAAATTGCTTAAGATAAAATTGCTGTGAATAAGAGTTGCAGGAAACTCTTATTCACAGCAATTTTGATTACTACGCTAGCCCACAGAATTTCATTGCGATCAAGCTGTATGCTTTGAAGCCGTCTATCAGTTCTTCTACGGTTATATATTCACCAGGAGTATGGGAGCGGGATATATCTCCCGGTCCGTATACTACTGTCGGTATCTTTCCATAATAGTTTAATATTGCCGCATCTGTCCATCCCCTGCGGGTTGTCATTTTAGGCTGTGCGCCGGTAATCAACTCAATCGAATCTTTTACTGCGCTGACAAGGGGATGATCCGGCGAGGTTTCCATGGGTACATGGTCAAACTTTTTCATTAAGCTGGACGGCATTCGTCTCATTACCCCTTTGAAACCAGGATATTCCTTTGACAGCTCTTCCAGTATATCCTCATATTCTCTGAGAACCTCCTGCAGGCTTTCCGACGGAATGTAACGCCGGTCTATCTGGATAATACATCTATCAGCAACGGTACTCGGCTGCGTACCTCCTTCTATTCTCCCGAAATTCATGACCGAAGGCCCCATAAATGGGTGATCCAAGCCTTTTAGGCGCGGGACAACTTTTTCCTGTACCCGGAGTATAAACCTGGCTGCATTGACGATAGCGTTTATTCCTGCGTCCGGTATACCTCCATGGGCGGATTTCCCTATTATTTCCACTTCCAGCCATTCCAGCCCCCTGTGGCCTATTGCGTACTCATGATTCGACGGCTCGCCTACGATGGCGCCATCCGTTTTAAAGCCTGATGAAATAAGGGTTTCGCTTCCATCACTGTTTGTCTCTTCGGCAAGCACTCCGGTGAAAACCAGGTCTCCCTTAAGTTTTATACCTGATCTTTTAAAGGCTAGAATTGTTGAAAGCATTGCAGCAACAGGCCCCTTCATATCTACGGCACCCCGTCCGTATATCCTGTTGCCCTCCATATTGGCTGCAAATGGTTCAACCGTCATGTTATACGGTGGAACCGTATCAAGGTGCCCGTTAAGGGCAAGGCTATTACCGTTACCTGTACCGGGTAGTTTTACAATGATATTTGAGCGCTTATCGTCGACGGGCTGCAGTTCATAATCCAGTTCGTGGACTCTACAAAACCTTACTAATTCTTCTACCACTTCCTGTTCAAGGGAAGGAACATCCCAGTGGCTTGGAATGGAAATCAACTTTCTTGTTAAAGCAATGATTTCTTCAGTAGAGACAGCATCTTTGATTTCTTTCAACAAAGTTCTTTCATCCACTTCAAATCGCCTCCATGTTGATGTAAGGGGACACACCTTTAGCGGAAAGGGGACACACCGCTGCTATTAATGTCAGGGGACACACCTTCATATTTGGTATTCCTTTGTGGCCAAGGAATGTCCCCATTAGAATTCCTTGCTGCGGAATGTCCCCTTTTGATTTGGAGGGTACCGGCATCCCTAGTACCCTCCAATAAGTTCAAGCATATCTTAGAAAGGACCGTAATTGATTATTGCTGCGATCAGTACCATCACCGTACCGGCCAATATCCAGAAAACCATGAGCTTCCAGATGAATTTGAACCAGCGCTCGTATGGTATTTTACCCATTGCCAACACACCCATTAGGGCTGCAGACGTTGGGATAATCTGGTTTGTAAATCCATCACCGTATTGATATGCCAGAACAGCGGTTTGGCGGGTTATGCCAACCAGGTCTGAAAGGGGAGCCATTATTGGCATCGTTGTGGCAGCCTGGCCGCTTCCCGAGGGAATAAAGAAGTTGATTATTACCTGCACCCAGAACATCCCGACTGCTGTTATTGATCCGGGTAAGGATGAAACCAGGCTTGCCAGGGCGGATATTACTGTGTCTATAATCTGTCCTTTGGTCATAACCACCAGTATAGCCCTTGCTATACCTACAACCAAAGCTCCGAAGGCAATATCCTTGGCCCCTGACACAAAAGATTTAGCAATATTGCTCGGACTTACACCACCAACAAGAGCGGCTATTATGCCCATAGATAGGAATATTGTAGACAGTTCAACAATATACCAGCCCATCTTCATAACTCCATACACCATATAACCAAGGCTGAGCGCTACTACAAGCAAAACAACTTTATGGCGGGAGGTAAAATCTACATCGGTGGAGATTGCCTTTTCGCCTTTGTCTTCCTGCATTACATCATATACAAGGCTCTGAGTGGGATCTGCTTTGACCTTTGCAGCATATCGCATTACATAAACTACCGCAACTATATACAGGACAATATAACCGACTATACGCAGTCCCATCCCTGAGAACAGGGGCAGCTCGGCTATACCCTGGGCGACTCCGACCGTAAACGGGTTGAGCATACCACCGCTGAACCCTATTGCTGCACCCGTTGACATCATCGATACACCGACGATATCATCGTATCCCATTGCCCGTGCCAGCGCAATTCCGATCGGAACAAAAACTATGACCTCCTCTGCTGCTCCGTAAGTAAATCCCATGATCGAGAAAAGGAACATTATCAGGGGGATCATGATCTTTTCCTTACCCTTAAGACCGATGACCGCACGGGAAACACCCGAGTCAATAGCTCCTGTTGTTTGGATCATTGCGAAAGCTCCACCGCATATGAATATGAAGAATATTATGTCTGCTGTTTCCTTCATCCCCTGGGGCAAGGATTTCATCATCTCGAAGGGGCTTACCGGCGTTTGTTCAACATAGTGATAAGAAGTCGGGTCGACTACTGTCCTGCCGGTTTTTTCATCCTTTACCCTGTCATAGGTTCCTGCTGGCACCAAGTAGCTTGCAATAAATACCAGAAGAACAATGGCGAATAGAATGACATAGGTATGCGGGACTTTGATCCTCCTTTTGCTTTGTTTTTCTTCAGAAGCTGTAGTACTCATAAGAGACCTCCTTTTAGATTAGTTTTTCTTACGGGCTGGCTTTTTTCCTGAACCTAATAATTATACTAGCAAAAAATATACCAACAGCTTGCCGAGGTAAGCCATAGGAGGGATACACCGCTAATAAAAACTGTTATGTTACAGCAAAGGTATACCTGTGCACAACGGGCTTATTGCCCATAAAATTGCACCGGAAAGGTTCAACCCAAATCACAACTGCCCATATAATTGCGCTACTGCAATAATATGGGCAGTTTGCTTCTGTAATCGTGGTATTACACCAAGTCCAGGAATTCCGACTTATCGATCCCAAGCTTTTTTACCTTGTTCTGGAGGGTTTGCCTTTTAAGTTTCAGCATCCGGGCTGCTATTGATATATTTCCCCTTGATAACTCAAGAGCTTCGATAATCAGCTTTTTCTCCAGCGTTTCAATTGTATCTGCCAGGGAAGAGCCCGGTATAATACTGTGCGCGGCTTGGAGGTCTGGCTTTTTCAGTTTTTCAAGGAGATAGTAGGGCAAATGCTCTAGTCTGATTTCTTCTTCATTTTCAATCGTATTAATAACACTTTCAATTACATTCTCCAGCTCTCTCACATTACCATCCCAGGAGTATTTTAAGAACTCTTCTTTAACTTCCCGGGATACCCTCGGAGGAGTACCACTGACAATGTGTTTGTATTTATTCATGAAGTGGTTTGTCAGGTATAGAATATCCTCTTTTCTTTCCCTGAGGGGAGGGATATAAATATAGATTACACTCAGCCTGTAAAACAGGTCTTCTCTAAGGGTCTTTTCCTGTATTAGGGCTAATGGGTTCGTATTAACCGTTGCAATAACCCTAACATCTACAGGCTTTTCGGTCGTAGCACCGACGCGCCTCACATACTTCTCCTGAAGGACACGGAGCAGCTTGCTCTGAAGCGAAATAGGCATAGAATTCAGTTCGTCCAGTAAAAGGGTCCCACCATCAGCCTGTTCAAAAAGGCCGGGCCGGTCGGAAGCGCCGGTAAAGCTGCCTTTGGTTGTGCCAAACAGGATAGATTCGAGCAGCGTTTCCGGAATGGCTGCACAGTTCTGGGCAATGAACGGCCGGTTATTCCGACCGCTGAGATTATGTATGCTTTGGGCTATGATTTCTTTCCCGGTACCCGTTTCCCCAAATATTAGAACATTAGAATCAGAGCCGGAAAGCCGTTTTGTCCTTTCTATTATTCCTTTAAGAAAATCATTCTGGGTTTTAAAATCATCGAAAGTATAATAATTTGGTTTCCTCTGTTTAGGATCATCATTCTTCTTGTATGCTATATGCTGATTCTCCAGCCTGTTAATCGAGTCATACAGGTTTTTTGCCCTATAGAGGTCCTTTGCAAACTCGACTACTCCCAGCACTTTCCCGTTTTCTACGATTGGAATGTCTGTAACGACTGCAAATATCTTTTTACCTTTGTGATTTATGTATTGCTGTTCCTGGTTGTATACCGGTTTGCCTGTAGATATGGCTTTTAGAAGGGTGCTGTTCTTTTTATTAAAAGTAGGGAACACGCTAAAAACAAACCTGTTTATAACTTCATCGTGGTCCATGCCCTCGATTTCCGACATCTGCTGATTATAATAGATAATTATCCCGTTGCTGTCGATTACTGCAATACCGCTGTCGGAATTATCCGCTATGGCATCGAAGAGTAAACACTTTAAGTTGTCCTTCATAATCCTACCTCCCAGCATTCTAGTTATCCATTCGACATATTTTTCTTATTTCCTCCACGCTAATCAAAAGGAGGCATTGATAGCAAACAATTATTAAAAGAATAGAGCTGTCTGGCACAGGTGTTGCATGTAAACTATTACGGCAATCAAAATTACAAATCACGGAGAGGTGAATCGAAATGAAATACTTGGTACTGGGAAGCGGATTACAGGGGAGGACAGTGGCCTATGATTTATTGGAGCATGATAAGGGATGCCAGGTTATAATAGGTGATGTCAGTGAAGAAAATCTGGCATTGGCCAGGGAGGAAATCAAGAATGAGAACCTGCAGACTCTAAAAGTCGATATCTTTGATCTGGAATCAACTGCGAAGCTGATGGAAAGCGTAGACGTTGCTGTGAATTCACTGCCGCACGCATGGAAATTTACAGAAAGCTTTTATAAAGCCTGTGTAAAGTCACGGACAAACGGAGTTATAACGGATTACTGGGAATGGAAGAGACACTATGAGTTTGACGAAGCCCTTAAGGAAGTTGAAGCGATAGTGGTTCCGGGTATGGGCATAGTACCTGGATTCGGCAATATATGTATGGGACAACTGGCTTATGAGTTTGACCAGCTCGAAGAAGGAGCAATTTACTGCGGAGGTTTGCCCGTAGAAAAAGGCGTGGTTCCGCTCGATTATATGGTATTGTTTAACGTGGCATCATTGTTGGATCTGTATCTAACCGATCCGGAAGTGATTGAAAATGGGAAGTCGGCTTTCGAAAAACACCTGACAAATTTAGAGACAATACTTATTCCCGGTATTGGACAGGTTGAGGCAATGAAGACCGATGGCCTGTACAGCCTGAATAAGACGATGAAAGAAAAGGGAGTCAAAAGGCTGTATGAGACTACATGCAGGTATCCTGGACACTATCAGACCATGAAACTGCTTGAAGACATCGGATTCTTCGACAAGGAACCGGTTGAGGTAAACGGGGTAAAGGTAAGTCCTCGTCAGGTTTCGGAGGCAGTATTGACCAGAAAGCTCCAGAAGGTACCCGGAGTTAAGGATTTTACCTTCCTGCTGGTTGTCGGTAAGGGTATAAAGAACGGCAAGTATGTACAAAAGGCATATGAACTGCTGGATTACAGCGATGAAGAAGCAGGTGTAACTTCCATGAGAAGGACAACTGCGTATCCTTCCTCGATTGCGGCTTTGATCCTGGCGCACGAAAACGTGGGCAAGTATGGAGTGGTTGAACCGGAAAATGTATTTGTCGGTCCATTGTTTGACAAGATGGTAAGCGAACTGGCAAAAAGAGGTGTAATCGTTTACGAAAAATAAGCTTATGTATAAGCAAAATGCTTATATATATGACCCCAATTTATCCATTAATTATGACATCGGGAGAAATATCACCAGGGTATTTCTCCCAATCTTTAAAATTTTGTTGAAAAATTTGGCGAAATTTGTATAATATTAATTATTAATTAAAAATATGCAGGAGGTATAAATTGAAAAAACATATCTTAGTAAGCGCAATTTTTTCAATGGCTGTTGCATTAGAATTCTATTTTATCAGCAATTATATTTCCGGCATTACCGGAATTGCGGTTATGTCTATAGCGGCTTTCTGCACAATCGTCCTGTTCGCCTACACCAGGGAAACTGCGTTCGGCAGGGGCGTTGGAAGGCTAATGGAAGAGCTGGAGACGGTCAAAGACGGGAATTTTTTCAAATCCATAGCAGGCCAGGACAGCGTTGTCCTTAATAAACTGGTTGCCGAACTCAACGAAATTTTCAATCAGGTAAGGAAACTGATTGCAAAGACGTCAAACGGCGTGGAGAGGACGGCCCTTCTGGCTGAACAGTTTGAACAGACGGTTGCCGAGATAGCGCTATACGCTGACAAAATAACAGATGGTAGTAGAAGGAGCTTTGATAGCGTAACCAATGTGTTTAGCATTGCCCAGCAAACGCTGTCGAAAATGGAGGAAGTAACAAGCGACATAGAGGTTATCGGGGCGGAAATGCAGTCGGTGAGCAATCTCACGCGCTCGGCCAGTTCCCAGGCTGCCGACAATAAGAGAGAACTTGCAGCGGTACAGGACCTTGCAAAATCAGCTTCTGTCAAAGAGAGGGATAACCTTGAAAAGATAAAGCAGATGTATAATGAGACGAAGAATATTACCCAGGTAATTGACAAGGTAACCGAAATCTCCGACCAGACAAACCTTCTCGCGCTTAATGCCGCAATAGAGGCAGCCAGGGCAGGACACTACGGCAGCGGGTTTGCCGTCGTAGCTGAAGAAATCAGGAAACTGGCCGAGCAGTCGGCGGCAATAGCTTTAAACATAAAGAAGAGTATTCTTGAGACGCTGAAATATATAGAAGATACCGTAACTACTTCCGAGATAGTACACGATGACATTAACAGGATGCTGGGGGCTATTGAAACAACATACAGCCGGATAGACAGCCTGTTTGCGTCCTTCAACGATATCGACCAAAAGGCCGGAAAAGTTACATCCATCCTTGACCAGCAGTTTTCTGCCATAAAAGAAGTGACGGCCGTAACTGAAGGCCTTACCGACAGTATATCCGTAGCTTCTGAGGTTTCAGAAGGAAATATAGATATAGTTAATGAGGTCAAAGGCATAATCGCCGACCTGACGGGCAAGGCAAATAACCTGAAAAACTTGTCAAAATCGATCGATGCTGCGCTTCAGGAGATGATTGAAAAGGGAAGCCAACTGGATGACAAAGCCCAAAGAGACATAGAATTTGCAGCCAATGAGTTAAAGGCGCTTGCCGGAAAAGGGGAAGCTGCCGTTCAAGCAGGACAGCTTGACACTCTCCTCCGTAAATATATGGATACCAACAAAGGCGGCTTTAACGTTCTCTTTGGGCTTGACGGAAAAGGTTATCAAATAACTGAAGATATCTGGAGCAAAGCGCAGGATACATCGAACGTTGAAAGCACCAAGGGTATCGACTACAGCGACAGGGAGTTTTTCACAGTCCCCAGAACCGGTAAGGCGTATATCTCAAAACCCAGGCTTAACGTTCAGACGAACAATTTTGTCGTAATTATCGCAATACCTCTAATAGATAAGCAGGGTAATTTTACCGGGGTCATCGCTGGCAGCAAAAAACTGGTATAAAGGCTAAATCGAAATATTCCGCTTTATCCTTTGAGCCGTTTCCGTAACTGCCAGTCCTCCCAGGCCGGTACACCGAAGCTCTCTTGGGAGCATAACGCCGACGTCATACATGGATTTAATTACTTCGTCCAGCGGGATTATCGGATCCACACCCGCAATGGCCATATTTGCCGATGCGATGGCATTCGTCGCGGCCATAACGTTCTTCCCGAGGCAAGGGACTTCAACCAGTTCGGCAACAGGATCGCATATAAGGCCCAGTACGTTTTGAAGCGCTATGGAGGCAGCGTTTACCGCCTGCTCGCTGCTCCCGCCGGCAAGTTGGACAATTCCTGCTGCGGCCATGCTTGAGGCTGCGCCGCATTCTGCCTGACAGCCGCAAACCTCTGCCGCGAAGGTCGCCTGTTCTGCGATAAGCAGCCCGATAGCGCCCGCCGCAAGCAAAGCCTTCGCTGTATCTTTATCGCTTAAGCCAAGGGCTTCCGCAGTCCCGAGTATGGCGCCCGGCAATACCCCGCAGGAGCCGGCAGTTGGTGCGGCGACAACAACTCCCATGGATACGTTGACTTCCACAACTGCCATTGTCCGGGATATTACATTGTTGATAACGCCTGTAGGGACCAGCCTGCCTTCTGCGGCGGCCTTATCAACCATTCCCGACTGGGGTTTAAGTATGGAGCCCCTTCCCGTGGTGCCGGAAAGCCCGGTATCGATAGACCTCTTCATAATAGACGCGATTTCTTCCATCCTGGACAGCACCTCTTCAACTTGCCACCCGCTTCTTGAGGATTCGTACAGGGCTGCAGCCTCCCAAGGCTGCAAGGACTGGCTGGAAGCCAGCCTTAATAATTCTACGGATGTTTTAAACGGAACCGTACAATTTCTTCTTGACATTACCGGCAGTACCGGTGCAATCTGTTTGATATCTGCAACCTGGGCTGCACTTTTAAGCTCAGATATGATTGATGCCGGAACAGGAGCGTTTGTCTTTATAAGTATTAATGCCTTGCTGCCTGAAACGGAAAACTCACTGAACTGCACATCCAGACCGGATGACTTAATCTGTTTTTCAACCCAATCCTGAAGTTTTTCATCATTATTATTAAGGAAAACCAGCAATTCATGAAAGTCTCCGGAAATTGAAACAGGGAAGCCGTTAACATCGATAATTTCCACCATCCCGCCTCCCACGGACAGGGCTGTCGCAGAGACACATTCACCGTCATCTCCCTGGAGATGCAAAACAGCGGTGTTTGGATGTTCAGCTTCAAAATCTTTAATTATAAATTCTATTTCAATGCCCATTTTAGCTGCTTCAGTCAAAGACACGCTGATCCTTGCGTCTTCCGGGAGCCAGCCTAAAAGTCCCCCCGCCAGACCCTTGTCGGTCTTCTGGCCTTTGTAGCACATAGCAAAGGAACCGCTGGAAGAAAACTCAATCGTAGCTTTTCGCAAGTTTCCTGCAAGAAGCTGCCTGGCTATAAGCCCGATCCTTGTAGGGCCCGCAGTATGCGAACTTGATGGACCGGTCATTACAGGGCCAATAACGTCGTTAAAGATGCTGGGCGGCTGTTTTATCATGGAAATGCACCTCTTTCTATCAGTTATCAGATCGCAGATGGCAGTCGGCAGGGATTCAGTTGTCAGTTGACAGATAACAGATAACAGACGTCAGGGAAGTGCTTATGGGAAAAAACCTGTATGACTTACCTTGGCAACTGTGATCTGTGAACTGTGATCTGTGAACTATATTATAGCATCTTTTCACATTGGACACCACTTTATACGTTATCAGACTCTCGTCGTTATACTAAATATTTCTTTTTTATGGAAAATATGCTACAGAACAGAGATTAACTGATATAATCATGTCACTAATATATGTTTATTCTGAATTACCCCTATTTTTAAAACTGGACAATTTTTGAGTTCTGGTGTAACATGTATAATAAGGTGTACTCTATAAATTATCGTCATAATAATTTAAAGGAGGGAATTACTTAAATGCAACAAGTAGAAAAGAAACAAAGAGAAAATTGGGGGTCACGGTTTGGTTTCCTTATGGCAGCAGCCGGTTCAGCCGTTGGGCTCGGAAACATCTGGAGATTCCCCTACCTGACCGGCATGAACGGCGGTGGCGCATTCATCGTTATTTACTTGATTTGTGTATTTGTTGTGGGACTTAGTATCATGACCGCTGAGTTTGCCGTAGGTAGAAGAACCGGTCTTGCAGCTGTCGGAGCTTACAAAAGCTACAGCAACAGGTGGAGCTTTGCCGGGGCATTGGGAGTTCTCAGCGGCTTCTTTATCATGGGCTTCTACCCGGTAGTTGGCGGATGGGCGCTTGCCTATGCGTTCAAATCGGTTACCGGACTGCTTGCCAACCCCGGAGCGTTAGGAGACGCGTTCGGAGCCTTCATAACAAGCCCTGTTGAACCGCTGGTATGGACGCTTATCTTCTTGGCATTAAACGTGGTAATAGTTGCCAAAGGAGTTGCAGGCGGTATTGAGAAAGCAGGCAAGGTGCTGATGCCTACGCTATTTGTTCTTCTTATATTCATAATATTCAGAAGTGTCAGCCTTCCGGGTTCAGGCGCAGGACTTACGTTCCTGTTCAAGCCAGATTGGTCGCAAGTGAATGGCTCAACAGTTTTGGCTGCGTTGGGCCAGGCCTTCTTCTCGCTTAGCCTTGGCATGGGCTGCATGATCACCTATGGAAGCTACCTGAATAAAAAGGAAAATCTTCCTAGCAACGCTTTACTTGTAACTTCTATGGATACTGCTGTTGCTATTCTGGCAGGTATCGCAATATTCCCGGCGCTGTTTGCGTTTGGAATGGAACCGGCAGCCGGTCCTGGTCTTGTTTTCGTAGTCGTACCGTCGATATTCGCTGAGATGGGAGGCGCCGGCGTATTATTCTCCGTCCTATTCTTCGCCCTTTTGGTTGTTGCGGCGCTTACTTCCTCGGTATCCTTGCTGGAAGTTGTTGTTGCATACTTGATAGACCAGAAGAACATGGAAAGGAAACCCGCTGTTTATGCTTCTTCCGGCATCATGGTCGTGACATGTATCCTTTCATCTCTGTCGCTTGGAGTTATGTCAGGGTTTACAATACTGGGTGTTGGCGTGTTTGACTTCTTCGATATACTTACCGACAAGATATTCCTGGCAATCGGAGGAATGCTCCTTGCAATCTTCGTTGGATGGGTTATCAAGAAGGAAGACCTTAAGGATGAGCTTACAAATGGCGGAACGGTAAAATTTGCGCTGTTTGAAGCATGGTATAACTTAACAAAATATGTAATACCCGTTGCAATCGCTATAGTTGCAATTTCGGGCATCACGGCAATAGCTCAAAAAAGCTTGATGATCTTTGGTCTTCTCGTTATAGTAGTGCTTGCACTGTTCTCCAAGAAACTATAATAGGTTGGACGTATACTCAAAATGGAACGCTCCGGAACTTTAAGTTCCGGAGCGTTCCATTTGCTTCCTACCCAAATTGAATAAAATACGAAATTATGGAAATAATACCTCTTTAGATATACTAAGGAGGTATATTTTATGAACAGATTTGTCCGGATGAAGGAATTAGCCTTCCTGTGCACTGTGCTTCTTATCGGAGGATTTGTCATAGGCTACCTTACAATGAGTGAAAAGAAGCCTGACACGCTGCAAAAACCGGATATATCGGAGATCGGCAGTGCGGAGGAACTGGGAGATAGTGAGGATTTAACCGTTGATAAGAGCGGAAGCGATAGAGTTTCCCCTAACACAAAGCTTATTTTCAAGTCAATATACTCCGAATGCGGACATACTGTAGTTGAACGCAAGGACGTTCCTGAGGAAATCGTTGGCTTTGATGAAGAGGAATTGGCAGGTTATTACCAGCTTTGGCATATAGAACGTTTTACAAAGGATGAGGTAGATTTGGTCAGAAGAATAGAGGGTATCTGTCCAAAGCATTACCTTTTGGGTGTACAGGACGGATATATTGCCTTATATGAGTTCAGCGAAGACGGGAAGCCGGTTCTAAAGGAGATTACCGATACTCCGATATCGATACTCAGGCTCAATGACCAGCAAAGGCTTAGAAAAGGTATTTTGCTTGACAATATGACTGAAGTCAATCAGTTACTTGAGGAATTCGGCAGTTGATGCTGTACTTTAAGTATTTGTCAAGCCTAGATATATCAAAGGGAAGGAAGTTAAAGCATTACTTTAAGAACAGGCAAACTGTTCTTTTTTTGTTACTTTTCAAACCAAATAAAAGGGATAACCGCATTGCTGTCGAATATATGTTTGTATAGGAGGTAACGGCAATGAGAATAATCGGCATAGACCCCGGAATTGCGATTACCGGATACGGAATCATCGATAAGGTTGATAATAGCTATAAACCTGTAACCTATGGTAAAATAAGTACAGAAGCGGATGCAAGCACCTTTGAACGGCTTCTGCTCCTATACAATAACCTTATAGAGATTTTTGCCGTATATCACCCGGAATGCGCTGTAATTGAGGAACTGTTCTTTAATAAAAATGCTAAAACGGCTATGGTTATCGGACAAGCAAGGGGAGTAGCAATTTTGGCAGCAGCAAATTCCGGTCTCGAAGTATTTGAATATACGCCGCTTCAGGTGAAACAGGCAGTGGCCGGGTATGGAAGGGCTGATAAGAAACAAGTACAGAGAATGGTAAAACTCTTATTGAATCTAAAAGAGGTTCCAACACCCGATGATGTGGCCGATGCCTTGGCCGCGGCACTGTGCCACGGCAGTTCACAAAAGATGCGGACATTACTGGACAGGAGTTGAAGTAATTGATTTCCTTTTTAAAAGGGACCGTAGAGAGGATTGGGCAGGAATTCATCGATGTTGATATCCGAGGTGTGGGTTACAGGGTTTACACTTCAACGGCTACTATCGAAAGGGTTAGGCAGGGGGATGAAGTAAAGCTGTTAACCTATCTTGCCGTCAGGGAGGATGCAATAACCCTGTATGGATTCGTAAAAGAAGATGAACTCGGTCTGTTTGAGAAACTTATCGGTGTCACCGGGGTTGGACCTAAGGTTGCCCTTGCCATCCTGTCAACCATGTCTCCTGCGGCCTTTAGCAGCTGCGTGCTGCATGATAATGTGGAACAGATAATGAAGGTGCCGGGTATAGGCAAAAAAACAGGGCAGAGAATAATCCTGGAATTGAAGGATAAGCTTGATGAATATGCCGGGGAGGTAATAGAACAGGAGATATCGGGCAGCAAGAAAGAAGCTTACGAAGCTTTGGTTTCCCTCGGTTTCAACCCGGGGCATGTCAAGCGGGTCCTTGAAGGTATAGATGAAACGGTCATGGACACGGCCGGACTTATTAAAGCGTGTCTTGGCAAGTTAAAATCATGAAAACTATCGGGGAGCGAATAAACTATGGAAGAGAGGATAATTTCCGCTAGGTATAGCGACGAAGACGGTCTAATAGAAACCAGCCTGCGGCCAAAACTGCTGGCCGAGTATATTGGGCAGGAAAAGGTTAAAGAAAAGCTGTCCATTTTTATTGGGGCAGCAAAAAAACGGAATGAGGCCCTGGACCATGTACTGCTCTATGGGCCGCCCGGTCTTGGGAAAACTACCCTTTCCGGTATTATTGCCAATGAGCTGGGCGTAAGTATAAGAATAACCTCCGGCCCAGCCATTGAGAAACCGGGGGATTTGGCGGCTATACTTACTAATCTGGGTGAAAACGATGTATTGTTTATTGATGAGATTCACCGTCTGAACAGGAGCGTCGAGGAGATACTGTATCCTGCCATGGAAGATTATGCGTTGGATATTATTATCGGGAAGGGGCCAAGCGCAAGGTCCATTAGGTTGGACCTGCCTAAATTCACCCTGGTCGGGGCGACAACAAGGGCAGGGATGCTGACGTCGCCTCTGAGGGACAGGTTCGGAGTGATATCGAGGCTGGACTTTTATTCGCCGGATGATCTGGAGAAAATAGTCATCCGCTCGGCAGGGATTTTGAACATCAGTATCAGTAAGGATGCAGCTGTAGAGATAGCAAAGAGGTCCAGGGGAACACCAAGGGTGGCGAACCGTATACTTAAGAGAATAAGGGACTACGCCCAGGTACGGGCAGATGGAAGCATAGACCTGGAGGTAACGCGGGAAGCCCTTGAACTGTTGGAAGTTGACCCGATGGGCCTTGACGACGTCGACAGGAAGATACTGGATGTAATAATCAGGAAATTCGGCGGAGGCCCTGTTGGGCTGGATACTATCGGCGCCGCTGTGGGAGAAGAGAGTAATACAATTGAGGATGTGGTCGAGCCCTTCCTGCTTCAGATAGGTTTTATCAACAGGACATCAAGGGGAAGGCTGGCGACCCCTCTGGCCTATAAACACCTTGGAATACCTGTTAAGGGAGGAAGTTACTGATGGGTTTCGAATCGATTGGCAGGACAATAATTATGATAGGTGTGTTCCTGATAGTACTGGGAGTTGGGATTTCTTTCTTTGGAAAGATAGGACTGGGCAAACTGCCCGGTGATATTCTGATTAAAAGGGGTAATTTTACCTTTTATTTTCCCCTTGTAACGGGTATCGTAATCAGCCTGGTGCTGTCAATAATCGCCAACCTCTTCCTCAGGAGGTAACAATTTGGTATACTGCGGGTCAAATTTCTGCTGGGCTTTTTAGATACCCCCAGATATTCCGGTTTTTTTGCGAAATTATATTATGAAGTGAGGTGCGGGGTGTGGAAGAACTGGCTAGGATTGTTGAGAGAGCGAAAAACGATGACGAAACCAGGAATGCCTTAATTCAGGATTACACCCCCTTCATATTAAAGACAGCTTCCGGGTTTTCAAAAAGGTATATCGATAAAAGGGTCGACGAAGAGTATAGCATAGGCTTGATTGCGTTTAATGAAGCAATAGACAGATTTGAAAGCTCCCGGGGGATTTCGTTTTTAACATTTGCACGGACAATCATCCGAAGGCGTCTTATTGACCACTATCGTAAAGATGTCAAGGTGCGTAATCAGATTTACCTTGAGGTATCTGATGAAGAGAAGCCGGGTGTCGAATACAGCCTCTCCATGGAAAGGTTCAGGGCAAGAATCGAACAGGAAGAAAGAATGAATGAAATTACTGAGTACAGTAAAGACCTGCTCGGATTTGGAATAACCTTCAGCAGCCTGGTTAAGATCTGCCCCAGGAAAAAAGACGCGAGGGAAAGGGCCGTTGAAGCAGCTAAAGCTGTGGCAGCGGACCCGGACCTTTACGGGTATCTTATTGAAAAAAAAATGCTTCCCTTGAAGGAGATAGAGAAGAGAGTGCCTCAAAGCAGAAAGACGCTGGAACGCCATAGAAATTACATAATAGCAATAGTGCTGATACTCGCAGGCGACTATTATTACCTTCAGGATTATATTAAGGGGATAGAGGGGTGAGATAAATGTCCAGGGGAATTATCATGGAACTGGAAGGCAGCAAGGCAATAGTTCTGACTCCAACGGGTGAGTTTAAATCGACCCGCCTGCCTGCCGGTAAATACGAGCTGGGGCAGGAGGTTGATGTAAAGGGGAATTATGTCCATTCTATGCGCAAACTGGGCGCTGTTGCGGCTGTCCTTATCATAGCTCTGCTGGTGCCATATATTCTTAACATTGCAGTTTTGGACACAAAAGCTTACGCCTATGTGGACCTGGATATTAACCCCAGTGTTGAGTTCACCATAAACAAACAAAGCAGGATTATCCATGCCAGAGGATTGAACGGGGATGGGGAAAAGGTCTTATCGGATGCCGAACTTGTTGGTAAAAGCCTGGAATACGGTATAGAATACTTTGCCTTAAAGGCCATTGAACTTGGCTTCGCCGAAGGGGAGGGAAAGGATTACATCCTTGCAACCACTGTGTTTGAGGGCGTAGAGGATGCAAAGCTGGAGAGCAAAATAGCCCGTACATTGGAGAAAGTAATCGAAAAAAACGGCATAGCGGCTGACATGGATACCCTGGTGGCTACCAAGGAGATAAAAAAGGAAGCTGATAAGGCGGGGGTTTCATCCGGAAAGTTCTTAATCCTTTTGCAGGCGACAGAAGAAGATGTAGAGATAGATATCCACGATTTAAAAACCGAACCGGCAGCTAGAGCAATTAAGGAAGCCGGCGCTGATATCAAGAAAATTGTACAGGATGTAAACAGCAAAGATGCGGATCTGGACGAATTGCTGAAGAAAAACAAAGACAAGGTGCTGAACAAAGCCAATCCAGTACCAGGTAGCGATGATTCCCACGCAGACATTCCGGCGATTCCTGCTGATAAGCGGCCGGACAGCAATGGGAACGGCAATAACGACCCAGGACGGGACAAAGGCGCTCCTGCTCAAGGGAATAAGGAAAATCCCGGTGAAAGAAACAGCGGTGACAAGAATGAATCGAAGAACAATGCTAAGGATAGAGGTAATTCAACGGATGAAAAGAACTCCGGAGAAACTAAGAATAGAAAGACAGATGACCGTGAATCCAAAGCGGATAATGGCAAAGATGAACACGCCACTTCACCCGGAAAGCCCCGTGATAAAGCCGGACCCGCCAGGAAAGTTAAGACATCCGGTCTGGCAGAAGACATCATAATGCAGCTGTTTGATTAACCGATTCACCCGGCCATCCGGGTGAATTTTTGTTTTTTATAAAGGATTAAACGGATTTATGTCGAAATAGTCAATCATGTATGGTCTGACAGGAGGATTATTTTGATGAAAAAAATGTGTACCGCATTAGTCATAGCATTACTGGTTTTTTTTGTAATGCCCGCTAGAGCTCAAACCGTTGTCCCGGAAACTATAAGGGTTGGATTAAAATATGGCAGTACTGCCCCTGCATCCGTCAAGCTGAGTTCTGATTCCAACCTGGAATTTGGATATTACCAGGGTTCGACATTCTTCAGCCTGTTTGCTTATCAGGGCAAGAGCAGTATTTATATAAGGAAGGATAGTTTCTTTACAAATAAAAACGGACTTTTTATTGAGGTGCAGCCCGGGGAAATATCTTCGTCCTCTGACATTTCCTTTGGACCATATCATTTGCAAGTTTCATCTGCGTTTCCGGACAGGCAGCAGGCGGATGCACTGCTGGCCAGCGTACAGGGAGCAGGTGTGGAAGGATTTATTGCGTATGATGACGGATGGAGAGTCTGGGTGGGAAGATACGCTTCTATTAGCGAGATGGAGAGCGAGAATTCAAAGCTCAGGTCAAGGCTTGGAGAAGCCTACCAGGTTTACCCTGTATACCCGACCGGAGGACGGCTGCAGATAAACGATGAAGCGGGCAGAATACTATTTATGTTTGAGGGCAAGGATCGCTTTCTTGTCGCCAGGACCGTCGAGCAAGGCCAATCATACTCGCTGATAAACGTGGATGGAAAACGATTTAGGGGAACTGTGGAATTTAAAAGACATGAAGGAGGAAACATAACTGTTGTCAACACGCTGTCGCTGCAGCAGTACCTCTACGGAGTGGTTCCCAGGGAGATGAGCGCAGACTGGCATATTGAGGCGCTGAAAGCCCAGGCTGTAGCGGCAAGAAACTACGCCATAGTGAATATGAACAAGCACGCCAGCTATGGGTTTAACGTATGCAGCACCACCGACTGCCAGGTCTATGGAGGATACGATTCGGAAAAGCCGTCGAGCAATGCCGCGGTGGATGATACGAAGGGGCAGCTGATATACTATAACGGTAATCCGATAACCGCATTTTTCCACGCAAGCAGCGGCGGGTATACCGAGAATGCTGAGAATGTGTGGAGCGTTTCTTTACCATATATTAAGGCGGTGGAAGACAGTTTCAGCGAGGGATCGCCGCACAACAGCTGGCAGAGGGTATATACTGCGGATGAGATTAATTCAATCCTGGCAGCACAGCAGATAAATCTGGGAAGCATACAGAATATCAGTATTGATAGCTATACCCCTACCGGAAGGTCGCTATCTATGACCATTACCGGGTCAAGGGGAAGTACGGTTCTGGAAAAGGAAAAGAGCAGGGCGATTTTTGGATACGATGAGCTTAAAAGTACAATGTTTACGGTGGAAACGGACGCAGACCTTTTTGTAATCGGCTCTGTAGGCCAACCGGTTCAGAAGATAAAGGGTGCTACAGCAAGGGTGGTTACCGCAGGAGGGCAAAAGTTGCTGTCGGAAGGCCCGGATATGCTTAGGATATATAACGGATCGCAGTATGCAACAGCGAGCAAGTATCCGACCAGGTTTATTTTCAACGGCAAAGGCTGGGGCCATGGTTTAGGCATGAGCCAATGGGGAGCAAAGGGCATGGCAGAAGCCGGGTATAGCTACGTGGAGATTTTACAATACTATTATCAGGGGACTGTCGTTCAATAAAGGAAGGAATGAAGCAATTGAAGGTTAAGGATTTTGATTATTATTTGCCTGAAGAGCTTATCGCCCAAAGGCCTCTGGAACAGCGGGACATGTCCAGGCTCATGGTTCTTCACAGGCAGAACGGAAGCATTGAGCACAAAACTTTCAGGGATATTATTGATTATCTTAATCCGGGGGATTGCCTGGTGTTGAATGACACCCGCGTAATCCCTGCTCGTTTGATAGGGGAGAGGGAGGACACCGGGGGGCAGATTGAGTTTGTTCTATTGAACAGGCTCGACCGCGACCGGTGGGAGGTTCTTGTGAAACCCGGCAGAAGGGCAAGGATAGGCAGGAGATTTGTTTTTGGTTCCGGAGAATTAACGGCGGAAGTCATTGGAAATACGCCATCCGGTGAAAGAATAGTCCGGTTTGGTTTCAACGGTGTTTTTGAAGAGGTCCTGGATAGGTTGGGCAACATGCCATTGCCTCCATATATTAAGGAAAAGCTGGAGGATAAGGAGAGGTATCAGACGGTTTACTCAAAGGAAGAGGGTTCTGCCGCCGCACCTACGGCGGGGCTGCATTTTACGCATGACCTGTTGGACAGAATTAAAGCCAAAGGGGTGAATGTTGCCTTTATCACGCTTCATGTAGGTTTGGGTACTTTTCGCCCGGTCAAAGCCGAGGACGTTGAAGACCATAGGATGCACTCCGAATACTACAGGATAGGGAAGGATGCCGCCGGCACAATCAACCGCGCTAAGGATGGAGGGGGAAGGATAGTGGCAGTCGGGACAACCAGCTGTAGAACCCTGGAAACGGCCGCTGCAGATAACGGGATTGTGCAAGCAGGAAGCGGTTGGACCGATATATTCATATATCCGGGGTATAGGTTTAAAGCGATGGACGTGCTGCTGACAAACTTTCACCTGCCCGAATCTACTTTGATAATGCTTGTCAGCGCCTTTGCCGGGAGGGAGAATATTATCAGGGCATACAATACTGCTGTAGATGAAAGATACAGGTTTTTCAGCTTTGGAGATGCAATGCTCATAGTTTAACAGATTTTTTTCAAAAGATACAGAAGCCCGAAAGCCCTTATACCAAGCGGTATAGGGGCTTCTTGTCATTCTTCTGATTTGTATAAAAATCTGTGTTCAAGACCATTTTTGAAGCGAATTGATACGATTTTGCCGTTTTTTATACAGTTGATGATTAGAAGCAAAAACATCTATTTTTATTGCAGGAAAGAAACTGCAACATACAAATAGGCCAGGAGGAGGGGAATTAAAAAATGAATAGAAAAAAGAGTTTTATTCTATACCATGATTACCGACAACATTTAGAATTACTTTCCGATGAGGAAAAGGGGAAATTGCTCATGGCATTATTTGAGTATTCAGAAGATGGAGTAATCCCCGATTTCGATGGCATGTTGAAAATGGCCTTCTCTTTTATCAAAGCACAGATTGACCGAGATGCGGCTAAATATGCTGCCGTATGTGAGAAAAACCGGGAAAACATACAACGGAGATGGAAAAAAGAAGATGCCGAGGCATAGAAACGTATAGGAACGTATACCAGCGTATACCACTCTATACCAAACATACCGATACTGATATTTATAATGATACGGATAAAGATAAAGAAAATGGCACAGATAAGGGGGGTTATAGGGGGAGGTGCTTTGTAACAGTCCCAGGAATGTCCTACGGACTGTCCATAGGACAAAATTTAATTAACAGCCACAAGCCGCTAAAACTGGTCCGGACGTTCATTTTACCGGGTTTTGATTGATTTACCGGTTGTCTCCTCTAATGAATGCGGTTTTAGCGGTTTGTGGGTATTAATAAACCAAAAATAACAATTATGGAGGGTTTGAAATGAGAATACCGGAAATTGTCCCACTAACGCATGACTTGTTTTCTCCATTGTTGGAATTGGAGGAACAGGCAAATAACAAAAAGGCAGAATTTCAACAAGCAGTTAATAAGCTCAATAAGCATGTCTTAAGAGTTGAGACGAGGATTAACCAGGAACGAGAGACTATTAAAAATAGGTTGTTTGAGCTTGACCGGGAAGAAAAGGAGCTTCAAGAGATAATACGGGAAATAACAAAGAAAAAGCTTGAAGCGTCCTTACGCAATACCGCCTTTGATGATGAAGGAGAGCTTCAAACAGTCAAGGCGCGAATATCGGAGATTCCGCAGGAGCAGGAGGCATTAAAAGAGCTTTTGGAAGAAATTAAGGTATCATCAGAAGAAAGGGAAAGATATAACGAGCTATACGACATAGCCAGGGGAAAAGGACAGGAAACCAATGAAGCGATGAAACAAAGATTTCCGGAGCTAAAAAAGGTTTTTACTGTCATTAACGACCAGTTTCAGGCCTCTATATGGAATGAGGGCGGCTTTTCTTACGAAAAGGCTTTAAGCAGTGCAAGCAGTAAAATATATGAATTACAGAAAGGGGAATAAAACCATGAAAAGAAAAACAAATACCGTCCGCCAGGCAATGGCGGACAAAGCAAGGGAGCGCATGATTACCCGGCATGATGGAAGAACTACTTATCAAACGACAGCGGAGGAGGCAAGAAAACGAATGATTGCCAGGCATGACGGAACCGCAGCCGAGGACACACAAAAGGCGATTGCTGATTCTATGAGGACCGTTACAGATGAGGAATACCGCGCCGCTATTGAAGGGCAGGACATAGAAACAACGCTTGATGAGATGTTCAGACGCGCCTATAAGGACATATACGGCGGGAGCAGAGCGCAAGAGAAACCTGCAAGACAACAGCAGCGGACCGCAGACGAGGCCATGGCAGCCATGATAGAGCGCATGAGCGGGAATTGCCCGGACAGGATACCAGGCAGTAAATAATATTCCGCGCAAATGTCACACCATAAAAAAGAGAGGAGAAAGGACCATGAACAACGAGACCAATAAAACTTTTAAAGCGGCTTTTGCCGCTCTTGATGCGATGGAAAACGCAAAGGATTTACAATGGATTATGCCAGGCTTTGACCGTGCTTTTTTTGAGCTGGATATTACCGGAGATGCCGAGACAAAAGAAAAGATGATAGCTCAATTCAGTGCTTCATTTAACGAAGCCGTAAAGAGGATTGGCCGCGAGGCAATAAAAAAAGCCATTCAAGAAAACGAGGCTTTGACGATAGCCGGAATTTTGCAAACGCTGAACGACTAAACAAAAAGCAGGAGCCCCGAGCCCCCCGCCTGCTAAACATTATCAATTTATAAATATTATACCGTGAGGCGGGAGGGGTTGCAAGTGACAAATGAGGAATTGGCTTTGCTTATACAAAGCGGATGCCGGGAGTACGTACCGCAGTTATGGACCCAGGTTAAACGCTTTGTTTTCATGAAGGCGGGACAATTTGAAAAGTATTTGCACGGATGCGCCGCCAATGTTGACGACCTTATACAATCCGGATATTTTGCCATGATAGAGGCAGTAAAATACTATAGTCCCGCCAAGGGTATAAAGTTTTTGTCTTACCTTGACAATACCTTAAAAAAGGCTTTTTATGAGGTTGCCGGGATACAGAGCAGCCGCAGAGATGCCACTTATTCAGCGGTTAGCTTGGATGAGCCTATAGGGCCGGATGATAACGACATAAGGAGAATTGACCTCATAGAGGATACCGCCGCACAAGCCCCGTTTTATGAGTTTATGGAGCGGGATTCTCTTAACGAGGCAAGGAAAGCCATAGAAACAGCACTGGAGAGGGTAAACGAGCAAGCCCGGCAGCTTATATACTTAATCTACTATGAAGGGAAAAGCCTAACGGAAGCGGCAAGCATAGCGGGATATTCTTCACGGCAGGCAGCGGAGCAGGCGCATTATAACGCCTTGCGAAAAATCCAGAACAGCAGCGCAGCGGATAGACTTAAAACCGTTTTAAGTGACTTAGGCGAATTTGATTTATATTCTGAGGCATTAAAGGGAACCGGACTAAAGCCTTTCCGGGAACATTGGGAGAGCTCAACCGAAAGAACAAGCATAAAGCATATGGCATATGAAAGGAGAAAAGCCCATGACAACCAACTTAACGAAAGGATATGAAATTCGTTTTCAGAGCCTTAAAAAGCTTATGGCCGACTATCACACAAACGAACAAGCAAAAAGGATAATTGACAAGGCATTAAAGATTTATAATTCTCTTTACCCTGATTCCGTGCCTTACAACACATTCATGAAATTTTATATTGAGCGGTCCGGCGTTTCCGTTCGCCAGATTTCCGAAGAATGCAATATTAATTCCCGGACGGTATATAAGCATATTGACAAAGTACTGCATGACCTGATGCCCATTGTTTACGGCGTGGACGGTATTTTATTTGAATGACGCATTTAAAGCCTTTTTAGGCGTTATTATATGCTTAGGTTATATAACTGCTGCCCATGTCAAATAAAACGATGCCAGACGGCTATAAATTGATTTAAAGAGGTGAAAAGATGCCCAAAATTAGCATTATTATTCCAGTTTACAATGTAGCTCCATATCTTAGGGAATGTTTAGATAGTATCCAGGAGCAGACATTTAAAGATTTTGAGGCAATTCTCATTGATGACGGCAGCACGGACGGCAGCGGGAAAATATGCGACTGGTACGCCAGCAAATACAAGCGTTTTAAAGTTATACATAAAAGTAACGGCGGCGTTTCCTCTGCCCGTAACATGGGATTAGATATAGCCCAGGGGGAATATATAGGATTCATTGACCCGGACGATTTTATAAGCCATAATTTTTATGAAATGTTATTTGATTCAATAGAGCGTAATAGTGCGGATATCTCAATAAGCGGTTTTAAGCTTGTAGACCAGCACGGGAAACTTGTACAATTTCCGGAATTCTTTCAAACTACAATAAAAGGAAAGCTTGAAGGTACTGAAATTATGAGAGCTTATGCAAGGGGGGAAATTATTATGGCCGGCCTTGTAGATAAATTATATAAAAAATCCTGCTTTGATAATGTTCGAATGCCGGAGGGTATTTCTTTACTTGAAGATGGGGCAATAATGCCGCTTGTTCTATCTCATGCAAAAACGTTAGTAGAGGAACCAAGAGCGATTTATTATTATCGTCGGAGGCCTAACAGCTTAACAAGTTCCAGTGTAGACATAAAGAGAATGGCCGAGCTCATAAAGGCAACAAATATGATGACAGACAGGATAATAAAGAATTGTCCCGAAGCAAGCAAAGACGCAAGTAAATTAAATTTGTTTTATAAGACAGCGGGTATTATAATGCTCTTTTCCAGTATCAAAAGGGAATAATAAAGCTGCTTTTCAAATGTCACACCATAAAAAAGGGCGGTCCTACAAAAGAGGGCCGCTTTTTACTTACTCTTTTGACAAGAAAAATTGTAATTTGCGTAAGTTGGATTGTAAAATAGGTAACTTCAATTTACATCATAAAAGCCACAGGATAGAATGAGATTAACGGGAGCCCGTCGGCACAGGGGGAAAGATGCCGCCTCTTTTATATAGATTGTTCTTTGAAAATTCAATTATGGTAAGGTAAAAGGGGGCAGTAAAATGGCAAAGATTGTTAATCTTTGTACAGTTAAGACATCAGAAAGGCGCAGCGAAGAATACAAAGTGTCTCCAGATGCACTTTTGACCGTTCTTAAGAGGATTAAGGATACTGACCCGCACGGATACAAGAACATCATTAAGGCGGTTTGTATCTATGGAGACATTCCTATACAACATCTTATAAAGATGAGCAGGGAGGCGGCGCGATGATAAGAGCTATTGATTACGCAAAGGTTGAGACGCTTTATCCGTTTCTTGCTAAACGGATTGACGAAAGTAAATTTCAAGACGCAAAAATCATAAGCATTTACCAAGACATGAAATATTCATGCCTTTGGATAGACCTGCAAGGGCCGAATATAGGTTATGCAGGTTGGGCCGTTGCAAAAGTACAGATGACCCCAAATTGCAAGAAACCTGCAATGCTTTTGGAATTTGAGGAAGTGGACGGACCGTCTATCATGTGTCATGATATGGGAATTCATTATTTGCCCTTCAAATCGATTTAAGACCGCCAAGCAGCGTTTTATTTTGCACTGACGATATTTAATACCTGTTCAAGAAAAAATAGGCCGTATATGGCCTTTTTTTGTTTAATAAAAAATGAATGTCAAATTGGTAATAAGTGTATAGCTCTTTTCTTGACAGCATATCAATATTTCGATAAAATTTGAATATAATAAATGTGGAGGTGGATAAAATGCCGATTATTAGGCCAAGCTCAGACTTAAGAAACAACTACAATGAGATTTCGGAGTTTTGCCATAAATACAATGAACCAGTATATATCACGAAGAATGGTACAGGAGACCTTGCGGTTATGAGTATTGAAACATATGAAATGCTTGTGGGAAAATTTGAGTTATATGCTATGCTTGAAAAGGGATTGGACGATGTTAAACATGGGCGCGTAAAACCTGTGCATGAAGTATTTGCAAGGATAGAAAGCAGGCTAAAGAAATGATGAAGTATAATTTAGTTATTGCAGAAGCTGCCGAAGCGGACCTTAATGGAATTGCGGACTATATTTCATATGAGCTGAAAGAGCCAAATACGGCTTTAAAGCAGCTTGCAAAAATACAAGAGGCTATGGCGACTTTGGAAGAACTACCGGAGCGTCATAGCCTTGTCCAAGATAAATACCTGGCAGCGAAAGGAATAAGGAAGCTGCCGACAGATAATTACCTTATATTTTATACCGTAAACAAAAGCACAAATACGGTTAATATTGTCCGTGTTCTGCACGGTAGGCGTGATTGGGAAAGCATATTATAGTCCATATCCTGCTTCCCGTGAGCATGGGGGATGCGATGCTGGTTATCTGACAGCAGGTAAATATTCGGAAAGGATTTGGAAATACTTATACTACTGGATTGAGTTTGCGGGAGGTTAATTATGGCGATACGGTTTGAGGTACTAAAGGAATGCAGAAGGACCGGTGCACGGCTGGGGAGGCTTGAAACACCTCATGGTACTATAGATACCCCGGTTTTCATGCCCGTAGGAACCCAGGCAACGGTAAAGGCCATGACGCCGGAAGAGCTTGAAGAAATTGGGGCAGGTATTATTCTTAGCAATACCTACCATTTATATATGCGTCCCGGACATGAACTTGTGGAAAAAGCGGGAGGGCTTCATGCGTTCATGAACTGGAATAGGGCTATACTGACAGATAGCGGTGGGTTTCAGGTTTTCAGCCTCAGCGATCTGAGGGATATCCGGGAGGACGGGGTTAACTTCCGCTCGCATATTGACGGCTCAAAGCATTTTATTACTCCGGAGAAAGCTATTGAAATTCAAAACGCCCTTGGAGCGGATATCATAATGGCCTTTGATGAGTGCACTCCATATCCCTGCGAGTTCGAGTATGCAAAGAAGTCTCTGAATATTACCGGACGTTGGGCGGAGAGGTGCTTAAAGGCTCACCGGAACACGGACAAACAAGCCCTGTTCGGAATTGTGCAGGGTTCAACCTATGCCGATTTGAGAAGGGAAAGCGCCAGGCAGATAACTTCACTGGATTTTCCCGGGTACGCCATTGGAGGGCTCAGCGTTGGGGAACCCAAGGATATAATGTATCGGATGCTTGAGGTCACTGTTCCGATCCTGCCGGGAAACAAGCCAAGATATCTTATGGGTGTCGGAAGCCCGGACTGCATAATAGAGGGTGTTATGAGGGGCGTTGATATGTTTGACTGCGTTCTTCAGACAAGAATAGCCAGGAACGGTACTGCAATGACAAGCAGGGGCAGGGTTGTTATAAAAAATGCGGAATACGCGGAAGATTTCACGCCGTTGGACCCCGAGTGCAGCTGTTATACGTGCCAGAGCTTTACCAGAGCATACATCAGGCACCTGTTCAAGGCCGGTGAGATTCTGGGTTTGAGGCTGACTACCTATCACAACCTGTATTTTTCCTTATCCTTGATGAAGCGCATCAGGGATGCGATCAGCAGTGACTGCCTGCCGGAATTCAGGGAAGAATTCTTTTCGAAGTATGGTTATATATAGGATATACATAAAAAAGTACGCTTTCTTATAAAATAAAAAATGTCGCAGATAAGAGGATTTCATGGGTTTTTGGAGAATATTAAAAGGGTAAAACCAGATAAAATCAGATAAAACCAGATAAAGGAGGAGTGTTGGTGCAGCAGTTTATTCAGTCGTTCGGTTTGCCTCTGATACTAATACTTGTTTTCTATTTCCTTCTGATAGCTCCCCAGAGAAAAAAGGAGAAAAAGATTAAGGAAATGAGGGCGAACCTGAGAGAAGGGGATGAAGTTGTTACTATCGGGGGAGTAATGGGCAAGATAGTATCGATTAAGGAAGATGTCATTACAGTAGAAGTGGGTTCCGACAAAGTTAAGCTTAAGTTTGCCCGGTGGGCTATCGGTAGTGTTTCCAATAAAAAGGACTGATAAAAAAGAGCATCAATGCTCTTTTTTATTTGTAATAAAAATCAGCAGCGAGCATAAGTTTGCAATAAGAAAAATAATTGGAGGGATTATAATGAAGGATAGCCGTGGCGACAACAGGCTGAGAGTATCGATAATGCTGAAATCAGTTATGGTAGGCTATATTTTTTCATTGGCTAGCTTTTTAATACTTGCACTGCTGGTTACGTTTACAAGCCTTTCGGAAAACGTCGTGCCAACGATAACTCAAGTGGTTGTTATTATTGGAATTGCAATAACAGGGGCTTACTCAGCCATGAAATCGGGCAGCAAAGGTTGGCTGTATGGTATAATAAGCGGGATATTATACATAATTGTGCTCATAGCAATCAGTTGGATTGCCATAGATGGTTTCGCGTTTGACAAATATGTGTTGGCCAAACTGGCACTTGGAATAGTTGCCGGTGCAATAGGAGGAATGATTGGAATTAATTTGGTCAGATAGCGCAAATTACTTTTACTAATGCGGTTATTATGCTATAATCTTATAGGAAATACATAGGATTAGGAGGATAAGTCATGAAACATATAAAAACAATAAACGGTTCCAGCCTGTCAAAATCAGTTGAAAAGGGTGGATGCGGAGAATGCCAGTCTTCCTGCCAGTCTGCCTGTAAAACATCTTGTACCGTCGCTAATCAGGAATGCGAAAACAAATAGTTTTTAAAAGCAGCTATGCTGCTTTTTTGTTTGAAAGGTGAAGGTGAGGTACTATGAAACTTATACATAAGTTTATCAAGAACGGCGTGCCAATTGTATTGGATGTTAACAGCGGCTCGGTTCATGTTGTGGACATGCTGGTCTATGAAATACTTGACTGGTATCCGGAACTGAAGGCCGGAGATATTGAGCTGAAGCTTGAGAATAAATATTCAAGGGAGAAAATCCGGGAAGCCCTGGAAGAAATCAAACATCTTGAAAGCATAGGCCAGCTGTTTTCAGAAGATATATACGACGGCCTGACAGCTTCCAGGTTCGGAAAAAATGTGATCAAGGCTCTTTGCCTTCATGTAGCCCACGACTGCAATATAAGATGCGAATACTGCTTTGCATCCCAGGGTGATTTCAACAGCGGCAGACTGCTCATGGACGTGGAAGTGGCCAGGAAAGCTGTGGATTTCCTGATCAAGCATTCCGGTAAAAGGAAGAACATCGAAATTGATTTTTTCGGCGGAGAACCCCTTCTCAACTTCACTGTCGTTAAGGAGACGGTTGATTATGGGAATAGGATGGCGTCGGACGCAGGGAAAAATTTGAAGTTCACAATAACGACAAACGCTGTTTTGCTGAATGAGAAAATTATCGACTATATAAATAAAAATATGTCCAATGTAGTGTTAAGTCTGGATGGAAATAGGGAAACTAACGATAGGATGAGGCATTTTGATGATGGCAGCGGCACCTACGACATCGTATCGGAAAATATTAAAAGCTTCATTGCCGAGCGAGGGGAAAAGAGCTATTATGTCAGGGGCACATTTACCAGATACAACGCAGATTTCAGTAAAGATGTGCTTCACCTGGCCGACATGGGATGCAAAAGCCTTTCGGTGGAACCGGTTGTCAGCGAAAAGGATAAAAGCTATGCCATCCGCGAAGAAGATTTAGCGAATATCCTGAGCGAATATGATATTCTATTTAGCGAATGCATGGAAAGAATGGGTACGGATAGGGAATTTGACTTCTATCATTTCAAAATAAACCTTGACCAGGGTCCCTGCGCGGTCAAACGGCTTACGGGCTGCGGTGCCGGATACCAGTATCTTGCGGTAACGCCGGAAGGTGACCTGTACCCATGCCACCAGTTTGTCGGGGACTCAAGGTTTATCATAGGAAATGTTTTCGACGGCATAATTAATGCTGAAATTCCGGAAACGTTCAAAGCTGCGCACGTGTATAACAAACCCGGGTGCAGGAATTGCTGGGCGAAATTCTACTGCAGCGGCGGATGTCACGCTAATTCATATAAACTGACGGGAGATATTAATTCGTGTTATGAAGTCGGCTGTGAAATGGAAAAGAAACGGCTGGAGTGTGCGATAGCGCTGCAGGTTATAAAAAAACTTAAGGAGGAAAAAAATGATCAGGAAGTATCTTGATAAAGAACCTGTCATTCATCCCACCGCATTCATTGCGGAGAGCGCCGATGTTATAGGAGAAGTTGAGATAGGTGAGCGCTCAAGCGTGTGGTATTCTACCGTTATCCGGGGTGATGTAGACAGGATCGTGTTCGGGAATTTTACCAATATTCAGGACGGCAGTGTCGTTCATAGCAGTACCGGGCTTCCCACTATATTAGGCGACTATGTATCCGTTGGACATGGCGTTATATTACATGGCTGCGTTATCGGTAACAATTGTTTGATCGGCATGGGGGCAATAATACTTGACGGAGTGGAAATAGGGGACAATGTCATTGTGGGAGCAGGTTCGCTGGTTACGCAGGGCAAAAAAATACCGTCCAATTCGCTGGTGCTGGGTGCGCCCGCCAAGGTGGTCCGGGAGCTTTCGGAAAGAGAGATCAACTCAATAAGGGAAACATCGGAACATTATTCGGACAAGATTGACGATTATAAAAATAGTCTGTAATAGAATTATTTGCTTATGTAATATCTACTAATATACTGTCGATTGATTGACTGGTCTTTACAGCAGTAATATAATATAATAGTTATTATGAACTGGAGATAAGAGGGGGAAGAAACGGCGATGAATATAAAAAGAACGATAATATTTATAGCTGTGGTTCTTTTAATAGGACTTTCGGCGTATGCCCTTTCCTTCGGCGCTGACATCGGCAAGTATGATGTGGTGCCGATCAAGGAATTAATCAAGTACGGGCTGGATCTCAGAGGAGGAGTATATGTAGTACTTGAAGCAAAATCCGATGATGGAAAAGAAGTATCCGACGAGACGATGTCAAGGGCAATAGCTACAATAAGAAAAAGAGTAGATGCGCTGGGTGTCAGTGAACCCGTCATTGCAAAACAGGGAAAGAACAGGATACGGGTTGAACTTCCTGATATAACCGATAGTCAGAAAGCCATTGAGATTATCGGTAAAACCGCTCAGCTTAAATTCCTTGGGCCCGACGGACAGGTTATATTGACAGGGGACAACGTTAAAAATGCCGAAGCTGTATACCAGAAGACAAGGTCCGGTTATGAGGAGCCGGTTGTCAGCCTTGAGCTTGACTCCGAAGGTGCTAAGAGTTTTTCCAGGGTAACAGGGGAAATCATGCAGATTCCCGACCAACCGGGACATCAGCCCGAAAGGTCCATAGCGATACTTCTGGATGAGAGCGTAATATCAGCTCCGGAAGTACAAGCCCATATAACGGATGGCAAAGCGATAATCAACGGGATGGTGGACCTGGAAGACGCTGCAAATCTTGCCACTCTTATTAAAGCCGGTGCCCTTCCGGTGGATATGGAAGCTGTGGAAATAAGAGCAGTCGGGCCTACCCTCGGAGCGAACTCGCTTGAGAAGAGTATAAGCGCAGGCCTTTTAGGCATTCTGCTGGTTATGCTGTTCATGGCAGGATACTACCGTATACCCGGTTTGGTTTCAGCGCTGGCGCTGGCGGTGTATATAATGATAGTGCTTGCAGTTCTTGTTTCAATAAAGGCGACCCTGACGCTACCCGGTATCGCCGGTCTGATACTTTCGATAGGTATGGCCGTGGATGCCAATGTAATAATCTTCGAAAGGCTTAAGGAAGAGCTGAAAAACGGAAAGAGCCTGAGGGCTGCAATTGACTCCGGTTTTTCAAGGGCGCTTAGAACAATACTGGATTCAAATATTACGACCCTTATAGCAGCAGCTGTATTGTTCTATTTTGGTACCGGGCCGGTACAGGGTTTTGCGGTGACACTGGCCATCGGTATTCTCTCAAGTATGTTCACAGCGGTTATTGTGACAAAATACCTGCTCAAACTCGTTGTTGGTATGAATATAACCCGCAATACCAAGCTGTATGGGGCTTAAGGGGGTGCGTTTAATTGAAAATAGTAGAAAGAAGTAAACTATGGTTTGGAATATCCGGACTGATTATGCTGATCGGACTCGTATTCATAATGGTATCAGGATTGAACCTGGGCATCGATTTTACCGGCGGTACGATCATTCAAATTGACCTGGGCAAGAATTTTACGACGCAGGAGATAAGAGAGATAACGGATCAGTTTGACCGCGAGGCGGCAATAACCTATGCAGGAGAAGATAAAACCCAGGTTCAGATAAAGACAAAGCTAGACCTTTCGGAGACCGAAAGGGGAGAGATATTTGGCAAATTCCAGGAAAAGTATGATCTCAAACCCGAGGCGCTGGTTTCAATTCAGAAGGTAGGGCCTGTTATAGGCACACAATTGAAAAGGCAGGCTGTAATTTCGCTGATAATTGCGGGTATAGGAATGCTTGCATATATTACATTCAGGTTCGAGTTCAAATTTGGAGTAGCCGCTACTCTGGCCATTATCCACGATGTCCTGATCGTGCTCGCGGTGTTTGCGGTTATGCAGATACCGGTAAATACTTCATTTATAGCGGCTATGCTTACAATAGTGGGTTATTCGATAAACGATACAATCGTTGTGTTTGACAGGATAAGGGAGAACAGGGCCTATATGAAGAAAAACGATTTGTTTGAACTGGTAAATACCAGCGTATCACAAACAATGGCCCGTTCGATAAACACCTCTTTAACAACGCTTATTACGATAACTATGATATACCTGCTTGGCGTAGACGCGATTAAGGATTTCGCGCTGCCGCTGATAGTAGGGATTATAAGCGGGACCTATTCGTCAATATTCATAGCCAGCACCCTTTGGGCCATATGGAAGTCCAAAGAAAGACCCAGATTCAAGAGAGCGTAGTAAAGGACGGGATTTCCCGTCCTTTTTGGTTTGGGGCAAGAAACCGCCCCTTGTACGGCATAATATACAGATACGCTCGAGGATTTTGAAATGCTCTCGCAGGCTGACGCAGTGATAATTGCCTTCCCTCTTTACGTTTTTTGCCTGCCAGGCATCTTAATGCGTTTTTTAGAAGATTACTATAAATTTTATGCTGAAAGTGGAAAGGTTAAAGACAATGCCAAAGTATATGCCATCATCAACTGCGGTTTTCCCGAGCCGGAAATAAACCAAGAGGCAGTCCGGGTAATTCGGAGCTTTTGCAGGCATATAAACGCTGATTTTCGTTTCGGCGTGCTCGTCGGAGGCGGCGGCGTGATGCTTGCAGCCAAGGATGCGCCTTTTATGAAAAAAACCTTGAGCAAACTGGACAATGCCTTTTTAGCAATTGCAAAGGACATGCAAAGCAACGATTGTGTAAATACAGATAACATCTATATTGCTATGAATTTTCCCAGGCGTCTTTACTTTTTCATGGGCGACAGAGGCTGGGCTTTTGCAGCCCGCAAAAACGGCCTGAAGAAAAAGGATCTTTATAGGAAACCTTACCGGTTAAATGAATAACCGCCGGAATACCTAAAAAGTTTCACCGGCAGGGTCATAAACGATTCTGCCGGTGATTTTTGGTCTGGCATGTTTACTGCACTTATTCAAGCAGTGTGTGGTAGTGACAAGGGAATTCGAACCTCCGACCTCTTGAACCCCATTCAAGTGCGCTTCCAACTGTACCATACCCCCCAAGGTTCTGTCTGCGCCTTACTCCTTTTCAAATATTCAGTTTCAAAAATCGTTTATAAACTCTGCTGCTGTTACAATTTTAGGATTATTTATACCGGATTCCAAAAAATCCTTATCTCCTGTGATTAAAATATCTATGTTTGCCGCTAATGCTGCCCTAAGAATTGGCCTATCGTTAGTATCTCTTATAGCATTTTCCTTTTCATCCGATTTCTCTTGTCCGGGTGTACCTACCACTTCAAAAAGTGCCCAGGTAAAAAACCTTTCTATATAGAGGCACGCTATCGGGGAATTTTCTATTGAAAACTTTGCATATCTCATCAACAATTTGGTCACACAATATAATTTTGTGCGGCGGCTGAGCCGCCTTTACATATGCGGCAAAGGGAATACCATCCGGGTTGCGAATGGCAGAAATGATAATATTGCTATCAATCATTATCCTCATCTGCCTTCAATCTCCTGCCGTATTTCTTTTACCAAATCATTTATGTCATCGTCCGAATTGATGCCGGCGACTTCAAATTTGCCTTGCATTTCTTTCTGGAGCGTTTTCATTGCATAAAGGGCAGAGTTCATCACGATAGCGTAATCGCCCTGACAAATGAAGGTTACTCTTTCACCCTCAACTAATTTTAGCATATCCCGTATATCTTTTGGAATCGTAACTTGGCCCTTTGCCATAATCTTAGCATTATCTACAAGTGGTTGCTTTGCAGCCATTTTAAAAGCCTCCCTATATTTTAATAGGAAATATCCTACTTTTCCTACTTTTATTATACCTTCTTTGTACAGTTCAGGCAACTTTTTTATCCCGATAACGTATAATATTTTCACGCAATTAGAATTGAAGAGGGAAACCTCCGAGAGATAATATTTATGAATATTCTTATAACCTTACTTATATCTATCAAATCCGTATTATTACCAACAAATCCCTCTTCGAAGCTTATGTACCTTATCGAGCAATCTTGCAGGCATCCACCATGCCATTGCATTTACAAATTCGCCAAATTCCTTCTTAATCTCAATCCCTTGCTGTAAAACAATTTCTTCAAGCGCTTCAATAAAATTTTTACCCGATACAATATAATCATCCGATGCATAAAGGGAACCAAGTAATTCTGCAACTACTTTCCATCGTTCAGGGTTCAAGATATATATATATTCTTTATATCCTCTTTAAACTTTTCTCTGAAATACTCTGCAACATCCTGCGAAAACCCATTTAGAACAGCAAAAGTCATTCTCCCTCTCAGCTTTAAATGTTCATCATCTAATTTGCTTGTTAAGCAGTTTTTTTCAAATATATCCCTGACCATAACTGCAAGTTCATCAGGAAAAGGCTGTCTTGCTAAAATCAAATCGATGCATCCTCAGGGTGTGAAACTTCGGGTATAAATTGAGACATGCTGCTTAGAGGACGCTTATTAGAAACAAATCTCTGTGCTAACTTGTTAAAAGTATCTGTGAAAGCCTTGACATCATGAGGAAATGATTTATCCTGTTTCAACTTCGCGCAAATTCTCAACACCCTGTCTGAATAAATGTAGGACCACAGAATTTTATGCTCCTGGGAGCAAGAATCATATACCTGTATAGTCTCCATAAAGCGCCATGCTGTTTTCAACAGGGCAATGTATAGTCTGTGATATTGTATTATATCCTTGGTTGTCTCGCTCTCTACCTCTAATAAGTGTATAAGATTGTTCACGACTAAATCAAAATGCTCCTGGTTTAAAAGGCATGTATACTGAAGTAGGCAGGTAACTAGGTTCTGCTGCTTTACGGGGTTATAAGTTGTTTTCAGGCTTTACACACACCAGTCAAAAACAAAATACTCATCAAATATATTCTTCGCCACCATTTTGTTTATAACAGCAGAAAAGGCCCAATTTTCGCCTAATGGTAGAGAAGCTAAAACCGAAAGGGTTCTTTCCACACCATATTTTTCCGCATGTTCAATGCAATACTCCAGCCACTGCTCACCGACCCTATCCTCTTGCAAGGGTATTTTTAAAAGCTCATTCATGAATACCTCTGCTTTATGGGGAAACAATTTTTCATCTTCAGGGAGCTTTTCAGTATCACTTTTTATCAATAATTCCAATCTGCTAAAATAGAATTCGGGAGAGTTTTCCGTCATTTCAATCAGCTCATTGATAATAACACCATATCCTTGAGAAGCTTTTAAGTTTTCTCTGTAATGATCCAATTCTTCTCCAAATTGTATATAGTTGCAAGCTAAATCCAACCAACCTGAACGCACATCACTATTGGGATGGTAAAGCTGCGCATATGGTTGAAGTATGTTCATTTTATGAAGTTCCCCCTTTTCGTCCTGCCATTCAATGAAGGCATGCTGTGTAACAAGAGAGCCTTCGATAAATGCAATACTAACCTTGTTTCCATTAAAAAGTTCGGTGCCTTTTCTACCTGCTCCCCTTGTAATTGCGTCATTTATCCATTCATGCCATTTTTCAACTGGAACGCCGGAAAACATTCCTTTTATCATAACAACCTTCTTATAGTCACTTTTTAACAACCCTACAATATCCGGATGTTCCATGAGGAGTTCTCTGAATCTATGAGGTATTTTACTTATAAACATATCAAAGAAATAGAGGAACGTCCTTCTGCTGTATTTATCTTTGATATACCTTACATCTTTTTTTACAATGTCGGTAACAAAACTCACTACTGATTCTAAAGCTTCCATTTTTACCTCAGGGTTATACATCCAGTATCTCTCAAGCCATGCAAAAGGCCATTTTAAATATCCATTAGAAGCATAAATATTGTCCTGGGTAGATACCAGCATTCTAAAACCAAAGCATATCAGCCTAGAATGCTTCGCTGCTACCAGTTTCTCAATCTGCACGGTATTTCCTATCAAATGAGTGACATCCCCGGCATAATCCGAACAATTCAGCAACAGCCATGTGGATGCAGCAGCACGCCATTTTTCATCCTTTCCAGGTTCAGTCCACACAAAAAATAAAGCATTCTCCAACATTTTTTGTAGGTTGAGTAAATAGCCGAATACCTCAGGATAACACACATGGCCAAGCTTCTGTTTCCCAATGTAAGAGCCCTCGGCTAATGAAGAAAGTACAGATTGTCTTATTACTCTTAACCGGCTTGTTTCACTAAGTAATTCAGTATCTTCGTCAACCTGTGCCATTTTTAAAATCAATGTCATATATTTTACGGGAGGTGCCTTAAATTTAATTCCCGCTGAATAAAGCAAATGTATCTTGGTCCTGTATTCATCCTGTGTAATATAATTGCTCTCATACAGGTATTCCAGCACATCAAATACACCTACTAGCGGAGCTTTTTTCGTTTTGGAATAGCTGTTGACATTCCTGTCATCGCACCAAAAGGGTATATCGTTATTTTCGCCATATAAAAGCATCTCGGTAACTAGCCGTGATAACCCTATGCCTTCTTCAACTTCATCTGTCCGCAATACGGGAATAAAAGTCAACTTGCCTTCTTGTTTTAAGTCCATTAGTATTCGGTGTAGCTTCTTTAGCCATTCTGCAGCTTCCTGACGTTTCTTAAGTGCCTGCTGCTCATTTTTTATTAAGTCAAACTCACTGTTGAATGCCAATAAACGAAATACTTCATCCGCTGCATCAAGACAATCCATATCTTGTAAAGTTTGAAGAAAAACAATATCCACCATGAGGCGTGGCTTCTTGTCTATCAATTTTTGGACAATTTCTCCACGTGCTATCTTATTCCCAATATACCTGCCTGTAGTGTGGTTACTTATATACCCCATTTTCTCCAATGCAACTAATACCTCATATACTTTCTGATCAGGTACAGTCGGATTCGGAATCTTTTCTAAGGTTAACTGTTCAATAGCCGACAGGAGCTTCTTTCTGCTCTCAATACGGGAAAGCTGGACAGTTGATATTTGATCTATTTCCAGTAGTAATGGTTAGGATTGGCTTTACCTTCCTCAACCAAGCGTTTTAGCTTAACAATGCATTCATCATTTAGTTCCAATTTTTGTTCCGCAGCATAAAGCAGGATAACACTATTGTCAGGGTCGCATTTTAGCATCTCCAAAGCTGCTCTATCAGCATCTTTTTTCTTATACGGCAACAGGCATGCCGTTAAAATCCATGCTTGAGAAATTTCACTTAAAATCAAGCGATTACTATAAGAAGCTGTAAGTTCCCTCGCCCTGCCATAATGCTTCAGTGCTGCTTCCAGGTGTTCTGTTTGCTCAGCTGTAGGAACAAACGAATCCGTTCTTACAAAAACAGGAATGATTCCTTTTGCATCGCTTATATCCTCAGGTATAGCCCGCCAGTAATCTATGAGTCCGGCAACAAGATGATATACAGGTGAGTTCGGAAAATCCGCTATGGCTTTTTGAATTTCTATTTCCGCCTTGGAAAGCTCACGTGCTTGTATATTGCAGAGGGAAAGGATATGCATGGTAGCATGGGTTAGTTTAACAGATACCTGCGCCAGTATATCTTCCGCCATATAACCCTTGCCTTGTTCAAAGAGTATATGTAATGCTGCATTCAATACATTTTCTTTATCCAGAGGCTTAAGCATGGAAAGAGCCTCATCAAACTTACCTTCCCTGGCAAGCATTTTCGCACGGAAAGACCTTGTGTCAAGTCCCTTATTGAGTGTGGTGGCACGCTTAAAATAACGGATTGATCAGTCTATTCAATTGTTCCTCATATACCTCGCCTAACTGCTCCCTATGATAATCGATATCTATATTGACGTAGGAAACCTGATTGGTACTTTTTAGATTTCGTATATTCAATCCTGTAATATTGGTTCCAGCAGAAGTGTCTTGTAAATAGCCATTAGTCCATTGCCAATCTCCAAAATCACTTAGAACAAAATATTTCAATTCATCGGCATTCCCAAAATCCCTGGGAGAATGGTTTTCCCTCAACCTTTTCTTGAAAGCGTCCAGCCGTTCCTTGTCAGCAATACCTGTTAACAAAGCATCATTTCCCGGTTTATAAATATATATTTTCATGGGCATCTTCAATTCAATTGCCCATTCATACTCAAGTTCTGTAATCGCTTTATCATACCCCGGAGGAATCCATCCATACCTGTTGTTCACAATTAGTATGTAATAGGAGGCCATTTCCAAGCGCTCCCGGCACAATTGCGGCGAAGCTTTCTCACTGCTTGGAAAGTCTTCCATAGTTATAAGCCGCACAGGCTTGCTCCTGAAAACTTCATAGACAGCATTCCTGAAATCTTCATTTTTCAAATATGTCCCGCTAACGAAAATGCCAACCTCCATTATTATTTCTCTCCCGTTTATTCCAACTTTTTATTCTTAACGTATCTGCTAATACCCTGCAGTCTTCACAATAGATAAATTTCACACTTTAAATATACCATATTATGGTGTATTGCAAAATATCTCAAGCTTATATACTTCGCTTTTAAGCATTAACACTGCTGACGCTGCTTTACATTTAGTTTTGAGAGGATGTAAATTTTTAGTATCAATGCACCAGGTCTAAACCCTTCGCCTTTCAGGCGAAAAGCTTTGAGCATTGACAAGGCAGGAACTGTCATATAAGATAGCGCTGAGGTGAGAGAGGTGAAGGAATACAGAAAAAACAGTCATGCAGTATACGATATAAAGTACCATGTAATCTGGACAACAAAGTACAGATATAAAGTACTTAAAGGGGAAATAGCCAAAAGGGCAAGAGACCTCATAATACAAGGGTGCGAGGCAAGAAACATAGTGATAATTAAAGGTAGTGTGGGAAAAGACCATATACATATACTAATATCATGCCCACCTACTATAGCCCCAGCGAAGATAATGCAGTATTTAAAAGGGAGATCATCAAGGATGCTACAGGATGATTTTCCAGAACTTAAGAAAAGATACTGGGGGCAGCATTTGTGGTCAAGAGGATATTTTTGTGCGACAGTAGGGAGCGTAACAGAAGAGATGATAAAGCAGTATATAGAGAATCAGGGAAGGCAGGAGAATAATGATTTTAAAATTGAAGAATGATTTCAGTCGTAAATTTAAGCTTGCATTTAGCAGATGGTCTTTAAGTGGGCTTAAGCCTAAAAAGCGAGTTTCACTCGCACAAAATTTATTTTGTAACCCACCTGCTTCAGCAGGTGGTAGTTTAGTGTCTTGGACAACATGATATCACTTCCATCAGATTTCTAGCGGAGTGTCCATCGATAATTTATAGGCTAGCGGAAGCATAAATATCAATGAGTTTTTAGGGGTATAACCATAAAAAATATATAAATTCTAAAGCTAAACAGGATATATGCTTGTTGTAGTATCATTACATATATACTCCATTTTCTCCAATGCCATTACATCCAAATCTAAGCTTGGACACCAAATCCAAGCCCTGGATTTGACTAATTCCAAAAATTGTAGTATAATAAATTACCAGGATTTACTTGTTTCCTGTAGCATAATTACATCCCGGCTTACTACATATCTGGGTTGTGCAAGTTAATATTCAATTCTTCGAATTACTTAATTAACCCTGAAAAGAACAATTACTAAGGAGCGCTGGTGATTTTTTGCTTTTCCTTGAAAACTAGCGTATCCTATTCCACACCGCTGCCAAATGCCAAATTGTGAGTTTAATGGTAACTAATAGAATAGGAGGTAATGCCTATGATTGAAAAAGTTTGTGTAATTAAAGACGGTTTAATGGAGACCCTAAAGAAGAACGAAGAATCAGAGCATATAGATCATCAAAAGAGTGCCACTCTCAAGTCAGTCAAAAAGGTTTTGGAAAAAAGATATGAGGTTGTGGTGGTAAAGGCCGATAAGTTTTTGCCCATCAAGTTAGAACAGGAAAAACCGGATATGGTGTTTAATCTGAGTTCCGGGGTAGAAGGAGAGAGCAGGCAATCACAGATACCGGCAATACTGGAGATGCTTAGAATACCGTATACAGGCTCAGGGACCCTGGCTCATTGCCTGGCCTTAAACAAAGGAATGGCAAAACAGATATTCATGCAGAATGGCGTGCCCACAGCTAATTTTCAGTTATTCTCCAGCCTGGAAGAAAAATTGCGGCCGGACATGCGGTTTCCCATGATAGTAAAACCATCCGCCGAGGGTTCGGGGATGGGAATTTACCGGGATAGCCTTGTGCATAATGAAGAAGAACTATATAGAATAGTAGGCGATAGATTGAAGGAATATGGCCAGGATATTCTGGTTGAAGAGTTTATAGACGGCCGGGAGTTTACGGTAGGCATAATCGGAAACGGAGATGACACAAAGGTCCTGCCCATACTGGAGATAAACTTTGATAACGTGCCTGACGAAAGCGGAAAATTTTATACCTTTGAAACCAAAACAAAGATGAGCCGCTTAACGAATTTTTACTGTCCTGCACCCATTTCCGAAGAACTTAAAAAGAGAATTGAAAGGGCGGCGCTGGGCGCGTTCAATTCATTGAAGTGCAGGGATGTCTCCAGGGTTGATATAAGAGTTTCAGATGAAAACCCCTATGTTCTAGAGATTAATACGCTTCCCGGCATGCAAAAGGGTTTCAGCGATCTTCCTAGAATGGCAGAGGTTGACGGGATGTCCTATGAAGACCTTATATATTTTATAATAGAGTCTGCAGCGAAACGATACGAGATTCCGCCCTTCGGTGAAGGGATGGCTAGTTAGCTGCCACTGCAGCTAATACCAGTTAACATAATTCATATAATATGTTATAATAAGTCATCAGCTAGTAACTGTGTCTCCTTTTACCTAAACCAATTAATAGGGAAGGATATGATGCTGAGTGAATAATTCAAAATTTGATTCAACTAAGCCGTTGTATATGCAAATTAAAGACAGGATTAGAGAACATATAATATCCGGAAAGTTAAAAGAGGGAGAGAAGATCCCGTCCGAAAGGGAACTTTGCCAGATGTTCGATGTAAGCAGGATTACAGCAAGGCAGGCCATAGCTGAGGCAGTGAACGAGGGACTACTGTTTACGGTGCAGGGTAAGGGCACCTTTGTGCGCAAGAACGATGATTATATGATTGACCAGGGCCTGGTTAGAGTGACGTCCTTTGAAAGCACTCTTGCAAGCAAAGGATTGGCAGCAGGAACCAAGGTACTGGGACATAAAATTCAGCCGGCTGATTTTGCTCTGTGCAGAATACTGAATCTGAGAGTTACCGACCATGTATTTAATCTGGATCTTTTAGGGACAGGGGACAATCATCCCGTTGTACTATACAAGTCCTATTTTGAACCGGAGCTAGGCATGGAGGTCTATAAGCGGGCTGTAGAGAGGGAGGCGCATGGAACAGCCTTTTCAACCATAGATCTGTACAGGGATTATTTGCCATCACCTCCCCGGTATATAGAGCAGACCTTTGAGGCAATAAGCGCTAGTGGATCGCTGGCTGATACACTGGAAATAGGGAAGCAGCAACCGCTTTTTCTTGTAAGCTCAATAATTTACGATAGCAACAGCAATCCAATCGAATACAGGAAGACCTATTACCGTGCCGACAAGTATAAATTTCATATTAGAAGGGACATACAGAGCAAATCCTGACGGGTTTGCTCTTTTTTTTTAAAAAAAATTTTAAAAAATTTTTTTTGTTTAAGCAGGAACTTCTAAAAATATGTTGAATAGAATATACCGAAAGGTAATAACATGTAATAACAAGTTGTGTGTTAGTTATCTATATTTGAAAGGAGTATCAACATAATGAGCAAAGATGAACTACGGATACTCTGCCCAAATGGACACCTGGGTTTTGCTCCTACTAAAGAGGCAAGCTTCTACATCGGGGCTAAAACAAAACCGGACTATTATTGCTGCGATTCCGGCAGTGATGATATAGGGCCGGGACCCCTGGGGGCAGATATTTCAGTAAGCCATTACCAATGGCAGAAGCACGACCTTAAACTAATGTTATTGGCGTCCAGGGAACAGGGGGTTCCTATGATTGTTGGTTCTGCGGGGGATACCGGAACCAGAAGCCGGGTTGACATGTATGTGAGAATAATTAAAGAACTGGCAAAGGAACACAACATACCTGATTTTAAACTTGCTTATTTTTATTCGGATGTGGACAAGGGATACCTGAAGGAAAAACTGGATAAAGGAGTGGTAATAGAGGGATTGGACGGAAGGGATAGCTTAACCCATGAGGTCCTGGAAAGAACCGATAGGATTGTTGCAGTCGCCGGAATCCACCCGTTTGTGAAAGCCCTGGATATGGGCGCTGATGTAATCATCGGAGGTCGGTCCAGTGACTGTGCGATATTTGCAGCACCGGCCATATGGGAGGGTTTCCCCGAGAACCTGTCGTATTATCTTGGGAAAGTACTTGAATGTGCGTCCTTTTGCGCTGAGCCATACGGGGCAAAGGAAACTGTAATCGGTACTATAACGCAGAGCGACGTGAAGGTAACCGCAATGCATCCGGATCAAAGATGTACAGTCGCTTCGGTTGCAGGGCATGCAATGTACGAGAGGGCTAATCCCTTTTACGAATATTTTGCAGGCGGTATGCTGGACATGACGAATTGCATATACGAGCAATATGATGAAAAGACCTGCAGGATCAAAGGCCCAAAATTTGTTCCTGTAGAGGGCAAGGTTAAAGTGAAGCTGGAGGGGTCAGGAAAAGTAGGGGAAAGGTATATAGGCATTGCCGGCGTAAGGGATCCATATACCATAAAAAATATCGATCAGGTTGTTGAATGGTCAAGGCAGCAGGTGAGGGAAAGGTTCGGTGATACGGGTTATCAGCTCAACTACCGTATCTTTGGGAAAAATGGTGTTATGGGCGAATATGAGCCTATTAAGAAGATAAAGTCCCATGAGCTTTGTTTAGTTGTCGAGGGCATAGCTCCAACCAGGGAGATGGCTGAGGAAGTGACCATGATAGCAACAAGGCAGGTATTCTATGCGCGCCTTCCGGAGGTGAAGGGGACGGCAGGCACCGCTGCCTTTGTCGTTGACGAGGTTATGCCGGCAAGCCCTGCATATGAGTGGACTATGAATCATGTAATACCCGTTGATGATCCAATGGAACTGTTTGAAGTGAATCTCATCGAGGTTAAACGATAGGGAAGGTAGATCAGAATGAAAACTTTAAAGCTGGCTCAATTAGCAAAGACGATAAGAAGCAAGAACGCCGGTACCGATAAAATAACCTTTGACATAATATTTAAGGAAAGGGAAAAGTACGAGCTCGTAAAGAAAAGTAAATGCATCACCAGGGAAACAATAGCGGGCCTTTACGGAATTGAGCCTTCTAGAATCAGTGATTTTGTAGAGTTTGATCCTGCCTATGCGATTAAGTTTACCATAGTCAGATCCAAACCCAGCGGCAGCCCGGGAGAGGGGGACCTGTTCGGGTGCCAGCAATATCCCCCGCTTCTGAATATTCAGATTCCTGTAGCATAAATGCCGGCGTCCCTGGGTGTATGGTTATGATCTCGTAAAATCAATTGAATATAGAGAATATATATTATAATATATATATATCACCATAAATATCACCATAAATTACCTGTTGCACTACCATATCGATAAAAAGCATTTCGTAGTAATTGTGGAAAAATGTTTAAATTAAGAACAGGATGATGAAATTTTCTGTTTTCCTGCTGTGGGTGGATTTTACTCTTTTCTATAACATTATAACATGTTATAACAATAATAATAATTATTATGAGGTGAAAAAATGAGACCTGTAATTGGCCTAAGCTCCGCATTAAGTGTAGAAACAAGAGGATATACTTCATCCGATTCAGGAGGGTACGAGTATGTCGGTACACCGTACAACTGGTCCATATATAAATGCGGTGGAATACCAATAATGCTTGTTCCGCCTGTGGAGAATGGGAATCCGGTAGATGAAAAACTTGCCGAGAACCTTCTTAACAGGGTTAATGGCCTGCTTCTAACCGGTGGCGGCGAAGCCCGGCGGTTTACGCCGTACGGTATGACCAAGCTATCACAGCAGCAGCCGCTCAGGTATGAATTTGAGACCCTGTTGATCAAAGAGGCCTGGCGAAGAAATATGCCATTACTGGGCATATGCAGGGGGTATCAGACGGTTACCGAGGTCCTTGGAGGTTCAATAAAGGAACAGCTTACAAGCAGGCACAAGCAGAACCTTCCCGGGACGGATACATGGCATTATGTTGATATTGTTCAGGGAACCAAGCTGCATGAAATCATAGAGGTGGACAGGTGGGACGTTAACAGTTTCCATTACCAGGTCGTTGAAAGACCGCCGGAAGGCTTTGTCGTATCTGCCGTAAGCCAGGATGGCGCCATTGAAGCTATCGAGGCAACAGATAAACTTTTCTTCATGGGAGTGCAGTTCCATCCGGAAATGCTTTTGCCTGTTGATCCGATTGCCAAAAAAATATTTACGAGGTTTATTAAGGCTGCCGGAGAGTATTCGCAGTAGCTAAACAGCAGGGAATAGAAAGTTTTGCGGTCATATTGTCCAGGTTTGGGAGGTGAGGTTGTGGCTGAAGAATTACTGGAAGTGAAGGACCTTAGGACAGTATTCTACAGCGATGGTGAAGCAATACCTGCGGTTGACGGTGTAAGTTTTGGTTTGAAAAAAGGGGAAACCCTGGGTATAGTTGGAGAATCGGGCTCGGGAAAGAGCGTGACATCCCTTTCGATAATGAGGCTCATTCCCAGCCCTCCGGGTAAGGTTGTGGGTGGAAGTATTCTGTTCAAAGGGCAGGACTTGTTGGAAAAAACCGATAGTGACATGAGGAAGATCAGGGGAAACAACATATCCATGATATTTCAAGAGCCGATGACATCTTTAAACCCTGTATACACTATCGGGAAGCAGATCTCCGAGACCCTGATGCTCCATCAGAACCTATCGAAAAAGGAAGCTACCGATAGGGCAGTGGAAATGCTGAAACTGGTAAAAATACCCTTGCCCGACAAGAGGATAAAACAATATCCGCATCAATTAAGCGGAGGAATGAGGCAGAGGGTAATGATCGCTATGGCTCTTTCCTGCAGACCTGAGCTGCTGATTGCGGATGAGCCTACCACAGCCCTTGACGTTACTATTCAGGCGCAAATACTGGAAATAATCAAAGAACTGAAAGAAAAAACGGGGACGGCAGTTATTTTGATAACGCATGATCTGGGAGTGGTCGCAGAAATAGCCGATAACGTACTGGTGATGTATTGTGGCAGGGCAGTAGAATATTCAAGCGTAAGGAATATTTTTTTCAATCCAAGGCACCCGTATACATCCGGGCTGTTGAATTCCATACCCAGAGTAGAAGGACCTAAAAAAAAGCTGCAGGCTATTAAGGGTGTAGTCCCGTCCCCTAACCAGATTACCAAAGGATGCAGGTTTAAGACCCGCTGTGATTATGTACATAAAAGGTGCATGGATGAGGAGCCTCCCCTTTTGGAAGTAGGGCAAAGCCTTGTAAGATGCTGGAGATACTGTGGGGGAGGGGAATGCGATGGATAGCAATATTCTAGAGATAAAAAACCTCAAAGTATATTTTCCCGTTAAAGGCGGTCTACTGCCGAAGGCAGTCGGGTTTGTTAAGGCAGTGGATGGAATCGACCTGACAATAAAACGCGGAGAGACCCTGGGGCTTGTCGGGGAAAGCGGCTGCGGCAAATCAACGACAGGCAGGGCCATATTGAGGCTGATAGAGCCAAATGAAGGGAATGTGCTGTTTGAGGGAATAGACATACTAAAATTAAATAAAATCGGGCTAAAACCATTGAGGAAAAAAATGCAGCTTATATTTCAAGACCCCTACGCATCCCTGAATCCAAGGATGACAGTGGGAGATGCACTCAATGAGGTGTTATATGTACATAAACTGGGAAATCAGAACGAGAGAAAAAAACGGACGATAGAACTGCTGGAGATGGTTGGGTTGACCAAAGGCTATCTTTCAAGGTATCCCCACGAGTTCAGTGGCGGTCAACGGCAGAGAGTAGTTATCGCAAGAGCCTTGGCTGTAAACCCAAAGCTGATAATATGTGATGAACCGGTATCCGCTCTAGATGTTTCAATTCAAGCACAGATAATAAACCTTATGGAAGAACTCCAAAAAGACCTAAAACTGACATATCTGTTTATAGCCCATGACCTAAGCGTAGTTAAGCATATCAGCGACAGGGTTGCCGTGATGTATCTCGGAAGGATTGTTGAAGCCGCCGGGAAGGAAGAATTGTTTGACAATCCGCGCCATCCGTATACACAGGCCCTGCTTTCAGCTATTCCGGTCAGCAATCCTGACTCAAAGAGACAAAGAATCATTCTGGAGGGAGACATGCCAAGCCCTGTTAATCCTCCCGGCGGATGCAGATTTCATACCCGATGCCATAGGGCAAAGGATATCTGCTCAAAGAGTGAACCTGAGACCAAAATGCTGGGGGGTGGTCATACTGTAGCCTGTCACTTTGCGTAAGCGTGTGCTATACCAAAAAAAAAGGAGGTTGAAATGATGAGTATGAAAAGGGGACGATTGCTGACATTAATAGTGGTTGCCTGCCTTGTTTCAGGTCTGATAATGACCGGGTGTTCTAAGCCGCCTGCAGGGAACGACGCATCCAATCAACCGCAGGCGCAGGAAAAGGTGCTGGTTCTTGGATATGACAGGGATGCGGAGACACTGAACCATATCAAGACTTCATGGTATTCAGATGCTTTGATTTATATCTATGACAGGTTGGTGAGCAGGGATTACAACTTTAACTATAAGCCCGGCCTTGCAGAGAGCTGGGATACTTCAGAGGATGGGCTGACATGGACATTCCATCTGAGAAAGGGCGTAAAATTCCATGATGGTAAGCCCTTCACTGCGGAGGATGTAAAGTTTACGATTGATACCATCAAGAATCCGGATACCGCCTCGCCCTTTGCCGGTGACCTTGCTGCCATCAACGAAGTTGTAGTTAAGGACGATCATACGGTGGACATCATACTGGACTATCCTTTCCCGAACCTGCTGTTTAATCTCTCCAACACTGCAGCAGGAATAGTAAACAAAGAAGCTTACGAAAAATACGGTGATGAATACGGTTCCAAATACGTTGTCGGAACGGGGCCGTATATATTCCAGGAATGGGTGAAGGGGGACAAAATCGTACTGGTCAAGAATCCTGAGTATAACTGGGGTCCTGAGTGGATGTCCAACAGAGGTCCCGCCCTTATAGACAAAATCGTACTCAGGACAATTCCGGAAGAAAACTCCCGTTTGATGGAGCTTGAAACCGGCGGTGTACATATACTCAGGAACGTTCCCGCGGCCTTCGTGGAAAAACTGGAAAACAACGCGGAAATAGAAATAGTAAAAGGTTCGGCCACTAAGCTGGGGTATCTTGCGTATGCCTGTGACAAGAAGCCATTTACCGATGTCAGGGTAAGGAGAGCAATCAATCATGCAATAAACAGGGAAGAGATCATTCAATACGTCTTCCGCGGCGTAGGACAGCCTGCTTATGGTTATCTTCCGCCCGCACTTCAGGACGAGTATTACCAGGACAGCGAAAAGGACGCATATAAGTACGATCCCGATAAAGCCAAGCAGTTACTTGCGGAAGCCGGGTTTGCCGGAGGGTTGAAGCTAACTCTGTCATCAGACAACTCAACCGAAAACAGCAGGCTGGCCCAGGTCTTACAGAATCAGCTGAAACAGGTAGGAATAGACGTGGAAATCCAGCTTTATGACAGTTCCAGTTACACGGCTATGCTTAAGGAAGGTAAGCAGGAGCTGTTTATCAGGCTGTATAGCTGGCCTAATGCGGACATTCTTGACTGGTTCCTTCTTTCCAGCCAGTCCCCGTATCCAAATCATTCCAGATGGGTGGATAACAAGACGGACGAAATGCTGACCAAGGCAGCAAGGATGGCAACCTGGGAAGAAAGGGCGGAGGAGTATAAGAAGGCGCAGAAGTATCTGATAGAACAGGCCGTATGGTGCCCCATATATGTTCCGGATAACCTGATTGCCGTTAGGAAGGAAGTAAAGAATTTTAAATACCATCCGTGGATGCTGCAGTACAACGACGGTTTTGATCTGGAAGTCAAGTAGAACGGTATCGCGGCATACAGCCTTCCGGCAGCGGACTGCCGGGAGGCTGTATCCTAAAGTATGGGGGTGCAGGCTTTGCTTAAATACATAATAAAAAAAATAGTTACGATGATACCGGTCCTGGTGTGTATTACCGTTATAGTCTTCTTAATCCTTCACTTAGCGCCGGGCGATCCCGTAGACCTTATTGTGGGACCGAATGTAACACCGGAAGTATACGAGAACATAAGGAATAAGCTCGGATTGGACCAACCGCTTACAGTACAGTATTTTAAATTCATGTCAAATCTTTTGAGAGGCGACCTCGGAACATCCATATTGCAGCAGAGGCCGGTATCGGAGATAATCATCGAACGCTTTCCGGTTACCCTTGAACTGGGATTATCTGCGCTGGTTATTTCCTTTGCAATAGCGCTGCCTGCGGGTATAATTGCAGCGGTCAACAGGAATTCATGGCCGGATTATGCCTGTATGTCCGGAGCGCTGGTCGGCATGTCCATGCCCACCTTTTGGTTCGGAATTCTTCTCATGTATTTCTTTGCGTACAAAATGAGATTATTCCCGATATCCGGATACGGGACCCTACGGCACCTGGTATTGCCCGCCTTTGCCATGGGACTGACCGACGCCGCAGTTACCGCAAGAATGGTCAGGTCAAGCATGCTGGAGGTTATTAGACAGGATTATATCAGGACTGCAAGGAGCAAGGGGCTGGCGGAGAAAGTTGTTATAAACCAGCATGCGTTGAAAAACGCTTTAATTCCGATAGTTACGCTGCTTGGGCTGAGGATGGGCTGGCTATTGGGCGGTTCGGTAATCCTGGAGAATGTATTCAGCAGGCCAGGGCTTGGCCGGCTTATAGTGGATTCAATACTTGCCAGGGATTATCCCGTGGTGCAGGGCGCCATGATTGTGCTCACCGCTTCAATTATGGCGGGCAATATTCTGGCCGACATTCTATACGCCGTTGTCGACCCGAGGATTAAATACAACTAATTACGTAGTGGCCAGTGATCAGTGGGCAGTGTCTAGTACCTAGCACCTGCGATCTGCGATCTGCCGACTGCGATCTATGACAGTGTAAAGGCAGGTGAAAGCATGGCTGATAATAATTACTTGATTGATATCCAGGATAAACCAAGCAGCAGCTTCAGCGATTTCAGAAAAAGGCTGTTGAGGAGCAAGGGGGCTGTGTTTGGCGCATCTATAATCATTCTTTTGATTGTATGCGCAATCTTGGCTCCGCTCATTGCTCCCTATGGGTATGATGAGATGAACCTGCCCGAAGGACTCCAAGCCCCTTCACAGAAGCATTTGTTCGGCACCGATGAGCTGGGAAGGGATATATTCAGCAGGGTAGTGTTCGGCTCCAGGATTTCACTTCAGATAGCAACGATAGCGGTAGGGGTTTCATTGATAATAGGGCTGGTGCTGGGGGCTCTGGCCGGATACTATGGCGGTATAGTGGACTTTGGGATATGCGCCCTAACCGATACCGCATGGGCTTTCCCTATGACGCTGCTGGCAATAGCTTTCATAGCGGCTCTCGGGCCTGGGCTCGTAAACGTTATGATTGCGGTGGCGCTGGTTAGCTGGGCCGGTTATGCCCGTCTGGTAAGGGGACAGTTCCTGTCGCTGAGGGAACAGGAGTTTGTTGAAGCGGCGCGTGTATTGGGAATGAGTGACATGAGAATAATATTCAGGCATATATTGCCGAACTCCCTTGCGCCTATAATCGTATTGACTACTCTGGAGGTGCCGAAGGCAATAATTGTGGAATCGTCATTAAGCTTCCTCGGCCTGGGGGCACAGCCGCCCACACCCAGCTGGGGGTCTATTATAAGTTCAGGAAGGTCGTTCATTGATACTGCTCCATGGATATCTTTTTTCCCTGGATTAATGATTATGCTGGTGGTTCTGGGCTTCAACCTGTTCGGTGATGCGCTAAGAGATGCCCTTGACCCCAGGCTTAAGGATTAGGAGAAGAGCTATGTTTGATATTGTGATTAAGGGCGGAAAAATACTGGACGGCTCTGGGGGTAAGGCCTATAGGGCGGATATAGGCATTAAGAATGAAATTATTTGTGAGATAGGCAGCGAAATAGATACCGGGTGTGCTGATCTTATCCATGCAGATGGGTATACAGTATGTCCGGGCTTTATAGACATACATTCCCATTCCGATTTTTCACTTATACATAACCCAAGGGCGGAAAGCAAGGTAATGCAGGGAGTGACCACAGAAATAGTGGGAAACTGCGGGTTTTCTCCCGGGCCGGTGAACCCTTCGCGCTTTGATGAGCTTATGCAGTATCTTGTTAACACGGTTGCCATAAGCGAAGAAGAAAAAAAGGCCTGGAAATACAGGAGCCAGGGAGAGTTTTTATGCCAATTGGAGAACTGCGGGATAGCGGTAAATATCGCTTCCCTTGTGGGACACGGCACTATTAAGGTTGCAGCGATGGGGTTCAAAAAAGAAGAGCCTTCCCGGAGAGAACACGCCCACATGGCCGAAATGCTTATTAATGAGTTGGAACAGGGCGTATTTGGGTTATCATCCGGGCTTCAATACGAGCCGGGTGTTTTCAGCACCTTTGATGAGATGGAGAAGTTGCTCACAGTTTTAAAAGGGTATAACGGCATATACTCCACACATTTAAAAAGTGAGGGCAAGCACTTGCTGGAGTGTTTGGATGAGGCTGCCAGACTTGCGGCTTTAACCGGAGTATCCCTGGAGATATCTCACCTGAAGGCAGAGGGCAGATCTAACTGGGGCAAGGTTGAACAGGCCCTGGAACTGATAGATGAAGCATATGGCAGGGGTGTCGATGTAGGGTTTGACCTGTACCCCTATACCGCATTCGGCAGCGGGCTGATGGACCTGCTGCCGCCATGGACGAGGGAGCTCGGCTCCGGGAGAATGGTTGATATTATTAACGATGCAGTGCTTAAGGAAAGAATCCTGAGGGATATGAAAAGCGGGCTTCCGGGATGGGAAAACCCTATGGAAGGTATGTCGTGGGACAGGGTAAGAATTGCTTCGGTTGCCAGCGATAAAAACAAGAAATATGAAGGTTTAAACCTGATGCAAATATCCGAGGAAATCGGCTGCATACCGGCCGACGCGGTGCTAAGGCTTGTTGCGGATGAAAGAGGAGCGGTTAAGATGGTGTTCTTCGGCATGAGGGAGGAAGATATAATAACAGTAATGAAGCATCCGAGAACAATGTTTTGCACCGACGGAAGGGCCGTAGCGCCCTATGGGAGAACCGGCAAGGGTAAGCCGCACCCAAGGTATTACGGCACTTACCCGAGAATACTCGGGCATTACGTAAGGGATTTGCGTGTAATTCCCATCGAAGAAGCGGTTAAGAAAATGACGCTCCTGCCTGCGGAGAAGATGAATTTGAAGAGAAGGGGACAGTTGAAGAAAGGCAATTTTGCTGATATCGTGGTGTTTGATGAAAATACCGTAATGGATAGGGCAACCTTCGATGAGCCCCACAGTTTTCCGCAGGGAATTATGTATGTGCTTGTTAATGGCCAGGCTGTAGTTTGGAAAGGGGAGCATACCGGACGGCTCCCCGGAAAGATATTAAGAAAAACTTAAGTCACTGATCACTAGCCACTACATCGGGGACATTCCGCGGCAAGGAATACATCGGGGACATTCCTAGATGCTAGATCATAGATCACAGATCACAGGTGACCGGGTTAGGCCTTTAGGTTTTACCCTATAGCCTTGCCCTGATGTCTGTCATCTGGTCACTGATCACTGGCAACTGATAAGCGGTGTGTCCCCTTTCCTGTTTTTTCTCAAAAATATAACATATCTTGTCCTGCGGATTAATATTCATAATATTAGGAGTACTATATGTAGAAGTACTATATGTGCAAAATGCAAAAGGAAAGTAAATAGCAAAGGAAAGTAAATAGCAAAATAGCAAAATAACAAAGGAAAGTAAATAGCATTGACAGAATTTCAGATTTGTAGTATAATCTAAAAACAACGTCTGCATGTGGTTTACATATTTTCATTGCATCCCTGGTTTGAATTACATGTCTGGGTTGCACAAATTTCATCTACAATTCTTCATTGGTATTTATTTAAATCAAAAACCACAAATTCATAGTGTATGGTGATGGAGCTCACCGGAAATGCAATTAATTGCTGATGGCTCCTGCTAACATCAAGTTAGCTTGGGAAAGCGTCTTTTTCGCAGAGAATTGCTGCGATTTTGTTACCGCTCTCCGCATTCTAGTTCTATCTTCACATAAAGTAAAAAAATGGAAAAGGAGGGATTGTATGCAGGACTTATTCAGAAATTTCCCGAAATTTGCCGTAGTCGGCGGAGGGAATGGAGGGCTTGCAACCGCTGGGTATCTGGCCAGCATGGGTTACCACGTGAATCTTTTTAACAGGTCTCCGGATAAAATTCGAGATATTTTGAACAACAAAAAGATAATTCTTGAAGGAGCAATACAAGCCGAAGGATGCGTGGATATTGCCACATCGAATATGCAGGAGGCTGTTGAAGATGTTGACATAGTAATGGTTGTGGTTCCGGCATCCGCCCACCGGCAGATAGCCAGAGAAATGTCACCGTACCTGAAGGACGGCCAGATTGTAATCCTTAACCCGGGGAGAACCGGTGGGGCCCTTGAATTCAGGAACACATTGCATGAGACGGGAAACAAATCGAGGATAACCGTAGCGGAAGCACAGACGTTGCTGTATGCTTGCAGGAAGACAGGAAATCAAAGGGTGAATATTTTCAGTATTAAGGAAAGGGTTGCTATTGCTGCAATACCCGCTACCCGCACACAAAAGATAATAAAGATGCTTTCCCAGGCTTTTCCCCAGTTTTATTCAGCGAGAAATGTTCTGGAAACCAGCTTTAACAATATAGGAGCAATCTTTCATCCGGCTCCGACGCTGCTCAACGCAGGCCGCATCGAGACGACCGGGGGGGATTTCGAGTACTACATTGAAGGAATATCCCCAACAGTGGCAAGGATTCTGGAAGAGATGGATTGTGAAAGGATAAGGGTAGCTGAAACACTGGGTGTGAAAGCAATATCGGCAATAAAGTGGCTAGAACAATCGTATAACGCTGTGGATGAAAGCCTGTACGGAGCAATCCAGAAAACCGTAGCATACAAAGGAATAAAGTCGCCGGCGACAGTCAACAACAGGTATATATTCGAAGACGTTCCAGTTAGTTTAGTGCCAATATCTTCAATAGGTAAAATGTTTGGAATACCTACACCCACGATAGACTCGATAATACAGCTGGCATGCGCGGCTCAGGATGAGGATTATTGGGAGATCGGCAGGACTGTCGAGACTCTTGGATTATCAGGGAAATCCGCCAAAGAGATAAACAGACTGGTTATGGAGGAAGAGATTGACATCATGGATGACTCGGAAGGAGTGGTGGCTTAATGAGAAAGATTGTCGCAGCATCGATAGGGAATTGCGTCCATGTGGCGGGTGTAGTGAATTTTTTGAGAATCGCGGAGGACCAGGGTTATAATTGTATATTCCTGGGGCCTGCGGTCGGTGTCGATGAGTTGATCGACAGGGTTAAAAAAGAAAAGCCCGAGATAGTAGGAGTTAGCTACAGGCTGACGCCTGAAGCCCTGAAACCTTTGCTGATACATTTGAAGAAAAGAGTGGATGAGGAAGGCATCAAAAAAATCAAGTGGGTATTTGGCGGGACCGAGCCCACCGCACAGGTAGCGGAAGAAGCAGGTTTCTTCTCCAGGGTTTTCGACGGGACCGGGGGCATGGATAAAACCATCAGCTTCCTGAAGGGAAAGGCGTCCCTTGAAGTAAAGCAAAACTACGCAGATAACCTGGCAGACAGGATAGAGGCAAAGTACCCGTATCCGGTCATCAGGCACCATTTCGGCTTGCCGGACCTCGAAAGTACGGTAAGGGGCATTGAAGAAATTGCCTTATCCGAGGTCCTGGATATAATCTCCCTGGCCCCTGACCAGAACGCCCAGCAGTTTTTCTTCAGACAGGAGAAGATGAATAAAGAGCTTGATGGCGCCGGCGGGGTTCCGATAAGAAGCGAAAAGGATCTGTCCGATATGTACAGCGCTTCACGAAGAGGGAATTATCCGCTGTTAAGGAGCTACAGCGGCACAGCTGACCTGGAAAAAATGGCGGATATGTTTATCCGTACCATCAACAATGCATGGTGCGCCGTACCTCTCTGCTGGTATAACGTGCTGGACGGCAGGGGAGACAGGAAGGTTGAGACTGCGATAAAGGAAAACCAGGCCTTGATGAGATGGCACGCCCGGAGGAATGTGCCTGTTGAAGTCAACGAGGCGCACCACTGGAGTCTCAGGGATGCCCATGATGTGGTCGGAGTGGTAGCTGCCTTTCTTGCCGCGTACAACGCGAAGAAAGCCGGTGTGAAGAATTACATTGCGCAGTACATGTTCAACGTGCCGCCGGCAATCTCGCCCAAGATGGACCTGGCAAAGATGGTGGCCAAGATTGAGCTGATCGAATCGCTGCATGATGAGACCTTCACCTCCTACAGGCAGGCAAGGGCAGGGCTGGCAAGGTTTTCAACCGACCTGAACCTGGCGAAGGGGCAGCTTGCATCTTCGACACAGCTGGCCATGGCAATCAAACCGCACATCTATCACGTTGTGGGTTATTGTGAGGCCCATCATGCGGCAACCGCTCAAGATGTCATTGAGAGCGTCAAGATTGCCAGGGGTGTGATTGAAGGATGCCTGTCCGGGTACCCCGATATAACCAATGACCCGCAAGTGGTGTCAAGGAAAGAATGGCTGATTGTTCAGGCTCTGTACACCCTGAATTTTATAAGGGAGACCTTCGATGAGCACGAAGACCCGTGGAGTTCACCGGAGGTAATAGCCCGCTGCATAAAGCTGGGCATACTGGATGCGCCTCACCTGAAGGGCAACCCTTCAGCGTGTGGAAAGCTCCAGACCCGGATAGTGAACGGCGCACTCGAGGCATACGACAGGGCAGCCGGCAGGGTGATCTATGAAGAGGAGAGGCTGGAAAGGATATTGGAAGACGGCAAGAGGGTCTTGCATAGCTCTGCATAATGGTACTTCCCTTTGCATTAGCATCAAAGCTTCCGAGGTTTAGGCTTCGGGAGCTTTTTGTTGTTTATTACTGCTTTACTACTGTGCTCTCAATGTGGTATGTAGCTTTTCCCTGGATAATATTGTATAATCATATATCCTTAGGATTTTCAATTATAAAGAATTAAGTAGTTCCCTCTGAAAAACAGGGGCTTTGAGCCTTGAAAAATCAACATCTCAGCAGGATTTTTGCGGTAAAATGTCGAATATATACAATATACAACAAATAAGTTAAATCCTGAGAGGTGTTTGCTAATGTTAAGACTGGACTACCCCGAAATCGCAGCTAATCAAATTTCAATGGTTGAACTGCTGCTGCCTCCGGAAATATTAAAATTACCGTCGGATCTTGCTAAGGTAGACCAAATCCTTAATGATGAAAGGTTTGAAGAACCTTTTATCGAGAGATTCAATGTGACTATCGGTAGAGGTTCAGTGCCAATTCGGCCATATATAAGGCTTATGGTGTTAAAGTATTCAAATGAGTGGGGTTACGAAACTCTTGAAAAGAAAGTAAATGATAGTATCACTCTCAAGAAATTCTGCCGCATCCCCCTGGATAAACCCGCACCGGATAGTACAACATTGATAAAGCTAAACCAAAAGTACGGTGAAGACGTCATAAAGGATTTGAATCAAAGCAGGAATAAAGAAAGTAGCCATACCTGCAAAGGGAAAGAAATCCAAAGCCCGGGCGGAACTGGAAAAAAGCCGATGGTTTAAAAGACTGGTGCACTGGAGAGCAGGGTCAGAAGCAAAAATCAGTCTTCTCAAACGCAAATACGGGCTTGACCGTAGTCTTTTCCGTGGGTACAGTGGAACAAGCACATGGGTAGGTTGGGGTATTTTGACCCATAACCTGTTTAATGCAGTAAAATATGCGTAATATCGGGGATAGTGGCCACGAATAACCGATATGAAATTGTCAAGGAACTAAAATTCTATATTCAACCCCTGAGGGTTTTATCAAAAAATCATTTTTCAGGGGATACTACTTAATGCAGGATAGCAAAGCTGCGGCTGAATATGCAGATATAAAGGTTAAGCTTGAAAAAGAGTTTAGAACAAACAGAGATATGTATAGACTGTTTAAATCAGAATTTGGTGATAAAACTGTCAACGAATTAAAAGAGAAAAGTCCAGAACAATAGAGTCACCATAGTAGAGAAAAAGCGACCTATAAATATAGCCAATGACCAGACAAATATTTTGGTGACGATGCTGATTGGATGGTATAATATAACTATAAACTGATAAATGGAGCTGTTTTTATGACTATGGAAAAAATAAAACTGAATGAAGACTTGACAGCATTTATGAACAAGCTGGCTTTTCTAGGGGACAGTTTGGAAGAAAAAGTAAATGTTTCACTTTCAATTAGCCTCTTTGCCGGCAAACAGGTATCTCTGGCAAAAGCTGCTGAGTTGGCGAATAAATCCTTGACTGATTTCATGGATATATTGAAAAAGATCAACATCCCTTGGTGCGAATATACTGAAGATATGAAGAATTCGGATGACCTTGCAGTAAAGCTGATATTACATGAATTTGTATAAAGGGGTTTCAAGGCCTTGGCCTCGAAATCCTTTATGTTTTTACTACTAATTTTGCGACTAACTACGGGGGCATAAAATAAATATGATCCTCATGGAAACAGATTTTTTATCTTATGCAAAGTTTTGTACACTTTTGTACTATTTGATAATATATAATCAGTGATTACCCAAGGTCAAAATTTATGTGGATGTGTGACTTTGATGAATGGTAAAAGAGGTTTGTGAATAGATGAAAAGGGATTGGAGGAAAAAATAATGCATCTGAATAAAGATGATATAAGGAAATTCTATAGAATATGGTTTGGAATACTTGAATACACAAACCAGAAATATAATGTGGCTTCAAAGCTTAAATTGCTAGGAGCGACAAAACCAATCAATCCGAATGATGTTGTGCCTGTAAGGAATGCACTATGGGAGCATGATAATATAATAGATGAATATATCAACACAAATCCAAATAATCTTGATGAAGATGAAATTCGGATTTTATCCAGCTGGAAAACAAGAATTTCTGGAACATTTTTGATTCTTAAACACTTAAAAAACGATTCGGTGTTCATGCATGCTGAAAAGGGCGGGAAAGCATATGGAGTAATCGGTATTTCGGAGCCTATTGCTGAAATGTTCCATCCTTCACATTTGCCATTGCTTGTAGAAACTGCGTTGATTCCGTTCAAAGACAAAATTATTTACGACAGTCTGCTGATGCCATACAACATGCATATAGGAAGCAATATGAGAAGAGATTTAAATGGAGAATATAAGGCGTTGAAAGAGAGATATGGTATTATCAGAACGTTGTGATAAACGCTGCAAGGAGTAATAGCGCGAAAAATATAGGGGAATAGAAAAATGGTTCAGGAAATCCAGGCCAAAACATTGCTTTCCAGGGTAAAAAAACCGGAAGACTGGTTTGGCGTCACTTATAATATGAATATCTACCGTGGCTGCCAGCACGGGTGCATTTACTGCGATTCCCGCAGCTTATGCTATGGGATTGAGGATTTCAGCCGGGTTCAGGTGAAGATAAATGCTCCGGACCTGCTGCGCAAAGAGCTTTCGGGAAAACGCCGGAAAGCGGTTGTCGGCACCGGAGCCATGAGCGATCCTTATATACCGGCAGAAAAGGATTACAGGTTTACCCGCCAGGCCCTGGAGATCCTGGCCCGGATGGGATTTCCCGTTCACATCAACACGAAGAGCGACCTAATCTTACGTGATCTGGATATGCTCAAGGAGATCAACAAAACCTTTGTCTCCGTGGCCTTTACTATAACCACCTGTGACGATGCCCTGGCTGCACGCTTGGAACCTGGAGCCCCGCCTCCCTCTGCCCGCCTGGAGGCCATGGGTATCCTGACGGAAGCGGGAATCTACACGGGGGTGCTGATGATGCCGGTGCTGCCTTTTATAGAAGATAACCGTAATAATATCTCTGACATTGTCAACAAAGCCGTTAAGAGCGGAGCCTCCTTCATTATCCCCTGGCTGGGCATGTCTTTAAGGGATAGGCAGCGGGAGTATTATTATGCAAAGCTGGATGTCCTCTTCCCTGGCTTAAAGCAAAAGTATGAACAATACTACGGCGAAAAGTATAACTGCATGTCAAGGGAAGCAGGGGACTTGTACAGGCATTTTCAAGTTTTATGCCGAGATAACGGCATAGTGTCAGACATGAAGAACGTTAAGAAATATGAGCCTTTAAAGGAATCCGTACAGTTGAGTTTGTTTGATTAATACTACTGCTTGATGCCAGGATGGAGTATATAGCAGCCGGTTTAAACGACAGGCTCCTGGATGGTTATGAATGAAATCCGGAAGGACAGGTGAAGTAATGCTAACAGTTAATGATTTGACCAAACAGTATGACAAGACCTTGGCAGTCAACGGGATAAGTTTTGAGGTCAGCGACAGTGAAATCGCGGTGCTGTTAGGGCCCAATGGAGCGGGGAAAAGCACTACCATCAAGTGTATTGCGGGGATGCTTCGGTATAAAGGCAGTGTCGAAATCTGCGGGTATCCCAATAAAAGTATAAAAGCCAAGCAGGTTTTCGGTTACGTGCCTGAAACCCCTGCACTGTATGAGATGCTGACGGTGTATGAACATTTGGTATTTATAGCCCATGCTTATGACATAAAAGATTATCAGGAGAAAGCAAGGCAGCTATTGGAAAGGTTTGACCTGTTGGACAAGCAGGATAAGCTCGGCAAGGAACTGTCCAAGGGTATGCAGCAGAAGGTGAGTATCTGCTGTGCGCTGCTGATGGACCCCAAAGTGGTTTTATTTGATGAGCCCATGATTGGTCTGGATCCTAAAGCCATCAAGGAACTGAAAGAAATATTTCTGGAGCTTAAGAGCAAGGGATGCAGTATTATCATCAGCACCCATCTAATCGATAGTGTTAATGATGTCTGGGACAAGGTACTGATAATGAAAGAGGGCAATATTGTAATGTCCCGGCTGCGGCAAGAAATTGAGCAGAGCGGCGAGTCACTGGAGGAGATCTTCTTCCGGGTGACAGAGCATTAAGGGGTGGCAGTAATGAAACCGCTAGCATATATTATAGGAATGAAGTTCAAAAACACGGTAAAAGAACTCACGGGAAAGCCTTTGGCTTTGATTTTGTACCTTTTAGTATTGCTGGGCTTCATCAGCACGATAGTCCTGTCTTTCAATATGCCTGTAAAGAGCATTAACCAGGGTTCGGTCGATACTTTTAATGCTATCGTGACAGCCGTGCTGCTCGCTACATTGTATCTGGGAGTGGATAGAGGAATTGAGCACAGCCGCAGCTTTTTCCGGATGTCGGACGCAAACCTGGTATTTACTGCGCCTATTTCACCTAAGAAGGTGTTGATTTACGGGTTTGTCAACCATCTGTTCTCCGCTTTGGTGTTTATCTTTTTTATATCCTTTCAGATTCCCAATCTGAAAAGGAATTTTGCATTAGAGCCGTATGGATTATTAATTATATACATAATGCTCATCATATATTTTGCTACCATCCAGCTGGGGGTAATCATATTATACTCATTTGCCTTACAATCACCCGTTGTCAGAGGCTGGGTAAAAAAGACGCTGAATGCGGCGGCAGTTCTTTTTCTGATCGGCTTTCTCAGCAAATTGTTAGAACTGAAAGATGTTTTGAAGGCTGCTGTTACCTATCTGGGCAGCGATGTTTTCAATTGTATACCTCTTGTCGGATGGTTTAGGACGGCGCTTCTGGCGGCAGTTGCGGGCATTGGCCTGTCTTTTTGGCTTAATATATCCTATATCTTTCTTTCCTGGGCTGCAATGACGTTTGTGCTTTATAAGGCTAATACTGACTACTATGAGGATGTGCTGACCGCCACCGAAAATAAGGAGGAGCTGCTGAGGGCAAGGAAAAGGGGCAAGGGTCAAACGGGATATGAAAATAGCAAACTGCGCAAAGTCAGTCAAAGCTATCGCGGCAGTGGAGCCAGCGCCATCTTCTACCGGCAAGTTCTTGAACACCGCAAAACCGGCCTTCTATTTATAAATAAAAATACCCTTTTCATTGCCGTGATTGGTATTGCCTCCAGATACTTCTTCCCTGGAGCCTCGATGAAAACTGTGCTGTATTTTTCTGTATACATCCTGTTTTTTTTCGCTATCCAGGGCAAATGGACTCAGGAACTGGGAAAACCCTACATATATATAATTCCGGCAAGTTCCTTTTCAAAAGTGTTTTGTGCAACGGTATCCGATAACCTAAAAAATGCAGTGGACGGCCTCATCCTTTTTTCCATTGCCGGCTTTATGTTCAAGTCAGATCCCCTGACAGTAGTATTGAGCGCCGCGGCCTATACTACCTTTGGCGCTATCTATGTCTATGGAGATCTGCTTGCTCAGCGATTTTTGGGTTCGGCACACAGCAGGAATCTGAAAGTTTTTCTGAAGATATTGCTCATCCTTTGTGTGATATTGCCCGGCATTGCCATCTCCGTTATTATTAGTATGGTTTTCAACAGCATACCTTTCATTGATTACTACTCAATGCTTATTCTGATAGTTTATAATATGCTGGTTTCGGGGCTGATCATTTTCCTGAACCGGAGGATCTTTGATATTATTGAGATGAGTTAATCTTTGTTGTATCTCACTGTTTCAGGAAATATAGGTTATAAATATTTATGCATAGAAAAGACTAAAGACAAGCTGATAAAAACGGAGTCCGGAGGGCCTATGAGCGCCACATTTTGGACTAACAAAATATGGTATGTTCTCTTAGGTATCTTAACCATAATTGAGCTGACTTATATAATGGTTAAGACGGAAAGACGCAGTCTGACGTTTGCCTTCTTCCTATCTATATTGGGCATAGTACTGAGATTATATTCCTCCTTTATGCGGTTTATTATATTGGTCATAGACTGGGTCTGGTCTTGATTAAGGAAGGCTGGTTTCTGCCGGTACCTACCATAACCATTCTTTGGATGCATCTATCTGTATTAATCCTGGATAGGTTGTACGGCGGCCCCAAAAGAAATTAAAGTTACTAGAGAATTTTTTGTCCGGTTGCGAAAAAACAATAAAACTGGAGGATTTTCCAGAATTAAGGCGAATATTTAATATCACAGGCAAATACCGTACTGAAAAGCAGGTATAAAGGGGGAGAAAAATGTGAAGATCCGCTTGTTTATTCTTGCGTTTCTAGTGTTCTTGCTGGGGGTTTTTACCCCTGCATTGGTATTGAAAGAAAGCTATTATCCGGTGATAGAGCCGAGCAGTATGGCAATAGTGCTCGCATTGGCTTTAGGGGTTTCGTTTGTTTGGGCGCATATGATTGCACGATATCAACGGAAGCATGCAGAAAAAGCGCAGCTGCTGATAGAAAATATCAACCGGTCAAGCATGACCCAGTCGGTAAAGAAGTCCAGCGACCGGGATATGGACGAAATCGTTGAAGCCCTTAATGTGATGACAAAGAATATAAGGAGACTGGTAGGGAAGGTCCTTACCGCTTCCGACAGGCTGTTTTCATACTCTGAAAACATAGCCCAGGACTGCCGCATCGTAAACAGCTCGGTGGAGGAAATATCCATGACCATAAATGAAGTCTCCCAGGGCGCCGAAACTCAGGCGGAAAGGGCTATGGGCGCAAAGAACAGCACAGGTCGGATAGTGGAAGACTCCAGGGCTATTGCGGAAATAGCAGAGAGTACCTTTTCCGTTACCAGGGATATGAAAGACAGGGTGAAGCAGTCGGAGGAAAAGCTCCAGGAACTGCTTGCGAAACTGGACAGGTCCAATCACGATAATAAGGAACTGGCGGTGGAAATAAGCCGGTTGCAGCAGGATGCAAACGAGATAAAGAACATAATCGGAATAGTGAGGGGAATAAGCGAGCAGACCAATCTTTTAGCTTTAAATGCTGCCATAGAAGCGGCAAGAGCCGGGGAAAGCGGAAAGGGTTTTGCGGTGGTTGCCGAAGAAGTGAAAAAACTAGCGGAAGAATCCGACAGGTCTGCATCCCGTATCAAGGAAATAATAGAGAATATATCACAGAAGATAAACCACATAACCCAGTGCATCGAAGGACAGGTCAAGGATATGGATATGAGCGTGCAGTATGCCGGTGAGTTCAGGGAACTATTCGACAGCGTAGACCGTACCTCCGGGGATACGTTAAAGTCCGCAGAGGAGATAGTCAAGCTTTCCAGCCAGGGTATTTCCAACGCCAGCAAGGTGGATGAACTGATGGAGGAGATATCGGCGGTTACCCAGCAGACTGCTGCGGGGATGGAGGAGATAAACGCTTCGGTCCAGAAAGAGGTGGACATGGTAAGGGGTATTTATGAATCCGTTGGGAGCTTAACTGCTATGGCCAGGGAACTAAACGAGACAATGAAGTCGGTGGAGGGGAACTACAGCTTGGACAACGCGGACGAGGAAAGGGTCAGGCTGGGACAGGAGATACTTACGAAAGCCATTAAGGAGCTGGGGTCCTTTAATCCGGAGGACAGGCAGAGGGCCGGGAGTTTTGCAGCGCAGCTGGGCAGCAAGTACAAGGACGTGTTTGAAGCGATTATTGTCCTGGATTCAGAAGGCAATGTGACGGGAGGCAGTGTGTCAACCGAAACGGACAATTTCTCTCACAGACAGTATTTCAAAGAAGCGATCCGGGGCAAAAATTATGTTACCGCACCGTATATATCCGTTATTACCGACGAATACTGCATTACGGTGGCAGTTCCCATACAGGCCGGTGGGAAGACCATCGGTGTGGTTTTTGGGGATGTTATACTGTAGAACAGTATGCAGCACTGACACAAGCAGTCCAGGTTCCCGTTTTCAGGGAACCTGTTCTTTTGCCTGCCTTTTCGGCGTAAATTGAAGGCCGTTTAAAGGGCACAGCCCTTTTGTTATGCTGCACAATAGTGTTGTTCTAATGCTTTGCCTCGAACTCGATCTCATGTCTTAAAATTTCGTTAATCCGCCTTTCTATTTTATCAAGATCAAGGTTTGCCTCTTTTTTTATGCTCTTTCTCAGCATAGGTCCTATATGGCCCAAATCGTCAATAATATCCTGCAGGAGTTCCAATGCGGCAGTAGCCTCCAGAATTTCCCTAGGAACCTCTACCATACTGGCAAGGATAGAGTTCTCGGTGCGGGAGGCTACGACCGGATTTCCCAATTCCTCAACATATACCATAGTCCTTCTTCCGGGTCCTCTATCATCCTCTATGGGCTGCAGACCAATTATCTTATCCGACCGTACGTACTTCCCGTAACCTAGGGCTACCATAACGTTTTGCCGTACTTCCATATTCAATCACCCTGTCCCATTTTTTTATCCATGTATTAGGATTTCCTTCATGCCTTCAAATATTCGCTTGATCGGCTGAAACGGAAGCAGCCTCTGTGGAATTGCCTGATATAATCCAGGGAGTAGGATATAAACAATAGCAATATGGGATGCCGTATAATATTATGAACAAGGAAGAAAGATATTCTGGATTAAAGGAGACAATAGCAATGGCGGCAACCCTTTATTACGTTAGACCGGGTGATACCCTGAGTGGAATAGCCAGGAGGTTTGGGGTCTCCGCTGAGGCCATAGCCGTGCAGAATATTATCTGCAACCCCAATCTCATATTTATAGGCGAAGTCCTGTTAATTCCCGACCCTGGCCTAGCGCTCCCGAGGGTGGGAGCCTCGCCGTACTATGTGGTGAGACCCGGCGATACCCTGTGGTGCTTGGCTAATGCATTTGGTACCACGGTCAGCATATTGGCAGCCAACAATAATATTGCTGACCCCAATCTAATACTTGCGGGACAGGAAATCCTGATCCTTGGGGAAAGACCGGACCCTCAGGAACTGAACAGGATCTGGCAGACCCTTGGCGGGTGGCCGTCCTGTGATGAAATTCCACCCATAAGCATATACGGTATATACTACAGCGGTTCCTTTGCCTGGGAAGCCTTGGGAGCTGCAGCCGTGCCATATCTTTTGGGGCTCTTGAACCATTCATGCAATATTGTAAGGATATACACGGTAATCTCTTTTGCGCGTCTTGCCAGAAACGGCAGAGTCAGGGCTGCCCTCGCTCTTCTGGCCGATGACCCCGACGCCACGGTAAGGCAGTTGGTACCTCTTGCACTGCGCAGGATTGCCCTTGGGGAAGAGGGGAGGAGAAACGTACATCTTGCCATGAGTGATATCACTCTCCTTGCCGGACCTGACCTTGGCTCAGCGTCAATAATACTGCCTATAGGTACCGAAGTAGCGGTCTTGAGATGGCATATCCCCAGCCCTACGGGGGAAGAAGGACCAAGGGGCGGCATCCAGATATACGATAGGGTTAGGGTGCTGGGTACGGGCAGAGTAGGATTTGTACCCAGAGTGGGATTTAACGAGATACCCTTTGTATAAGAGGTATCCCTAAGGAAACAGTATCTGCAAATATTAAGTCTGTATTCTCCAAAATCAGATACAGGCCTTTTTTTTCGTTCATACACATAACGGTAAATCTATTATTTATCACGACGGGAGGATTTTCCCCTCAGCCATAGAATATTAAATCATTAAAATATTTTACGGAGGTGGTAAGGGTGCAGCTTACCTATCTGCTGGCGCTTCTTTTTGCGGTAGTTGTCGCTATGTTTGCCATAGTCAATGCTCAACCGGTTACAGTTGATTTTATGTTTAACGAGTTTCAGGTATCCCTGGCCCTGGTAATTCTTGTATCGGCCTTTGCGGGGGCAATCATCCTCGGATTTCTTGGTCTTTTCAGGCAGGTAAAATCCGGTTTCAAGCTAAGAGAACTGCAGGGTAGGAACAAAAAACTGGAAAACCAGGTTACGGAAACGGAAGAGAAACTGTCCCAGACAGAACAAAAACTCAGCGAAGCCGAGGACAGGCTGGTTGAGAAGGAAAATGCGCTTAAAGAGCTTGAAAGCAGGTTGCTGGAAAAAGAGGAGTTGCTCAAGAAGCTGCAAGCAGAAGCTCTGTCCGGTAAAAGCGGTAGCGATGCGGAACATAACGGTAAAACATGTGATAAGGGACAGCAAGAGTGATGCGAACGGCCGATCCAGGCTGTTATTGACATATAAGGAAGCAGGTATCAGACCACTTCCTTTTTTGTTTGCAGGTTTAAGCTCTGCCGCTCAGGCACAGGACAGCCCTGACGGCAAACGGTGCATTGCAACAACGGAACCAATAATTTATAATGTATATAGCAAAAAACGAGGGAGTTTTACAATGTTCCACAACAAAAGATGGATATGCAGCTATACTGACAGGAATGCCGTTGACAGCCTGGCGGCAGAGATGGGTATCTCTCCTCTGATTGCAGCGGTTCTTGTCAACAGGGGAATCAAGGATGCGGGGCAGGGAATGAAGTATGTGAACCCAGATGCTCAGGACCTTATTGACCCGTTTTTGCTGCCGGATATGGAAGCTTCGGTTGATAGGATAATGATGGCCCTGGATAAGGGTGAAAGGGTATGTGTCTACGGTGACTACGACGTTGATGGGATTACATCCGTAGCTGTTGTAGTGGATACGCTCAGGCGACTTGGAATCGATGCCGACTATTATATCCCAAACCGGCTGGATGAGGGGTACGGGGTAAACAGGCAGGCGCTGGAAGAAATTAAAGCTGCCGGAGCCCGTCTGGTAATAACCGTGGACTGCGGGATAGTATCCTTTGAAGAGGCTGACTATGCCGGGAGTATAGGCCTGGACATGATTATCACCGACCATCACCAGTGCCACGACAAACTGCCGGAGGCTATTGGGGTTGTCAATCCCAAAAGGGCGGACAGCCGGTACCCATACCAGGACCTGGCCGGGGTAGGAGTAGCGTATAAACTATGCAAGGCTGTCGAAAAGAGGGCCGGAATACCCCTGGAAATTGACAAAAAACTGGATATCGTTGCTCTGGGCACCGTTGCCGATATCGTGCCGCTTACCGGTGAAAACAGGATACTGGTGGACCAGGGGTTGAAAAGGTTTAAGGAGGAATTGATTCCAGGCATAGAGGCGCTGGTCAAGGTGTCGGGGCTGGAAGGGCAGGATATAAGCACAGGGCATATTTCCTTCGCCCTTGCCCCAAGGATCAATGCGGCGGGAAGGCTTGCCGAAGCCCACAGGGCTGTTGAACTGTTGACTGCCAACGACCGGGAAAGGGCCCTGGAGCTTGCCGAGGAACTGGATAGGGAGAACCGGAAGCGCCAGGATATCGAGGCTGACATCTACAAACAGGCTGTGGAGATGGCCAGGGATAAGATGGATGACAGTGTCCTGGTGATGGCGTCCGGAGACTGGCACCCCGGAGTCATAGGCATCGTTGCTTCGAAGATTACTGAGACGCTCAACAAACCTTCCATACTGTTCTGTATTGAAGGCGGAGAAGCCCGGGGGTCAGGGAGGAGCATACCGGGATTGGACCTGTATGCGCTTTTGGCAGACTGCAAGCACCTGTATACCAGGTTTGGCGGGCATAAACAGGCCGCGGGGCTTTCCATGGCGGAAGAAAACCTGGAGGAGTTTACCCGGGAAATAAACAGAGTTGGTAGAACACTGTTGAAAGAAATCGATTCAAGACCCCTCATTCAAGCAGATGGGGATATTACCGGATACAGGTTGGATATTGAGGAAGTAAGGCAGCTGAAAATGCTGGAACCCTTTGGATACGGCAATCCAACGCCGGTCTTTATTAAGAGGGATATGACCGTTAAAAATACCAGACGGGTCGGGAATACCGGGGACCATTTAAAGCTTGTCTTTGCGGATGAAGGCCAGGCTATTGAGGCAATAGCTTTCAGATGGGGGGAGGAGGACTGCCCGCATACCGGTGAGAGGGTGGAAGTGGCCTTCACACCTCAGATAAACATCTGGAGGGAGAAAGAGGATATACAATTTGTAGTAAAGGATATAAGAAGGACGGTTCAGAATATTGAGTTTCTCAACAGATGCAACAACGGGATGGACATGGTGGCGGAGAATGAGAATACCGGTGAAAAGCTAGACCCAAAGTATTTTGAAGGGGCCAAGGCAATAGGGGTTAAGAACAGGAACGAGTTTTTTGTTGATGTATTCAGCCGGTCCAAGGGTAATATACTGGCAACCAACAGCTTTTGGGCAGCCAGGGAGCTTACAACTGTATTATCCATGGTGGATGGCACCCGGGTGCACTTTTGCGCGCTGGAGGAATATGATAAGGATAAGAACCATCTGGTGCTTTTCCCCACCTCCTTTACCGGTGCCGATGCTTTTGCATCAGGATTGTACCTGTGCGGTCCGTATGTTTTCCCCGGACAGCTAAGGAGTATAAGTGCCTTGAATGCCCAGGGAAAATTTATAGTTATGGAGGATAACGGCAATTCTGTTGAAGACGAGTTGAGCGAGTTATTCCCCGGCAGGGAAGTTATCAGGCTGGTCTATAGCCTGGTGGGGAAGGGGACTGGAATTAGCAAAGACAGGCTGTTGAAGGGTGTATTGGGAAGCGGGGTCAGTGCAATCGCTGCCCTGAGGGCTGTAGAAGTGTTGAATTCGCTGGAGCTGCTGGACATTGAGGGGGATACTATAAAGAAGGCCGGGCATAACGGACTGAAAGCGGATTTGAATACTTCAACGCCGTATTTAAGGATAAAGAAATTCATCACCCTGGCAAGGGAGAGCTTCAATACTATAAAAAACCATCCGTTTAAGATATAATATTCTTAACATTCTGAAATCGCAGGTGAAGCCGGTGCTGGAAAAACTGATCAACAAGATAGAACAATATAGCCCTGACATGGACCTTGATCTGGTAATCAAGGCATACAACTATGCTCAACAGGCCCATGAGGGGCAGAAGCGGATTTCGGGAGACCCCTATATAAATCATCCGGCTCATGTTGCCATGATCTTGGCGGAACTGGAGCTTGACCTGACCACTATCGTGGCCGGACTGCTCCATGATGTGATAGAAGATACCGCATTCACGATTCAGGACATTGAAAAAAGCTTCGGCAGTGATATTGCTCTGCTGGTGGATGGGGTTACAAAGCTGGGGAAGCTGACGTACCAGACCAAAGAGGAAGAACAGGCGGAAAACCTGCGCAAGATGTTCGTTGCCATGGCAAGGGACATAAGGGTGATACTGATAAAACTAGCCGACAGGGTTCACAACATGAGAACCCTTGGATACATGGCGGAGGCGAAGAGGAAGGAGAAGGCAAAGGAGACTCTGGAGATATACGCGCCGATAGCCCACCGGCTGGGTATGTCCAAAATCAAATGGGAACTGGAAGATCTGGCTCTGAGGTACATGGACCCAAAGGGCTACTACGAGCTGGTCGAAAGGGTGGCAAAAAAAAGGCTGGAGAGGGAAGAGTACATCAAGGAAGTTGTGACAGAGCTGAGAGAAAAGCTTGATGAAATGTCAATATCGGGTAAGATCGAGGGCAGACCGAAGCATTTTTACAGCATATACAAGAAAATGGTGTATCAGAACAAGACCTTCGAACAGATATTTGATTTAACCGCAATAAGGATTATAGTGGATACCATTAAGGACTGCTACGGTGTGCTGGGTACGGTTCACACCATGTGGAAGCCCATACCCGGCAGGTTTAAGGATTATATTGCAATGCCCAAGCCCAACATGTACCAATCCCTCCATACGACGGTTATCGGGCCGAAGGGCGAGCCCTTAGAGATACAGATCAGGACATGGGATATGCACAGGATAGCAGAGTTCGGTATCGCCGCCCACTGGATGTACAAGGAAAGCAGGAAGGATCAGGACGAGTTCGACAAGAAGCTGACCTGGCTCAGGCAGCTTATGGAATGGCAGAGGGATCTGAAGGATGCTAAGGAATTTATGGAAGCCCTTAAGATAGACCTGTTCACCGACGAAGTGTTTGTATTTACTCCCAAGGGAGAGGTGATCGACCTCCCAAACGGGTCCACGCCTGTTGACTTTGCCTATAAGATTCACAGCGGTGTGGGTAATTCCTGTGTTGGGGCCAAGATCAACGGTAAAATAGTGCCTTTGGAATACAAGCTTAAGAATGGAGATATTGTTGAAATCCTAACATCGGCAAATTCACCGGGTCCCAGCAGGGATTGGCTGAAGATTGTCAAGAGTTCTTCCGCCAGAAACAGAATACGCCAGTGGTTTAAGAAAGAAAAAAGGGAAGAAAATATTGAAAAGGGTAAGGATATACTAGAAAAGGAGATGAGACGGCAGGGTCTCAACATCAGCGAGCTGATGCGCACCGATACGGTGGACAAAGTGCTGAAAAGATTTGGTTTCCAGGCCATTGATGACCTGTATGCCACCGTAGGGTACGGCGGGTTAACAACCCATCAGGTGCTCAACCGGTTTAAGGACGAACTGAAAAAGCAGAAAGCAAGTGAAGAGAAAAGAGCAGAGGTTATACAACAGACACAGGAACCGCAGGTGAGGAAAGGAGAGGTTGACCAGCAGACGGGTATTCTGGTAAAGGGCATACCCAACATAATGGTGAGGTTTGCCAAATGCTGCAATCCCGTACCCGGCGATGAGATAGTAGGGTATATAACCAAAGGCCGGGGGGTGTCCGTTCACCGCGTTGACTGCCCGAATGCTAAAGACCAGTTGAACGACCATAACCGATTGATTGAGGTTGAGTGGCATAACCAGGAAACAAAGAATGTATCCTATATGGCCGACCTGCAGATAAAAGCGTACGACAGGTCCGGACTGCTGTCCGATGTCACCACCATACTTACAGAACTGAAAATTCCGGTTAAGGCGGTAAACGCAAGGGCTAACAGGGATAACACCGCGGTAATAAACATCACCCTGTCAATTAATGATACAAGGCAGCTAACCCAGGTGATAAAGAAGATTAAAGCGGTGGACAGCGTCAGCGAAGTTTACAGGATGAAAGGATAAGAGGAGGCGGAAGATGAGAGCTGTTGTGCAGAGGGTTACCACGGGAAGAGTCGTGGTTGACGGAAAAATAGTGGGTCAAATAGGGAAGGGCTTTGTGGTACTGCTGGGAGTTGGAAACAATGACGGTAAAGAAGACGTTGAATATATGGCGGAAAAAATTTGCAACCTGCGAGTGTTTGAAGACGGGGAAGGCAAAATGAACCTTTCTATAAAGGAAGTGGGGGGGGAACTGCTGGTGGTCTCTCAGTTTACGCTTTACGGCGACTGCAGGAAGGGCAGAAGACCGGGCTTCACCGACGCGGCACCCCCGCAAAAAGCCGATGCGCTGTACCGGGATTTTGTTGATTATTGTATTTCAAAGGGAATAAAGACGGAAACCGGGGTGTTTCAGGCCCATATGGAGGTTGAATTGACCAACGACGGACCTGTTACCCTGCTGCTGGACAGCAGCAAGAATTTTTAGAGGTGATGAAAATGATCTTAGAAAGAATTTCCACAGGAATATATGCTACCAACTGCTATATCATAGGCTGTGAAGAGACATCCAGGGGAGCGGTGGTCGACCCGGGAGACGGGGCGCAAAAAATACTGGACATGGTGAAAAAGCTGGGACTTAAGATAGAATATATAATTATAACCCATGGACACTTTGACCATATCGGGGCGCTGAAGGAGGTCAAGGCGGCCACCGGAGCCCTGGTTGCAATTCACAGGGATGACAGCGAAATGCTGACGAACCCCCAGAAAAGCCTTGCTTCCATAGTCAGCGGAAACAGGGGAACCGTGGAGCCGGATGTGCTGCTTGAAGACGGGAGCGTCCTGGACGCCGGCGGGCTGAAAATGGAGATAATACATACCCCCGGTCACTCCCCGGGCGGTATATGCATAAAAATCGGCGATGATGTACTGTTGAGCGGAGATACCCTTTTTGCGGGGTCGATCGGGAGAACGGACCTGCCGGGTGGGGACTATGTCACCCTGATAAATTCGATTAAGTCTAAACTCATGGATCTTAATGATGATACAAATGTGTACCCCGGACATGGCCCTATGACAACCATAGGCAGGGAAAGGGCGGCAAACCCGTTCCTGTAGAGCAGGTTTTAAGGGAGTTCCTTGAATAGAGAATATCTGGAGGCGTTGTGGTTAAAATAAATATAAACGTCTCCGGGAGGGTTGGATATGAAGGGACTCGACAGGTACATAAGAGCTAATGCACAAAGGGCGATGAACGATATTGATTTCCATAGCTTCATCGGAATGATGGAAGAAGGTATGTCCCAGCCTGAGATAGCCAGGGAACTGGGGGTAAGTGAAAAGGTGGTTGAATGGCTGGCAAAAGAAATGGAAAAGGATGTTTAGGATGATTGAGGTTTTTTTAGAGGGGCATGACTACAGCTACGAGGTCTTGGATATATTGAGCAGTTATTTTGACAGGGAAACCATACAGTTTGTTCATGAAAAAGATCCGGCGGACAGCCGGAGTCTTTTTATACACAGCAGCATGGCCTTTGACGCCGGTGACGTGGTGTTTAAATGCGTGGTTAGGCACGGGGACGCGAATGTAACCGAGGAGAAAAGGTTCTCCCGGGCCGGCGGCGGGGAGCAGGAGATGCGAAAACAGTACAAGAGAATGCTTAAGAATAACCTGCTGACAGCCCTTGAGGCCTTCACCGGCAAAAAAATGCCCTGGGGTATCCTGACGGGAATCAGGCCTGTTAAGGTTGTTCATAAGCTGCTTGACCAGGGTTTTTCAGAGGAAGATATACAGGACCGCCTTACAGGCTTTTACAGGCTGTCCGTGGATAAAGCGAAACTATGCCTGGAGATTGCGGCGGTTGAAAGAAAGTATATTCTCCCTTATGATGACAGGAAAGTAAGTGTATATATCAGTATCCCCTTTTGTCCGACCCGGTGCTCCTATTGTTCCTTTCCTTCGCATGAAGTGGGGAAATGGGGCCACCTGGCTGACGAATATCTCAACTGCCTATATGAGGAAATGGACAGTGTATACAATAAGCTTGCCGGCGCCGGGTATTCTATTCAGACGGTTTACATAGGCGGAGGCACGCCTACGGTTCTGAACCATGCGCAGCTAAAAGATCTGCTCGAACAGGTTAACCGCTGCTTTGTTTCAGGAGAAACCAAGGAGTTCACTGTTGAAGCGGGAAGGCCGGATACCCTTGACAGGGAAAAGCTCAGTATGCTCAAGGCAGCGGGAGTGACGAGGATAAGCATAAATCCGCAATCGATGAACAGCGCCACCCTGGAAAGAATCGGGCGGAGGCATACCCCGGAAGAAGTGGTTCGCGCGTATGACCTTGCAAGAAGCACGGGTCACAGCAATATTAATATGGATATTATTATAGGCCTTCCCGGTGAGGATATTGATATGGTGGTCAAGACCCTGGACGCTGCCCTGGCCCTGAAACCCGAGGGATTGACGGTGCACACCCTTGCGATAAAGCGGGCATCCCGGTTGAACGAGCAGGGTGGTGATATGGGTTGGGTTGAGGAAGACGAAATTTCCGGGATGGTAGAAGCTGCGGCTTATTATGCGGGCAAGATGGGAATGAAACCGTATTATCTGTATAAGCAGAGGTATATGGTGGGAAATCATGAGAACATAGGCTACAGCATCCCTGGATATGAGTGCCTGTATAATATGCAGATTATGGAGGAGAAACAATCCATTATCGGGCTGGGGGCCGGCGCAGTCTCAAAGCTGGTGTTTTTGAAGGAGGACCGGTTGGAACGGCTGGAAAATATCAAAAACGTGGAGTATTACATTTCCAGGTTTGGCCATGTGATGGAAAAAAAGCTTTTGGGGCTTGCCGCGCTTATAGATGGTTGACACAGTGATGGTTGTAGACTATAATAGTTTTAAAATGCATATCAAGGTGATGATGGGAAGAGTAGTTGGCCTGTGGTGTACAGGAAAGGGAGGTCGTGACTGAGAACCTTCCGACACTTTTGAGCCTGCGAAGGACGACCCGGAGCCTACCGGTTGAAGTCGCAGTAAGCCGGTACGCGGGAAGCGTTAAATTCCACAGAGTGGGGTAGCTTAAGCTATTCAAGCAGGGTGGCAACGCGGGAAAAATCTCGTCCCTGATGACATACTATTAATGTCATTGGGGTTTTTTAATTTTTTGTAATGAAGGAGGAAGGTTTTATGTTAACTAAGGCTCCCAGGGGTACACGGGACGTGCTTCCGGAAGAGGTTTATAAATGGCATTTTGTCGAGGATATGTTCAGGCAGATTTGTCACCGCTTCGGATACGGAGAAATGCGTACACCGGCATTTGAGCATACAGAGCTTTTTCAAAGGGGGGTCGGCGAAACAACGGATATAGTGCAAAAAGAGATGTATACCTTTGAGGACAGGGGTGGAAGGAGTATCACCCTGAAACCCGAGGGTACCGCCCCTGTGGTCAGGGCTTTTGTCGAGCACAAGCTCTATGCTGAGGCGCAGCCGAGCAAGTACTATTATATCACCCCCTGTTTCAGGTATGAACGTCCCCAGTCCGGAAGGCTGAGGGCATTCCACCAGTTTGGGGTTGAGGTGTTCGGGTCGTACGGCGCTTCCACCGATGCCGAGGTCATTGCGATTGCAGTGCACTTTTTCAACAGGCTGGGGCTAAAGGGTTTGGAGGTGAGGGTGAACAGCGTGGGCTGTCCCAAATGCCGAAGCGAATACAATAGGAAGCTTAAGGAATTTCTTTCGGATAAGCTCCCGGATTTGTGCAAGACCTGCAATACAAGGTATGAAACAAACCCGCTGAGGATTATAGACTGTAAGGAGGAGAAATGCCGGAATGTAATAAACGACGTTCCGTTCATGCTGGATAACCTCTGCGGGGAGTGCAAGACGCACTTTGAAGAATTGAAGGCGTACCTGGAGATTATGGGAATTGAATATACGGTTGACCCCAGGATCGTGAGGGGGCTTGATTACTATACAAAAACAGCCTTTGAAATAGTTTCAAGGGATATAGGCTCCCAGGGTACCGTATGCGGAGGAGGCCGGTATGAGGGCCTTGTGGAGGAGTGTGGCGGACCCGCGATGCCGGGCATCGGGTTTGGCCTTGGAATCGAAAGGCTGATTCTTACACTGGAGAACCAGGGTATCGGCGTTGAAAAGCCCGTTGGTACCGACATATATGTGGCCAATGTTGGGGAAAGAGCCGGGAAAACCGCTTTCGGCCTGGTATATGACCTGAGAAAAGCAGGCTTGGGCGCTGAATGCGACCACATGAACAGGAGTCTGAAGGCCCAGATGAAGTATTCAGACAAGCTTGGCGCAAGATTCACTATGGTGCTCGGGGAAGAGGAAATTCAGGAAGGAACGGCCAGACTTAAGAATATGCAAAGCGGGGTAGAGACCCCGGTAAAGCTGGAAGTCGAAGCAATTAAAGCAATAATAATGCAGATAAAGGGGAGCAAATAAGATGCACGAGTTAAAAAGAACGCACATGTGTGGAGAATTGGATGTGGAGCATATAGGCCAAAGGGTGGCTTTGAACGGCTGGGTGCAGAAGAGAAGGGACCTTGGCGGTCTTGTATTTCTTGACATCAGGGACAGAACAGGTATAGTACAGGTGGTAGTTGACGGAGATGTCTCCGAGGATGCCTTTGAAAAGGCGCAATCCATCAGGAGCGAGTATGTGGTCTCTGTATACGGAACGGTTGTTGCGCGGAAGGAAGATGCTGTAAACAACAAGATAAAGACGGGAAGGATTGAAGTGACTGCTGAGGCAATCCATATTTTCAGCAGGTCCGAAACCCCTCCTATATATATTGAAGACAATACGGCGGTAACGGAGGCGCTTCGCCTTAAGTACAGGTATCTTGACCTAAGGAGGCCGGAGATGCAGAACAACCTGTTCCTTCGCCATAGGGTTACCATGGCGGTCAGGGAATTCCTGGATGCCAACGGGTTTGTGGAAGTAGAAACGCCAATGCTGACTAAGCCCACGCCAGAAGGGGCAAGGGATTATCTGGTGCCGAGCAGGGTTAATCCTGGAAAGTTTTATGCCCTACCCCAGTCACCGCAGCTTTTCAAACAGCTTCTTATGGTTTCGGGTATGGACAAATATTTCCAGATCGCAAGGTGCTTCAGGGATGAAGATCTTAGGGCGGACAGGCAGCCGGAATTTACGCAGATAGATATTGAGATGTCTTTCGTAGATATGGACGATGTGATTTCCCTGAACGAAAAGCTGATAGCCGATGTATTCGAAAAAGCCCTGGGGGTGGAGCTGAAGCTTCCCTTTGAACGGTTAACATACAAAGAGGCTATGGAAAGGTACGGATCGGATAAACCTGACACAAGGTTCGGGTTGGAACTCGTGGATATTACCGATTTAGTCAGGACTTCCGGATTTAAAGTATTCAGCCAGACCGCTGAAGAAGGAGGCGAAATACGGGGGCTGAACGCTAAAGGGTGCGGGGAAAGATTCAGCAGGCGGGAGATAGATGCCCTGGCTGAGTACGTAAAACCCTTTGGCGCAAAAGGCCTGGCATGGATGGTCATAACGGGGGATGAAGTCAAATCTCCCATTGCAAAGTTCCTGAAGGAGGAAGAGATAAACTCCATAGTGGAAAGGATGAAGGGTGAGCGGGGAGACCTTCTCCTGCTGGTGGCCGACAAACCTGCGGTGGTTTTTGATTCATTGGGCCAGCTGAGGCTGGAGCTGGGCAGGAAACTCGGATTGATAGAAAAAAATTCGTATAATTTGTTGTGGGTGACGCACTTTCCGCTGCTGGAATACGATGAGGAAGAAGGCAGGTATGTGGCGGTTCACCATCCGTTTACTTCGCCGGTGGAAGAGGATATTCCCCTGCTGGAAACGGATCCCGGGTCAGTGCGCGCCCAGGCGTACGACCTTGTGCTAAACGGTATAGAGCTGGGCGGGGGAAGCATAAGAATACACAGCAGCGAACTCCAGCAGAAGATGTTTAAAGCCCTCGGTTTCACTGAAGACCACGCCTATGAGAAATTCGGGTTTCTTCTGGATGCGTTCAGATACGGGACGCCGCCCCATGGAGGCATAGCCTTCGGCCTTGACAGGCTTGTAATGCTGCTGGCCGGCAGGGAAAGCATCAGGGATGTAATAGCTTTTCCCAAGACGCAGAATGCGGCTTGTCTTATGTCCGGGGCCCCATCACCCGCTGAAGATAAGCAGCTCAAAGAGATCCACATAAAAGTAGAGGGTCAGGCTTGAAATATTCCCTTATTAGTTGGTAGGATATAGATCGCAGTCGGCAGATCGCAGATGTAGATTGCAGGTGCTAGGTACTAGGTGCTAGATTACAAATAACAGATGATAGATCACAGACGTCAGGGAAATGCTTATGGGGAAATCTGTAAGCCTTGCTCTGGTAACTGTGATCTGTGATCTGTGAACTGTGATCCAGGACCTTGCAACTGCCAACTGCTGACTGATACGATGGTCACTGGCCGCCGATAGTGTCCGGTTCTTTATCTGTGTATACCCTTTTATCGTGTTTGACTGCCTTGAGAATTATCTCTTTAATTCTCTCAACCTCATCCTTTATTTCTACCAATTCCTCCCTGGATACGTTATAATATAGAAATAGGTCCTCCACGTTTCTTACAGAAGCGCTGAGACTTTTGGTGATATCCAAAAACAGGCTGAAATTTTTGCTTTTTGTCGCGTTTTCAAACTGCTCCACGTCGATTTTTATTATATCAACTACTTCTTCTTCGGTATGAAAGGTTCCGCCTGGTGTTAGGTAAGGCTTTATTCTTTCCAGGTAGTAATCGTTGCGCTTGTCAATTCGGTACAGATATACAAGTTTGAGGTCATCCAGCTGAAACTTGACAAAGAACATTACACCCTGGACTTCAATGACTTCGGCCCCCATCTCCCGCAGCTGCTTAAGGCACAGCTCATGGCGTATTTGCCGTGTTGAAATAAAAGGCATTTGAACACCCCGCATTATGCATACTACTATAAATTATATTATTTTTAACCATCCATTATTTATTCTTAACCATGTTATATTTAAATGAATGTGGGTATTCTAAAACATAGGTGGAATAATCAATAATCAGGAGGGATATCATGAACAGAGTTGTAGTGTATACCACCAGCACATGACCCCATTGTGTTACTGCGAAAGAGTATCTTTCGAGGAAAGGCGTCGACTATGAAGAGAAAAATGTGCAGAAGGATGCGGATGCGAGAAAAGAGCTTATGCAAAGAGGCATAATGGCGGTGCCTGTAATCGCCATAGACGATGAATTCATCGTTGGATTTGATAAGTCGAGGCTGGAGGAGAAACTAGAATCATAAGTTTTTATTAGTCACGTATATATCTGAATTTATGTGATTATGATTGAGTATAATAGAATAAGACCAATAATGGTAAATTGTAAAAGTTGAAAACCTTTGCTCTGTATGGTATTATAAAACTGAACACGAGGAGCAACCCTGCTGTGTACGTGACTACGGTTAGTTTTGAGCCAACACCATGACATAGGGATCTGAACTCTGGACGTGGCGCATAAGCCTTCACTGAGAGGACATGTAAAGCTTCCAGGAGGAGCCCACCTGCGATAGCGCAGGTTCAAAACAACCGACCACGGCATAGTGGGGGTTTTTTGTTTTATGGAGAATTATTACTTTTTGCGATGATGGAGGAGTATGAGGTGTTGCACAGTTTTTCTAGAACCGAGCTATTGATAGGGAAAGAGGGCATGGAAAGGCTGAAAAGCTGCAAGGTAGCCGTTTTTGGAATAGGGGGAGTGGGAAGCTATGCGGTGGAAGCCCTTGCCCGTTCCGGTGTAGGTCATATTGTGCTGGTTGATTACGATGATATCTGCCTTACCAATATAAACAGGCAGATACACGCCACAATAAGAACGGTTGGGCGGCCCAAGGTGGATATTATGAAGGAAAGGGTTCTGGAGATAAATCCGAAGGCAGAGGTGGAGAATCACAGGCTGTTGTTCAACAGGGATACTTCCAGTCAGGTCTTGCATAGAGACCTGGATTATGTAATAGATGCCATCGATATGGTATCTTCAAAGCTGGAACTCATAGTCCGGTGTAAAGAATTGGGGATCAGGATAATTAGCAGTATGGGCGCGGGGAACAAACTGGATCCAACAAAGTTCAGGGTCGGGGATATTTACGAGACAAGCATATGTCCCCTTGCAAAGGTTATGAGGCGTGAACTCCGCAGAAGGGGTATAGAGTCCCTCAGGGTGGTTTATTCTACTGAAAAACCCATTGAGCCCATCCAGGAAGGTGTTTCAGGCTGCAAAGAAGACTGTATCTGTCCGAATAAGGGGATTACCTGCGCTTCCAGGAGGCAGATTCCGGGAAGCATAGCCTTTGTACCCTCTGTGGCAGGTCTAATTCTTGCCGGCGAGGTGATAAAAGATATAACGGGGTATTCTTCTTAGAAGAGACATGCTTGTATTATTCTGTTCGTAACAATATAATATAGAATATGGCATTATTAAGTAAATAATGTATTGGAGGGGAAGCGATTGGAATTCCTGAAGATTAGTAGGACTGACCCCGAGGTATATTCAGCGATAATGAAGGAGCTTGGCAGGCAGAGGAACAAGATTGAACTAATTGCTTCGGAAAACTTTGTTAGCCCTGCAGTAATGGAAGCTATGGGGAACCATCTTACCAACAAATATGCGGAGGGTTATCCGGGGAAGAGATACTACGGCGGCTGTGAATACGTAGACATAGTGGAAGACCTTGCAAGGGAGAGGCTGAAAGAGCTCTTTGGAGCCGAGCATGCCAATGTGCAGCCGCACTCAGGAGCTAATGCAAACATTGCGGTGTATTTTGCGGTTTTGAAACCCGGGGATACGGTAATGGGTATGGACCTTTCCCATGGAGGCCACCTGACCCATGGAAGCCCTGTTAACTTATCCGGAAAGTATTTTAGCTTTGTACCCTATGGCGTAGACAAAGAAACTGAAACAATCGACTACAACCATGTCAGAAAGATTGCAGAGGAAAGCCGTCCAAGACTGATCGTTGCAGGGGCCAGTGCATATCCCAGGATGATTGATTTTAAGGCTCTCAGGGAAATAGCCGACGAATGCGGGGCGCTGCTCATGGTTGACATGGCACATATTGCAGGATTGGTTGCTGCAGGACTTCATCAGAATCCGGTTGAATATGCCCATTTTGTGACGACTACCACCCACAAAACCCTGAGAGGGCCGAGGGGCGGCGCGATACTTTGCAAGGCGGAATTTGCCAAAGATATAGATAAGGCGATTTTCCCCGGAACCCAGGGAGGTCCGCTCATGCATGTAATAGCAGCTAAAGCTGTGAGCTTTAAAGAGGCTATGACAGATGGGTTTATTGAGTACCAAAAACAGATAGTGAAAAACGCAAAGAGATTGGCTGAAGAATTGGGAGAGAGAGGCTTCCGGCTGGTATCCGGAGGTACGGACAACCATCTGATGCTTGTGGACCTCAGAAGCAAAGGGGTTACCGGAAAAGAAGCAGAAAGATTGCTTGATGATGTAGGTGTGACGGTCAACAAGAATACCATACCCTATGACCCTGAAAGTCCATTTGTCACAAGCGGTATAAGGATAGGCACACCGGCTGTAACTACCAGGGGTATGAAGGAGGATGCGATGGTGGATATTGCGGACATAATATCGTTGGTTATACATAATCCGGAATCAAGGGACGAGGCAAAGGAAAAGGTGGAGGACCTTTGCAGGCAATACCCGCTTTACGAAGATATAGGATAGAGTAATAACAAACGGGAACCGGTGGCCGGTTCCCGTTTGTTATTACTCGACTACAACGGCTGTGCCGCTGGCTGTAACCATGAGCATGCTTCCTGCCTGGCCCAGCACCTCATAGTCAATATCGATTCCTACTACGGCGTTGGCGCCAAGATTGGCAGCCCGCTTCTCCATTTCCCTTAGGGCTTCTTCACGGGCGCCTATTAATTCCTGTTCATAGGAGCCGGCGCGTCCATATAATTATATCCTACATTTGGCAAAAAGATAATAAATATTTGAGAAATTGTACATTATCGAATATTATTATTATATACAGTTCAAGGAAATGGAGGAGGTAGTTTGAGCAGCTTTCCGAGGGTTGAAGTAAGTTTAAGCAAGCTTGAGCACAATGCAAAAAGGGTTGTGGAAGTGTGTAAGCCGCTTGGTATAGAGGTTGCGGCGGTTACAAAGGGGTTTTGCGCATACCCTGAACTTGCGGAAGCGCTGTTGAGGGGTGGGGTGCAAATGCTGGCAGACTCAAGGATCGACAATCTGAAAAAACTGCAGCATTTCAGCGTCCCCAAAATATTGCTGAGGATACCCATGATCAGCGAGCTGGACGATGTACTGGAGTACTCTGATTACGTACTCATTTCAGAGATTGAAACCGCAAAGATACTGGGGCAAAAGGCGGCGCAGAGGGGGAAGAAGCACAAGGTAATAATAATGGTTGACCTCGGGGACCTGAGGGAAGGCTTCTGGCTTGACGACGTTGTTGAAGCGGCAGGCAAAATCAATGGTATGGATGGGATTGAACTGGCAGGGATCGGAACCAATCTATCATGTTACGGCGGAGTCATACCGAGCGAGGCCAACCTGGGTAATCTGGCCGGGTTTGCCCGGAGAATAGAAGAGGAACTGGGCATAAACCTCAGTATAGTTTCCGGGGGAAACTCAAGCAGCATGCCCCTGGTGTTTGACGGGAAGATACCCAGTAAAATAAATAATCTGAGAATCGGCGAAGCAATGCTTCTTGGCAGGGAAACTATAACCGGCATAGAAAGGGAGAATTTTTACAATGACACCTTTGTCCTGGAGGCCGAGATTGTGGAGATAAAGGAGAAACCGTCCGTACCCATTGGTGAAATAGGAGTGGATGCCTTTGGCAAAATACCGGTGTTTGAGGATAGGGGGATAAGGAAAAGAGCAATAATTGCAGTTGGAAAGCAGGACCTCCAGCCTGATACCCTAATCCCCGCCGATAAAAGTATAATTATCCTTGGGGGCAGCAGCGACCATACTTTACTGGATATACATGACTGCAGGATTGATTATAAAGTAGGCGACGTACTGAGGTTTGAATTGACATACGGAGGCATGCTGTGGAGTATGACCTCACCCTATGTGAAAAAGGTGTTTATTCCATGAACACGCCCCTTGCCCATAGAATCCGGCCCGAAAGCCTTGAAGATTTCATCGGACAAAAACACCTGATCGGTGAAGGCAAACTCCTATACAGGCTGATTAAAGCCGATATGCTGTCCACAGCAATTTTCTACGGTCCTCCCGGCACGGGGAAAACAACCCTTGCCAGGATAATTGCGAGAGAGAGCAGTTATCCGTTCAAACAGTTAAGCGCTGTTTCTGCGGGGGTCAAGGAGATAAGGGCGGTAGCCGATGAAGCGCGGAACCAAATCTTAACCCCTGCGGGCAGAATACTGCTATTCTTCGATGAGATACACCGCTTGAATAAAGGGCAGCAGGATGTACTCCTGCCCTATGTGGAGGAAGGTTCATTGGTGCTCATCGGGGCTACCACAGAAAATCCATACTTTGAAATAAATAAGGCGCTGATCTCCCGTTCCACCATATTCAGATTTTACCCTCTGGAGCGGGAAGACATCAAATATCTCCTGAAGAGAGCCCTGGAAAAACTGGACAACAGGTGGAACGGCAGCCCAATCCGTATTTCGGAAGAAGCGATGGACCATATCGCAGTGGGCAGCAGCGGGGATGCCAGGCGCGCAATCAATGCCCTTGAGCTTGCGCTGAAGACTACTGCCGCCGATGATGAAGGGGTGATAAGCATCACCCTGGAAGTGGCGGAGAATTCAATCCAGGAGAAGGCTTTGAGGTATGACAGATCGGGGGATGAACACTATGATGTAATCTCTGCCTTTATAAAAAGCATGAGGGGGAGTGACCCGCAGGCGGCGCTGCATTATCTTGCAAGGATGTTGCATGCCGGAGAGGACATTAACTTCATTGCCCGGAGGATTATCATTGCGGCTGCTGAAGATGTGGGACTTGCAAATCCCAGGGCCCTTGAGGTGGCGGTTTCCGCCGCTGAAGCAGTGAGGATGATCGGGATGCCGGAGGCACGGATAATTCTTTCGGAAGCAGTTTTGACGGTTGCCCTGTCGCCGAAGTCAAACTCAGCGTACCTGGCTATTGATAAAGCCCTTGGAGACGTGCAGAATAAAGAAATAGGCGAGGTGCCGGTACATCTCAGGGACGCCAGCTATCCTGGTGCGTCACGGTTTGGGCATGGCAAGGGATACAAGTATCCCCACGACTACCCGGGGCATTTTGTGAACCAGGCATACCTGCCCCATGAACTGGAGGGTACGAAATACTATGTACCCACAGAGCAGGGCGCGGAAAAGAATATGAAGAGCTACTACGAACATATAAAAAATATAAGAGAACAACCCTGACGGGGTTATTCTCTTATATTCAATGCTTCTATCCGGTTCCGGCTTTTATCCTTTGCACGGTATAGGGCCGCGTCAGCGGCCTTTACGAATTCTTCAAGGGGGATCTCGTCATCGGGAACTGTACAAGCTACTCCTAAGGTTACGGTAACACAGCCGGAATAATGATCTATCTTCATTCTCTCAATTCTTTCCCGCATTCTTTCGGCCAGTTTCTTCGCTCCTCTTAAAGCGGTGTTGGGGAGAACTGCGACGAATTCATCACCGCCATAACGGGCTACGAAGTCCGAAGTTCTCATGGCTGTGGTGCTCAATAGCTTTGCAACCCTTTTAATGCACTCATCGCCTGCCAAATGCCCGAAGGTGTCATTATACTGTTTGAAATAATCGATGTCAATGAAAATGAGGGATATGGGGGTCCGGTCCCTCTTAGCCCTGTACCATTCCGCCCTCAAGACCTCTTCAAACTTACGCCTGTTGGCTATTCCCGTAAGTTCATCAATCCGGGAGAGGTTGCTCAGCTTCTCGTTTGCCTGCTCCAGCTCTCTTTGTACCCTTTTTCTTTCTTCGATCTCCTTTGCAAGCAGCTCTGATTTTTTCTCAAGCTCTTCTGTCTTCTGTTTCAGTTCAACGTTTTTAAGCTGATAAATCTCTTTCTCCTTTTGAACCTGTTCCATTTTGAACATTGTCTTGATACTTTTCAAATTTTGCTCAAGCTTATTGGCTGCTTCCATCCTTTCTGCCTTATACAGTTCTTTATAGTAGTAAATCGCCATGTCCAACTGTTCCATTTTTTCATATATTGCAGCAAGGCAGGAGCAGGTTTTGGATATCAGAGCGTTTATCTTCAGTTCACGGGATACTTTATAGGCTTTATGTAAACATTTTACCGCTTCATCATAATTATTCAGGTTTTCGTACAGGCTGCCGATGCAGGTCAACATATGCACAAGATTGACTCTGTCTCCCGTTTCCTCAGTTATTTGCAGGCTTTTGTAGTAGTATTGCTTAGCCAATTCATATTCCATAAGGCTTTGATGTGTCTGCGCGAGCTGATAGTAGCTGTAGCCTTCGGTAAGTCTGTCACCGGTTTCTTTAGCCGCCTTAAGGCTTAACAGGCTGAATTCCTTTGCTTTTTCAAAGTCATTTAATTCGAAGTAGGTAATTCCTATATTAAGTATGGGCACGGCACGCTCCAAAGCTGTACCTATGTCCTCGTGTATCTGTTTGCTGTTCAGGTAATGGTTTAGGGCATCATCATAAGCACCCAGGTTTCTGTAAATCTCTCCTATATTGTTAAGAATATTAGCCTTTTTTTGTCTATACCCGTTTTCCTCTGCGATCCTCAGGCTCTCCATATAGTACTCCAGGGCCTTATCAAAATCGCTGGAATCATAACAAATATTGCCAAGGGCTATCAGCGCATCGGTTTCAACCTGCCTGGCGCCTATTTTTTTTGAAATCTCTAAAGATTCCATCAGATAGGAAATAGCTTCTTCAAACTCACCCAATACCCAGGAAGACCTGCCCATCATGCAAAGGCTGGAGGCTATTCCATGCTCGTAGTCCAGCTTTTTGGCGATGGTGTGCGCACTATAGGCTGTTCTGAAGGAGTGCTTAGGCTTAGTACGTTCGTATTTCTGAGATATTTTTACCAGGGTGTCCGCTTTCCCGCACAGGTCTTTGGGCTCAGTTGGGTGGCTCTGCGAAAAACTGGATTTGTGCATCACCTTAATACCTCCAGTTTAATACCAGCCGCCTGGTAATCAAATGGGCAATCCATTTTCTGTAAAACTATTAATCTATATTTTATCAGATTTTGTTAATTTACTAAACAGGTTTTTTTTGTCTTTATTTGTTGTTTAGAGAAAATGTTTTTGCAGTGGTAACATATGTTACGGATATGGCTGCGGAAAGAAAATATAATTAAGACATAAAAGTAAATACGATAGAAAATACATTAATACGGATGGAGGTCTGAATGATGGGAATGTTCTGTTTTCAATGTCAGGAAACAGCAAAAGGTAAAGGATGTACACTGAGAGGGGTATGCGGAAAGACCGAGGATGTGGCCAACCTGCAGGATTTATTAATCTATGTATTGAAGGGTATATCCCTGTACAGCGTGGAAGTGAGGAAACTAGGCATAGAGGATGATGAAGTCAACAAATTCATAATGGAAAGCCTGTTTTCTACCATCACTAATGTGAATTTCAGCAGGAAGGATTTTGTTGAGCGGATAAGAAAGGGACTCGAGTTAAGACAAATAATCAGGGATAAACTTGTCAACGGTGGAGGCAGCATTGAGGGTATTACCCATGATGCGGCGGTATGGGAGGCATCCGGTGAAGAGGATATGATAGCAAAGGCAGGGACAATAGGCATCCTCTCGACAGAAAATGAGGATATAAGGTCCTTAAGGGAACTGCTGGTCTACGGTGTCAAGGGTATGGCAGCCTATGCAGAGCATGCTTACACCCTGGGTTACCAGGATGAGAATATATTTGCCTTCATGCAAAAGGCCCTGGCCGCAACACTGGACGACACTCTTTCGGCCGATGACCTTGTGGCGCTGGTTATGGAATGCGGTAAATACGGCGTAGACGTTATGGCTCTGTTGGATAGGGCAAATACAACAACATACGGGAACCCGGAGATAACCAAGGTAAATATTGGAGTAGGAAGCAATCCGGGTATACTGGTAAGCGGACATGATTTGAAGGATTTTGAAGAGCTGTTGAAGCAGACTGAAGGAACGGGAGTGGACGTATATACCCATGGCGAGATGCTGCCCGCCCATTATTATCCGGCGTTCAAGAAATACAGCCACTTTGTAAGCAACTATGGAAACGCCTGGTGGCAGCAGGACAAGGAATTTGCATCCTTTAACGGGCCGATACTGATGACAACCAACTGTCTGGTACCGCCGAAGGACGAATATAAGGACAGGGTATATACAACCGGGGTTGTAGGCTTTGATGGGGTTAAGCACATACCCGACAGGAAGAACGGGGAAGCAAAGGATTTTACAGCAATAATTGAACACGCCAGGAATTGCAAACCCCCCGTGGAAATCGAAAGGGGCGAGATAGTCGGAGGGTTTGCCCACAATACTGTTATCAGCCTTGCGGATAAGGTTATAGACGCAGTTAAATCAAGAGCAGTTAAAAGGTTTTTCGTAATGGCCGGATGCGACGGAAGGATGAAGGGAAGGGATTACTATACAGAGTTCGCCGAGAAACTTCCAAAGGACACAATAATCCTTACGGCCGGCTGCGCCAAATACAGGTACAACAAGCTCGGCCTGGGGGATATAGGCGGAATACCGAGGGTCCTGGACGCAGGGCAGTGCAACGACTCCTACTCCCTTGCGGTAATTGCCTTGAAACTGAAAGAAGCCTTTGGACTGGAGGATGTAAATGAACTCCCGATATCGTACAACATTGCGTGGTACGAGCAGAAGGCAGTTATAGTTTTGCTGGCGCTCCTATACCTTGGAGTAAAAAACATACACCTTGGTCCGACACTGCCGGCGTTTCTCTCGCCAAATGTGGTCAACGTGCTTGTGGAGAAGTTTGGCATCGGCGGAATATCGAGTGTGGACGAAGACATCAAAATGTTCATGGAATAGATTAAACAAGGCAGCCGGAGGGAATAAAGGCACCTCCGGCTGCCTTGTTGTTAGAATACCATATTTCCGTCCAAAATGGTTACTGCTGTACCTCCAATTTTTACTTCTTCTATGCTGCCGCTATTTTTCTTGATATTTACATATACGCAGCCCGGTCTGTCCACTTCGTTCCCCTGCTCGCCAATCAGGTTAACTGCCTTACCGCATTCTATCAAACCGTTTTTAACAATATATGACGACACACAGCCGTTTCCCGTTCCGCACACAGGATCTTCACTAACCCCTGCAAGGGGGGCAAAAGCTCTTATATGGTAGTCATAGCTCTTGTTCAAAGAATCGATACAGAACGGCGTTACCCCTACCGCATTAAACTCCCTGCTGACGGCTTCAATAACTTTCAAATCCGGCTTAAGGCTCACCAGTTTTTCCAGCTTTTTTACCCCTATGACTATCCACCATATACCGGTAGATACTTTCACAATAGGCAGTTCCAATATATCTTCTTCATCCAGCCCCAGAAATCCGGCGGCTTCGCTCCTGTCAATCTTAACCTCTTTAAATTTGGGTGATGCCTGTGTCATCATGAACACTTCCTTATCGTTAATCTTTTTTCGTTCCACAGGCAGAATCCCCGCTTTGGTCTCCTGATAGTATATACTTTTATCGGTATCTAGCTTTCCTTCTTCATCCAGCACTGAAAAAACGGCTATTGTTGGATGTCCGGCTAAGTCCAGTTCGAATCTCGGGGTAAAGAATTGGATTTTAAAATCCGCTGCGTCGGATTTTGATACAAAGGCCGTTTCGGACAGGTTCATTTCTCGGGCTATCTTCTGCTTTATTTCATCGTCCAACCCGTCCGCCTCGGTAACCACCCCCGCGGGATTTCCTCCGAAGGGTATATTGGTAAAGGCATCGACCTGTTTAATATTGACCAGCATCATAATTCCTCCTTCAATATCTTCGCAATTCTCCTGATGCCTTCCACTATTTTGTCTTCATCAGCGTTGGAATAATTCAGCCTTAAAGTGTTTTCTTTGCCGCCGTTTGGGAAGAAGGAGCCTCCCGGTACAAACGCCACATTGTTGTCTATGCACTTGATCAATATATCCCTGGCATTTATATGGGAGGGAAGCTCCACCCACAGGAACAGTCCGCCTTCTGGACGGGTATACTTTATGCCTTCGGGAAACTCCCGAGCGATGGTTTGGACCATCAAATCCCGGCGCACCCTATAGGTTTCCCTTATTTTGCTGATGTGGGTCTCAATATCAAACATTTCAAAGAACCGGGATATTATGAACTGAGACATTACATTTGTGTGCAGGTCGGTACCTTGTTTGAATAACACATATTTACGCAGTATTTCCGGCGCAGCGCATATCCAACCAACCCTTAATCCCGGACAGAGGATCTTTGAAAACGTGCTTGAATATACCACTCTGCCTTCGGTATCAAAGCGCTTTACCGGGGGAAGGCTTTCGCCCTTAAACCTAAGCTCACCGTAAGGATTGTCCTCTACTACGATTACATCATACTTGTTTGCCAGCTCAACCAATCTCTTTCTCCTGTCCAGGCTCATTGTCCTCCCGGTCGGGTTTTGGAAATCCGGCACCGTATATATGAACTTTTTACCTGGGTTTTCTGCGAGAGCCATCTCCAGGTCTTCCATTATCATGCCCTCATCATCCATTGCTACCTCGGCATACCGGGGCAAGAAGGTCCTGAACGCGCTTATCGCGGCAAGATAGGTGGGACTTTCACATACCACCGTGGAGCCTTCGTCGATAAAAACCTTGCCGGTCAGGTCAAGCCCCTGTTGGGAGCCGGCGGTAATCAGTATATCTTCTGCCGGTACATCTATACCCAATCGGCACATTCTACCGGCAATAAGCTCTCTCAGAGGAGTGTATCCTTCGGTAGTGCCATACTGTAATGCCTGCATACCGTTTTCCGTCAATACCGAATTGCAGACTTGTTTGATTTCATCTATCGGAAATAACTCAGGCGCGGGAAGCCCTCCCGCAAAGGAAATCACTTCCGGCCTTTCGGTAACCTTAAGGAGTTCACGTATTTCAGAAGCCTTGACATGATTTGCCCTTTCAGCATAATTAATGGACATTTCCATCCCCTCCGTAAACAATCATTAATAAATTCCGTTTCCGGATACTATCCAGATACTATACTATAGGGTTTATATCGGGTTCATAATTGTTTGTGGGATACCTGGCATCTTTCATTGTATCCTGTACAGCTTCTATTAAACGTCTTATACCTTCTCTGATGTTGTCGGGACTGCAGAAGGTAAAATTCAGCCTTGCATAGCTTTCTCCCTGGGTGCCATTCGGGTAACACCCATCACCGGGTACATATGAGACACCTTTTTCCGCAGCCTTAACGATCATTTTGGTCTGAACGACTTTTCCGGGCAGCCGGCACCAGATATAGTAGCCACCTTCAGGTCTGTTCCAGTTGAGATCAGGTAAAGCGTACTTGTCAAGCGCCTCCAGCATTATGTCTCTCTTGCGTGAATAGTCTTTTCGAATGCCTTTAAGATGTTCATCATAGTAACCGTAACGCAGGAATCTGTCCATGACCGCCTGCCCCGGAGTATTCACATGAAGGTCGGTTAGCTGCTTCAGGTGAGCAAATTTATTCAGCACCTGTTCGGGAGCAGCGACCCACCCTATTCTGAAGCCAGAGAAGAGAACCTTTGAGAAAGTACTCAGATAGATCACATATCCGTGTTTATCCAACGACTTCAAAGCCGGTATTGGAGCGCCGTCGTACCTAAGTTCAGAGTAGGGATCATCTTCAACTATTGGCACCTGGTATTTATATGACAGCTTCAGCAATTGGTATCGCCTCTCCAGGCTCATGGTAGCGCCCGACGGGTTTTGAAAAGTGGGCAGTGTATATATGAACTTTGGCTTATGCCTGACAAGAAGAGGTTCAAGTAAGTCTGTACGTATTCCATCCTTGTCGATGGGCACTCCCATAATTCTAGCCCCCGACGACCTGAATATCTGGATTGCCCCGAAAAAAGTAGGTTCCTCAACTATTACCGTATCCCCAGGGTTGATGAATATTCTTGAGGTATAGTCCAGTCCTTCGCTCCGGCGGGAGAATAAAGCTCTCGGGAAGCTCCTTGGAGAGTATCTTGTCGCGTATCTGGTTTTTTATCTGCAAATAGATAGGTGTCTTTACATTCCGGTTTATTGTGATGCGCATCAAATCACTCTTTTTTATATTGTTTGTTGGAATTGGTACCATCCAACTTTAATTATATCAGCTTATTTTTGTAATCATACTGCCAATTGGAATAATCTTCTACCATCCAATTTATATCTATACTAACCCATTCAGCACTTTTTTGAGGCTGCTGCACATTTTTACGATATCATCCTCAGCTATAGTCAGGGCGGGATAGAACCTTAAAACGTTCCATGCCGGAGTAGTGCCTATCAGGTAACCATGCTGGAGCATCTTTTCGAAAACGATTTCGGTTGCATCCCTTATATTCAGTTCCACAGCGAGCATCAGGCCTCTTCCCCTGACTCCCTTTACAATTGGGCAACTGTCCCGGATTTCCTTTAACCTATCCATAAAAAACAATCCAACGGATTCGGAGCGCTCTATAAGATTTTCATCCCTTAATATGTTGATGACCTCATTTGCTATCGAGCACCCCAGCGGGTCGTTCTGATGGGACTGAACATAGCGAAGGTTTTTCTCTTCCAACCGGTTTGCGATATCTCCGCTGACAGCTACGGCGCTGACAGGATATCCATTGCCAAGAGCTTTGCCCAAGGCTGCGATATCGGGCTTCAAGTCATAGTGGTTATGGCCGAACCATTTTCCGGTTCTGCCAAAGCCGGTAGTAACCTCATTAATAACGACCGAACCACCGTTTTTCCTGACTTCACCGGCAAGAAAGCTTACCAGCTTATATGGAGGGAAAAGGACCCGGCCTGAGGTGCTCCCCGGTTCCAGGACAAAAGCCGATATTTCACCAAAATCAATGCCTTCCAGCGCATTGCATTTACCAAAGCATTCCTTGTTTTTGCAGCTGCTGCACTTCTCAAAGTCTATTTCCATCCAAAGCCTTTTATCGCGGGGAGAGGAAAAGGAAGAGTATGCAGACAGATAGGAGTTAGAAAAGGATAATACATATCTTTTGTCGGAGATCATTCTGGCGATTCTCAGGCTCAGTTCTACGGCTTCACTTCCGGAACTCAAAAAAACTGCCTTCCCGTTATTTAAGTCAAGTACCTGCAATAAATTAGCAGCGCACGTCTCCGCGATATTGCCCGTAAATCTGAAGCTGGTATGCATGATTCGGCTTATCTGTCCTTCGATAACAGCATTTATCCGGGCATTGGTATGACCCAAAGCGGTACACCATATGCCAGCTTCGAAATCAACCATTTTTCTGCCGTCCGCAGTGAACAGAGCGGTGTTTTCAGCCCTTGTAATCTCGGTATGCACAACGGGATGGAGATTCAGGATATGTTTCAGCTTTGCATCGTTCATGGCATTATCTCCTTTGCATTAATTTGGTATTTGTTATAATCTAAATATATATAGTGCAGGGCTGCGGTACAATGCAAAAAACAAGCATCTGTACCGGTACAGATAATATAGAGTCAAGAATACGTTTGAAACGTAAAGCAGTTTGTATTCCAGGAAAAACACAACAATGTGCCGCATGCATAAGAATTGTACGGCTTACAGCATATGGGGAGTGATATTATGAAGTATCTGAACATAATAGAATACATCGAGAAACTGGCTGCATCCGACCGGCTAAGACAGGGGGACAGGCTGCCCTCCATCAGAGCTGTGGCAGACCGTTTCGGATGCAACAAATCAACAGTGGTACGGGCATACAGAGAGCTGGAGTTAAACCATAGGGTTTACACTATACCCAAGAGCGGGTTTTATCTTGTAGGAAATAACAACCCTGAAAGCAAGGACAAATTCGGTGCGATCGATTTTTCCACGGCGATGCCGGACCCGAAACTGCTGCCCTACAGGGAATTCAATCACAGCATCAATAAAGCCATAGAGATGTATAAGCAGGAATTGTTTTCCTATAATGACGCCCAGGGCTTGAAATCCTTAAGAGAAGTAATGGTAAGGTTCTTCAGCGATTATCAGATATTCACCACTGCGGAAAAGATATTTATCACTTCCGGCTCGCAGCAAGGGCTGAGCATATTATCGGGAATGTCATTTCCGAATGGCAGGAAAAATATCCTGGTTGAGCAGCCGACATATGGTGAGATGCTGAGATGGCTGGAGCTGAACAAATACCCGGTAGTCGGTATAGACAGGGATGAGAACGGGATAGATTTTAATGAATTGGAGAAGCTGTTCAAACATGGAGACATTAAATTTTTCTACACCATACCGAGGCTTCATAATCCATTGGGTACCGGCTATTCGGAAAAGGAGAAGATGAAAATTGTGGAATTAGCAGAAAAGTATGATGTTTATATAGTTGAAGACGATTATCTTGGGGATTTGGACACAAACAAAAAAGCGCTGCCCCTGCATTACTATGATATAGATGAGCGGGTAATACATGTGAGAAGCTTTTCAAAATCCTTTATGCCGGGTATAAGAATAGGAGCCGTTATACTCAAAGAGCAGCTGAAAACGGAATTTTTAAAGTTTAAAAGGTGCAATGACCTGAACACCTCGGTATTGGCCCAGGGGTCTTTGGAAATATTCATAAACAGCGGAATGTATAATAGCCATGTTAAGAAGGCTCAGTTGGAATACAGAAAAAAGATGAACTGCCTGAGGGAAAATATCCGGAGGATTGACACAAAGGCCATGGTGCCATTTATTCCTGAAACAGGCTTCTTTGTCTGGATAAAGCTGCCTGAAACGATGAATATGGATAAATATGTGAACAGATTAAAGGAGAGAAAGATTTATGTCTCACCTTCGGAATCCTTCTATATTGAACAGAAAGCCAAACAAAAGGCAATCAGGATATGCATATCAAGACTAACAAAGGAGGATATCGGGTCGGGGATACAAATACTCTTTGAAGAGATGAACAGGCTGATTGATTAGAAGCGCGCCTCTCATAATCTTACATAAAAATCCTATAATTTATCCATGCGACACTATCGTGGACAGGCGGATTTAAATCATAGCTTAAGTTCATACTAATATTTGAAAGAGTATGAGTATAAAGGGGAGCGGTTCGGATATGACTCTGACAGAACAAATCATTATCATATCATCAGTGGTGATTGCTTTATTGCTTTTGATTTTCGCGGTAGACTGGAGGTATTTCCGGGATTGGGTCGTCATTTTTTTATTTAAAAGTGTTCTTGATTTTGTGTGGGGTAGCTTGGTCGTCGAACAGAAATTAATAGAATACCCTATCCGTTTGTTGCCGGATCATTTTGATACGAGTATCCTATTTGAAATATGGGTATTTCCTGTCCTATGCATTTTATATAATCAACTTACCAGGGAACGAGGCCTCTGGCCGAGCCTTTATTATGCCGTATTGTTTAGCGCAGGTATGACTGCTATAGAATACCCCATTGAGTTGTATACCAATCTCATTCGATATATAGACTGGAGTTGGCTTACTACCTTTAGCACATTATCAGTTACTTTTTTAATGTCCAGGATTTTTATTGCCTTTTTCCGGTGGGGCTGCAATTATTTTGGGAGGGATACAGTTTAGAACAGGGTATCCTCAAGGGCACTCAAATCCTTAATCGTTATTGTATCCTTTGTGAAGTCGATAAGGCCGTCTCTTTTCATGTTGACCAGTTCTCTGGAAAGGGACGGTCTTGTTGTTCCGAAGTGCTCGGCCATTTCCTTTCTCGTAAAGGGGACTATTATCGTACTGCTTTTCTGCTTCTTGTATTCCTGCATTATAAAGTCTGCTATCTGTTGCCTTATAGTCTGATAGGACAGGTTCTTTAGTTTTTCGTTCAGCATCAGTATACGGTTTGACAGTACTCCCATGAAGTTAAACAGGAAGGTTTTATTGGTACTGCAAATTTTTATGATATCGTGCATCGATAGGAACAGCACCTTTGATTTGTTAACCGATATAACCGTGGCAGGGTAGCTGTTTTGCTTAGTGAAAACAAGGGATTCACCAAAGATATCTCCCTGTTTCATCCTTTTTATCGTAACGTTTCTTCCTGAAGGATAGCTTTTCTGCACCTCTATATTACCCTCAAGCACTATTCCGATGCTGGAGGCAGGATCGCCTTCTATAGCTATGACCTGGTCCCTGGAATACGCATTAATCCTGTACCGGGTGTTGACCAGCATATCGGATATTTCAATCTCTGTAAATTTATTGAACAACTGACATTCAGAAAGCGCCTTTTTTAAGTCAAACATGTTTACATCTCTCCATTGAATAATTGGGATAACGCAAATTAATTATAATGACTGAACGGGTTTTAGTCAACTGGTTTTCATAGTTACGTGTTTTCATAGTTACGCTTATCAGTTATAATAAACATAACACATGATCGGTAATGGGGTAATTCTATGCATGGTATAAATGAGGTCAAACCTGCTGTTGAGTTGACGGCCCTGGGAGAGTTTGCAGACAGGGAACTGGAAAAAGAATACCGGGCTCACGACATTGCCGGTTTAACTGAAGCGATCAAGCTGATTTCTCTTGGACTGGGCGTATTATATTTTCTTTTTATTATACCGGACTTCTTTTTAATAAGGGATGCCGTCACGTTTAGAATAATACTGGCCAACAGGTCGGTATTCCTGTTGCTGGTTGTGTATTTCGCGACACGTGTAGGCTCTATTGGCCCTGACAGGTATTTTTATTGGGTGACGGCATACGAGGTCCTATGTGGAGTATTTTTCTTGCAAGTATACTATCTTTATGAAACTCCTGACTTTTTAATACAGTCCTTTGGTGTAATAACCATTATTCTGGCAATATACCTGGTACCCAACAGGTGGGTATTAAAGCTTGGGGCTTCGACTGCTGTTGCCCTTGGGTTCTTTACAGTGTCTGCCCTGGTTACCCGAATGGTTAAGGTTAATCAGTTTTCAGCAGCCGTGGTATATATAACGCTTACCATAGTCTTTACCGGCGTATCATCATACCAGATTAACAGGTATAAGAGAAAACACTATGCCTACGAGAAGGAATTGCTCTACTTGTCAACAATCGATCAGCTTACAGGGATACACAACAGGTTGAGGCTTGAAGAGGAACTGAAGAAAAACGTTGATTATGCTAAACGGTACAAAGCAGACTTGTCAATAATCATCTTTGATGTGGACGATTTCAAACAGATTAACGACAGCTACGGGCACCAGGTTGGTGATAGCGTTCTCGCGGCCATAGCTTCCATAGTAAAGAATTCAGTTAGGGCTACCGACTTTTTTGCACGGTGGGGAGGAGAAGAGTTTATCATACTTTTGCCAAACACCGGCAAGCAGGATGCGGTTGAACTGGCCCATAGACTGAAAAAGAGTATATCGGAGTATGGCTTCGGGTGGGGGGGTAATGTTACCTGCAGCTTTGGGGTAGATACCGTAAGGGAAGATGATGATGTTCACTCGATTGTGCGCCGGGTGGACCGGTTGATGTATAATGCAAAGTCAAAGGGTAAAAACGAGGTCATGGCTTAGATTAGTTCTATACTTAAGGAAGAACGGAGGAATTATTGATGAATACTATTCTAATACTTGCATTTGCCCCGGGGGTTTTCTGGCTGTGGTACTTCTACAAGAGGGACAGCCTGCAGCCTGAGCCAAAGGGATTGATTATAAAAATGTTCATATACGGAATGGTTGTTGTCTTCCCTGCTGCGCTGGTTGAGACCGTATTTTCCGGGCAGGGCGTACTGGTGGTTATACTGTTTGCCCCGGTTGTTGAAGAACTGTCCAAATACCTTGTAGTGAAAAAGATAGTATTTCATCATGCTGAGTTCGACGAGCCGATGGACGGCATTGTCTATTCGGCTGCGGTTGCTCTCGGCTTTGCATCGATGGAGAATGTGGGATACCTTGTCAATGCGAGATCCGGGGGCATTCTTGCGGGCGTATTTGTAGGTAGGGCTTTCCTTTCTGTTCCCGGGCATGTCCTATTTTCGAGCATGTGGGGGTACGCCCTCGGGCTTGCAAAATTCAGCAGATACGAGTATAGGAACAACTTGATTAGGACAGGGCTGGTACTGGCGATACTGCTTCATGGTGTATTCAATTTCCTTGCTCTGTACTCGTCGACGTTTGCTGTTGGGATGGTGTTTTTTGTACTGATGATGTGGAGCATGGTGAATAGGAGGATCAGGACAGCTATGAAAATATCCGAGAGGATGGCAGAACTATCCGAGGATGAGGACTAAGGTGTGTCCCCTGATATTAAAAACCCGCCTGAGGCGGGTTTTATATTTCCACTTATCTTTTGCTGTAACAATCTTTACAGTAAACCGGTCTGTCACCGCTTGGCTTGAAGGGTACCTGTGTAGCAGCCCCACAAGCGCTGCAGGTAACATTATACATTTGCCTATCCTGCCTGCCTCCACGCCTGCTGGTAGCTTTTTTTGCAGCCCGGCATTCTGGGCACCTTGCGGGTTCGTTTTGAAAACCCTTTTCTGCATAGAATTTCTGTTCAGCCGCACTGAAAACAAAATCCCTATTGCAGTCCTTGCAGTTTAACGTCTTATCGTTGTACATGAGAAAACCTCCTCGCTTCTATTGCCCACGAAATTAGAAGGTGCCCGATTACTTTCATGGGCTAATAACAAGAGAGAAATTCAATAATCTGGACTTCTTAATTATGGGCTTTAGTATAGTATAACCCAATAATTAGAAAATGTACATACCCAAATGAACAAGACGCTTGCTGAGGAGGTGTTCAATAGTTCAGATGATTGTTTAAAAATCCTTCCTGATGGCAAAAATAACTTCTGTATACTAAACAACGATTTCAGAGAAAGAGGTTTTTGCTATGAAGCCGCGGGTGGGTATTCCGAGGGCGCTCCTATATTATAACTATTATCCTATGTGGAAAGAGTTTTTTGAGAGACTGGGTGCAGAAATCGTGTTATCAGAGTTAACCAATAAGAAGATTTTGGACGATGGGGTTAACTGCAGCGTTGATGACGCCTGCCTGCCGATAAAGCTGTTTCATGGACATGTCATTGACCTGAAAGACAGGGTTGATTTTCTTTTTATTCCGCGACTGATAAGCGTACAGCGCAGTGAATATATTTGCCCAAAGTTCTGCGGGCTGCCCGATATGGTGGTAAGCCTTGTAAATGACCTTCCGACAGTAATCGATGTAACAGTTAATATGAGAAACAACAACTCTTCCCTGAGAAAAGCAGTTCTTGATGCGGGGCGGTATATAACCGGGGACGTTGTCAGAATATACAGCGCTTACAAATCGTCACTGCAAAAGCTGCATGAATTTCAGAGGAAGATGGAAGAAGGGTTAACCCCCCTGGAGGCCATGCATGGGGGAAAACCCAGCAGTTTTAAAGAAGGCATTAAAATAGGCCTGATAGGGCATCCCTATAACATCTATGACAACTATGCAAGCATGGATATTATTAGAAAAATAAGGGGAAGAGGGATTGGCATAATTACCCAGGATATGATACGGGAGAGCGAGATAGATAGAATAGCCAAGACATTCCCCAAGGCCATGTTCTGGAGCTTCGGGAAAAAGATCATGGCTGCTTCGGAGTACCTGATAGATGAGAAAAAAGTCGAAGGCATTATTTACATGGTTGCCTTCGGGTGCGGGCTTGATGCCCTGGTAGGCGACCTGGTGGAAAGAAGGGTAAGGAAAAAAGGTGTGCCCTTTTGCCTGATCACAATAGACGAGCATACAGGGGAAGCCGGAATTGATACCAGGGTAGAGGCCTTCCTGGATATGCTGGAATGGAGGAATGCATCAAAATGCTGGTAACCTTTCCCCATATGGGCAGCGCTTATGTGACGTTAAAGGCACTTCTGGAGGACCTGGGAGTAGATGTACTGGTGCCTCCCCCGTGCACAAAACGTACCCTTGAGCTGGGCACCAAATATGCGCCGGAGCTTGCATGCCTGCCCCTTAAGATAAATATCGGCAACTATATTGAAAGCCTGGAAAAGGGCGCAGATACAATAGTGATGGCAGGGGGCTGCGGTCCTTGCCGCTTCGGTTATTACGCCGAGGTGCAGAGGGAAATACTAAAGGATTTAGGATATAGATTTGAGATGGTAGTGCTGGAAAGGCCCCAGGGAAACGTCAGGGATTTCATTGACAGGATTTCTTTGTTAACGGGAGGTAAAAGTATCTTTCGGGTGATTTCTGCCATCAAAAGAGCAACCGGGGTATCAATAGAAATGGACAACCTGGAGAGGTTGGGCTGGGAGGTTAGGCCGAGGGAAATAAAAAAGGGCAGTGCAAGCTCATTGATGAAATCATTCCATTCTGAAGTGCATGGGGTGAAGGGAACCAGGGAGATTAATTCTCTGATCCGGGATTATAGGAGAAGAATGGAACAGGTAGAAACGGCGGATGAGGATATCCTGAAGATAGGGATTGTGGGAGAGATTTATACTGTTATTGAGCCCTTTGTAAGTATTGGGATTGCCGAGAAACTAGGTGATCTTGGCGTTGAGGTGGATAAATCGATAACCCTCAGTTATTGGATAGTCAACCATCTAATTAAAGAAGCACTGCATATGCACGACAAAAGGGAAATAGAGGAGGCGGCAAAGCCCTATCTTAAGAATTTTGTGGGAGGACATGGACAGGAGAGTATTGCAAATACAGTTATATATAAGAAAAAATGCTATGACGGTGTCATTCAGCTGCTGCCCTTTACCTGCATGCCGGAGATTGTAGCCCAGAGCATTTTGCCCAGGGTCAGCCATGACCACGACATTCCGGCTATGACCCTTGTCCTGGATGAGATGACGGGTGAGGCCGGCTATCTCACCAGGCTTGAAGCCTTTGTGGATTTAATTAAAAGGAAGAAGGAGATGGCGCGAGACCATGAAAAAAAGTTACTATCTAGGGGTTGATGTAGGCTCGGTAAGCACAAATATAGTATTGGTAGACGATAACAGGGAACTGGTGTACAGGGACTACCTCAGGACCATGGGTCAGCCCATCCGTGTTATACAGGAGGGTATCAGGGCTTTAAGAAGCAGGATGGGAGATATAGACATCAAGGGTGCGGGAGCCACGGGGAGCGGTAGAAACCTTGCCGGAATTATCATCGGCGCGGATATAGTGAAGAATGAGATTACAGCCCATGCGGTTGCGGCGCTTCATATTAATCCCGAGGTAAAAACCATACTGGAGATTGGCGGACAGGATTCGAAGATTATAATTCTCAGGGATGGGATTGTTTCGGATTTTGCAATGAATACCGTTTGTGCTGCTGGGACCGGTTCTTTCCTGGATAGGCAGGCTTCAAGACTTGGTATACCCATAGAGGAATTCGGGGCCCTTGCACTGAAGTCAACGGCTGAGGTCAGAATTGCAGGAAGGTGTGCAGTATTTGCGGAATCGGACATGATACATAAGCAGCAGCTGGGACATAAGACAGAGGATATAATTCTCGGTTTGTGCAGTGCGCTGGTGAGAAACTACCTAAATAACCTGGGTAAGGGCAAGGAGATACTGGAACCAGTGATTTTCCAGGGAGGCGTAGCGGCAAACTGTGGAATAGTGAAAGCGTTTGAAAAAGAACTTGGGCTGGAGGTAAATGTGCCGCCTCATCATGATGTTATGGGAGCTATAGGCGCTGCCCTGCTTTCCGCCGATGCAGCCGAAAGAAAGGGATATACAAGCTTTACCGGTTTAGACATTGTAGAATGTGAGTTTTCGGTTAGACCGTTGGATTGTAAAGGGTGTGCCAATCTGTGCGAAGTAATCGAAATAATGAAGAATGGTGAAGCAGTAGCCTGCTGGGGAGACAGATGCGGCAGGTGGAGCAACCGGATGACGAAACTTGCCTGAACCTTTCCTATTGGAAGGGTTTTTCTTTTTTCCCTAGAAATTATATAATATATATTGCCGAATAAAGGAGCAAAAGGGGGTAGAACGAATGAGTTTTATAGATATGAGAAGCGATACCGTAACCAAACCTACCCAGGAGATGAGAGAAGCAATGTACAGGGCTGAGGTGGGAGATGACGTGTACCGCGACGATCCAACAGTCAACAGGCTTGAAGAGCTCGTAGCCCGGGAAATGGGAAAAGAGGCGGCTCTGTTTACCGCAAGCGGGACTATGGCAAATCAGGTTGCGGTTATGACGCATACACACCGTGGTGATGAAATCATTATCGGTGAAAAGTGTCATATATATACCTATGAGGTTGGTGGAATCGCATACCTGGCAGGTGTCCAAACCGCCCTGGTTTCTGAAGTGGACGGTGTCATGGAGCCGGATGATGTGGAGGGCAAAATAAGGGGAGACAACATACACTTTCCAAAAACTTCCCTGATATGCATGGAGAATACCCACAACAGGGCGGGGGGGATGGTGGTACCCCTCGACAAGATGAAAGGAGTATATGAAGTCGGACAAAAGCACGGGATAGCGGTACACCTGGATGGGGCAAGGATTTATAATGCAGCTGCTTACCTCAATGTGGAAGCAAAGCAGATTGCAAATTGCTGTGATACGGTCAATGTGTGTCTTTCCAAAGGGCTGTGCGCTCCTATGGGTTCGGTGCTCGCCGGGAGTAAGGAATTTGTTGAAAGGGCGCGAAAGTATAGGAAAATGCTGGGTGGAGGCATGAGGCAGGTCGGTGTGGTAGCGGCTGCAGGAATAATCGCCATAGAAAAAATGAGCAAGAGGCTTCAGGAAGACCATGATAATGCACGGCTGCTGGCTGAAGGATTGAACTCAATAGACGGTGTTGCGGTAGACCTTGATAAGGTACAGACCAACCTGATAATGGTGGATTTTTCCGGTGCAGGTATAACAGGCGATTACCTGTCCTCAGAACTAAAGGAGCTTGGGATCCTGGTCAACGGTTCACCAACTCCGGTAGTGCGGTTTGCGACTCACTACTATATTAGCAAAGAAGACATCAAGAGTGTTGTTGATGCGGTGCATAAAGTAATAAAAAACAATAAGTGAAAGACATAATAGGCAAAGGGACGGCAGACTGTAATAAGCACAGGGACGGTTCTCCTGATATATGATATATATCAGGAGAACCGTCCCCTTGATATACCCTTGATATACGTGATATAAAACCTTATTCAGTTTTTTCCATAATATTGAGCATCAATATAAGGGCTTCCCCGTTGGTGAGCGCCTGCTTGGGACGGAACGTGCGGTCAGGATAGCCTTTGATTAGTCCCTCACTGTAAGCAATAGCCAGCTTGCTGATGTCAAACGCATCGTTGTAGTCGGTAAATGCAGCGGCAGCTTCCAGCAGTTCCTGTTCGGACGCGTCCCTTCCCTTTACCGCACCTGTGCAGTGGAGCAGCTTGACCATGCCGGCAGCTGCGATATCCCGGGGCACAGTATTGCCTTCAACCAAACCGATGGTATAATAGTCCAGTATGTCGTCATCATCTATTTCCAGCGTATACCTTAATGCTTCCCTCCACTTTTCTACGGTTACAGCTGTGCTGAGCAAGCTGTCATCATTTCCGATCCTTCCATCCAGGAGAATGCTTTCCGCCGTTTTAAGCTTCACCAGATTCTTCTGCAGCTTGTCCCGGTACTGCTGTATCCGGGCATCCACCCAATTGACCTGTATATCTTTATCTACAGGGATATCAGGCTTCTGAACTTCTACCTTTCCGGTATCGTTATAAGTGATGCCGTACTTTGTAACAACCCTGTAAAGCATGGATATCGCTTCCGCAGCGGTCAGCCTTTCCCTGGGCCTGAAATAATCAGTTGTCTTTGTGTCAAGCAGGCCTGCGCAGTAAGCTATACGTACAAGCGTGTCCTGGCGGTCGCTTGCAGTATCTAAATCCTTAAGGTCCTTTGCAGCCTCCAGTTCCTCATACGAGTAGTCTCCCTTGAGGTACTGCATGGTCAGCAATTTCACCATTCCACCCACTGCGTCTTCCCGGGTAATTTCATCTTCTGTGGCCAGGTTGTAGACATACATACGCAGCAGTTTTTCTCTGTCTTCATCAGGGATCCCCAAAACGGCATCTAATAAAACAGCCCAATGCTCAACTTTTATCGGCTGGTTCAGATAGTCTTCATTGAACACAATCTCGCGTATACTGTTTTTATCTTCCTCGCTTATGCCATCATATTTACTCTCCGGGCCAAACACAGGGTATATCTTTTGTTTGAAATCAGCCAGTTCCTCATATACCCAGTGTTTCTCCTTTTCCAGCGCTTTGGCATCCAAAGCCGGTTCCAGAGCTTTGGTCTCTGAAGAAGTCGAACTGTAATCCGGCGTCTCGCCGGCAAACGCCGAAAAACTACTGAAGAAAACACTTATAAGCAACACTATGCCGATGACGATGTTTAATAATTTCAACAGACACACCCCCGAATATTTCAAACGATTTGCTATTTAGACGGAAATTTTCCTCAAAAGTTCATGTAACACTTGTCAGCAGCCTCCCGCTGATATTATAGCATTTCCGGGTGTGAAATGTATATCCCCGTAATATACGTTCTCGCAGAATAATTTGTCTGCATTGGGAAGAAAATAATAAAAAAGCACAAGGAGAGATGGCATTGGCAATACTGGATATTAGCGTAACACCGGTCGGTACGGGGGAGGCAAGCATAAGCAGTTTTGTAGCCGAAACCTGCAAGGTTGTAAAGGATATGGGACTGAAATATCAGGTCACGCCCACAGGGACGGTTATCGAAGGGGATCTGGATAGCCTAATGAAAGCTGCAAGCACTATGCACCACATGCCCTTTAACAGGGGAGCAAACAGGGTGATAACGAACATCACGATTGACGACAGGCATGACAAAAGGGAGACTATGGAAAGCAGCGTCCAGGCAGTGGTGAAGAATATTTAAAGATGATGTGCCCGCAAAATAAAAAAAGCGCCGGAGGCGCTTTTTTCCCTCTATCACCAATACACTCCACTAAAAATAGTATATAGTAAAAATTGATTTTGGAGTGTTGCAGGTGCCAAGCCAATATTATTTTGTATTCGCGTCTAAAAGCCAGGCAATATATATGGAAAGTCAGTTCAGAAAAAACGGTCTCAACCTGGAGTTGAAGCCCACTCCGAGCAAGCTGGGCAAAAGCTGCAGCTATTCCCTCGTAAGTCACGGAGAAGTAGCTGACATCAAAAGGATCAGAGATCAAATACTGTCCAGCAAAATGAGCCTAAAGGGTGTATTTCAGGCTGTAAAAACCGGACAGCATACCAATTTCAAAAAGGTGTTTTAGTCTAGCTGAAATAGTCCAGAATACGCTGTATCAGACCTTTGCCGGATAGTGCCTTTGCATTTGCGGCAAGCTCTTCAAACTTTTGGGTCATCTCCTCGATTGTCTTTGAATGTTCTTCATATTTTGCAGCCCATTTTTTTATATCCGCCGCTATTCCATTGTTCTCTTCTTTTAGATAGTCGAGCTTCTCTTTAAAAGCTGCGAGGTCCTTTTTTATCGTTTCAAGGCCGCTGTAGGTTTTTACGATTTCATTGGCCGGCTTTGATACCTTTGCTTCAATCTCTTTCTTTTTGTTTTCTATCTTATCAATCTCCTCCGTGGGCGTTTCCGTGCGGTTCTTGACTTTCAAAGCGTAGTTTTCGGGTTTTTTGCCTTCTATGTTTGATACCTCTTTCTGCGCGGCAATTCTTTCTTTGCTTTGCTTGCTCAGCACCTCATCAATTATAGGGAAAAAGATTTTATTATCTTTTTCATGGCCGAAGACCAGATTTACTCTAATATTGTTTTTGTTAATAATGCTGGGGGATATCCTATAAAGCTTTATCTCTGCGTCAAAGGGGATATCGACCTGTATGGGACTGCTCCAATTGTACCCGTTATCACGGCTGAAGCTCCCATAAAGTACGCCATTCCGGTTCCATACAATCCACAGGGAATCACCAAGCAGGTATAACAGAGGCTGGGTACTGCTGGCACACCCGTCTGATATAATTGTTTCATTACGCCATAAAGACCTTGGAAAGCTTAATCTTGTTCTCTGCTGGTACTTCAGTTGGGAATCGGTCTTTGACGGGTTTGCCCATGCAAGATGCAGCGTGTCGTTGCTATCGATCAATATATGGGGGAAGGTGTTATCAGTACCTACTGTTGTTATTCTTTCGGGATTGCCCCATATGAGGTAATCCGGGCGGAAACGGCAGTAGTGCAGTTGGTATAATCCGAGCATGGGGGCTTTATAGACCAGATGAATTGAGCCGGTATGGTCATAGCCTGAATGAAAGGGACAGAACTGGGTATCCCCTGTGACCTGAACCACTTTAAAGCTTCCCCATTTTGAGCCGTTCCAGAAATTATGATGAATATTCCACATCAACGGATTGTTAAGCGGGCTGATTGCATAGAATACGTTAATGTACTTATTCCAGCATGAAATCGTAAGGTGCATTATCCTATACTTGTCTACCGGAAACGTGGCAAGTTGTTTATTGTACCAGTTCTCTCCGTTATTCATAAGATAGAGGAGGTCTCCCTTTCTATTTATACAGACAAGGTGTATGTTGTCGGAGGAGTCGATATCTGCTGAAAACTCACCGGCAACGTTTTCCAGAAGCTGCTTGCCACCTGCATCTGAGCTGTCACCAAGGACCCTGTAAAATATGCAGCTATCCTTTAATGAAAAACACCATTGCACCCCCGAAGCCCTTGTAATTATGTGCTCAAGACTGGTAAACCTGTTCATAAACCAAACCACCGCCCTATAGCTCGTTACTAAATTATATGCTGGATAACCTGATATATGAGTAGCATGGGGTGCTTGAAAAGCATATATTGGTGTTAAACGATAGTTCTCAGTTGTTCCAACTTTTATGATTTAATCCTTCACCAATTCATTCACAGGTTCATAGTATGGAAGTGACAGTAAATTTACATTAATAAAAAACACATACAAGTAAAAGGGGGATAGTATATGGTAAGTAGAGACAGTAGGTTTCTGCAGCTACAACAGGAACCCTACGAGCCAATCCCGGAATGCATAATCTCTGACAAGGTATTTTTCCAGTGTTTCCAGAGGGAGTGTATACCGGAAGCCACAGTTGAACTGCCGGAAGGTGGAGGGCCATTCACTTTTGTAGATGTTACTTTTCAACCGGGGTTTATAGTTGAGGGGACTTTAACCATAACTCCAATAGATAACATGGATCCTACCCTTAACAGGATAACCTTTATCTTGAGAATCCCGTTTACTGCACGGGTCAGAAATGCCGAAGGTAATATAATCTCTGTGGATAGCTTCGTGGATTTCTTCAAAGACGATGCAGTCAGGATTCCGGAAAATCCATTTGATGAGTTTTCCTTCAATATCGTGGTAGAAACCAGGTCTGAAGTGCTGAGAGCAGTGATTAGAAATAATACCCTGGTCCTCACCATCGGAACTCTAGTCGTAATAAAGGTAGTCGGACGGGTAGAACTGATAGTACTTTCACTTGGATACTGCGTACCCGACAGGTGTGAAGAGTTTATCCCAAGGGATATTTGCGAAGAATTTCTGGATTTGCCCTTCACACAAATATTCCCAGAACAATTGAATACCTTATAGATTATTATGGCCTTCCAAATAATGAATTCCGGCTGGATGAGAAAAGCTGCTATCGGGGGATAGCAGCTTTTTACCTTAGGCTAAATAGCTTTGTATATATTTTACGAACTGCCGGGCTCTAATACTGTTGGTGTGCCTTTTGTGTATAAATTCAAAACCATTTTCGGTAATCCTATTTCTGATGTTATCATTCTCCAAATAGAAGACGGCCTTTTCATAGAAGTTTGCTTCATTGCATGCTACGAAATTTACCCTGTCCTGGAATCCAAGTTCCAGTATATCCCTGTTAGGCTTTGCCAGAAGCAGCGTTTTACAGGCAGGGGCTTCGAAGAATTTTGCTACCGGATACTTGAATTCGCCTCCACACGTAAAGAACATCTTTGAACGGTTTAATTGCTGTGCATATGTCTCTTCCACAACCAGATTATCCCTGGGCGCTGCTTTATGCCCCGGGTGAGGATAGAAAACAAACCCCTGTCTTCCTCTTAGAGTATTGTAGACCGCCTCTCTAAAACTATACCTGCCCTTCGGAGACAGCCTCTTGGGCGGATTGTTCCCGTCAGCATAATAGAACTGGCCCATTAGCAGGAAGTCTATGGTTTTGGTTAAGCCCCAGTCTTTATAGATGTCGGGGTTGACCGAAAAAGGGAACCACCTGAATTTGCTCCTGTAATGGGGGAAAGTTGATAAAAATGGGTGTTTTGTGTACGAGAAGATTAAATCAATCTTGTTGCATGCGATATATCTGATTCTCTCCAGGGGGGAGAAATGAACGTCTCCCACAAGGCACCCCTTGGGAATGCTAATATCCCCAAGTCCGGTAATCCTGGGTGAATAACTGTAACCCCAGGCGATATCATAATGAAATATGAAATCAGGATTGAACTTTATTTCTTTTATTATCTGCCTTATATCTCCATCGGAATGCCAGTAACTCACTTCAGCAAACTCTTCAATTGCTGTTAACATATCAAATTTCAACCTGTGTTTAGGATATAAATCTGCAAATCTCTTGACAAGGATTAGGATTTTTAGTTTTTTCATAAACGTTCACCCGTCTTATTGGTTTTAGACAATTGTTTTCATCAGACTCCGGACATTTCTCTCTAAAACCACAATACTCAAAAGCTTTAATTTGTGTTACAACCTGCCTGAAGTGACAAAAACTATGCGGCGGCATATAGTGAAGTAGAAATTGGGACTGCAGCGGTATACATAGTGCTTAAATCCAAACTTAATCCAAGCACGGGACAGGAGGTCCATGATGTTTGACGGTAAAACGCTGTTGATAACCGGAGGAACGGGCTCATTTGGAAATGCAATGCTGAACAGGTTTGTGAACTCGCAGATTAAAGAGATAAGAATATTCAGCAGGGATGAAAAGAAACAGAACGATATGAGACATGCATTTAGAGATCCCAGGATAACGTTCTATATAGGGGATGTGCGGGATTACAGCAGTGTTAACCATGCAATGAAGGGTGTTGATTATGTCTTTCATGCCGCTGCACTTAAACAGGTACCATCCTGCGAGTTTTACCCCATGGAAGCGGTGAAAACAAATATCCTTGGAGCCGAGAATGTTATAAACGCTGCCGTTGATAATGGAGTAAGAAAACTTATTGCATTGAGTACGGATAAGGCAGTATACCCCATAAATGCAATGGGCATCTCCAAGGCAATGATGGAGAAACTGATCGTAGCAAAATCAAGGACACTATCAAGCAGCGAGACAGTATTATGCTGTACACGGTATGGCAACGTTATGGCGTCAAGGGGTTCGGTAATTCCACTTTTTATTGATCAGATAAAGGGTGGAGGTCCCATAACGATGACAGACCCAAATATGACCAGGTTTCTAATGTCGCTTGACGAGGCTGTGGATCTTGTACTGCACGCGTTTAAGTACGGAAAGCAGGGAGATATATGGGTCCATAAAGCGCCCGCCTCTACAATTCAAGACCTGTCAGCGGCGTTAATGGATATATTTGATACGAAAGTGGATGTCAGGGTCATCGGAACGCGGCATGGGGAAAAATTGTATGAAACACTGGTAACCAGGGAGGAAATGCTGAAAGCCGAGGACCTGAAAAAATATTTCAGGATCAGGGCGGATAACAGGGATTTGAACTACAGCAAGTATTTCTCCTCAGGGGAGACAAAGATATCCAGTTTATCGGATTTCAATTCACATAATACCGAAAGGCTTTCGGTAGAAGGGGTAAAGGAGAAGCTCATGACGATTGAATACATTAAAAGTGAGCTGGCTTCAACCTCAGGCTCTGGAAAGAGCTATAGAGAATAATTATGCTGTAGTGAAGGGTGGAAGGGATGAAAAAGATCTTAGTCTTAGGGTCAACCGGTATGGCCGGACACGTTATAACTATGCAGCTCTGCAAAAACCCAGGCTGCAAGGTGTTCAACGTTTCGCGGAAGAACAGGCTGAACGGGCATACTGTTGTCATCGATGCCATGGAGATCGACAGGCTGGATGATTATCTGCAGGAAATATCGCCGGACGTAATTGTAAACTGTATAGGCGTTTTAAACCAATTTGCGGAGGCTGAAAAGGATAAGGCCGTGTTTTTAAACTCCTATTTGCCCCATTATCTGGAAAGCAAGTACAAAAGGTCATGCACCCGAATTATACATTTGAGTACCGACTGCGTGTTCTCAGGAAGGGACGGGAACTATCCTGAAAACGCTTTTAGGGATGGCGACAAATTTTACGACAGGACAAAGGCGGTTGGGGAAATCATCAATGATAAGGATTTAACCATTCGAACATCTATTATAGGTCCTGATATGCGACCGGAAGGTATAGGTTTGTTTAATTGGTTCATGAAAAGCAGGGGGACCATCTACGGGTATACTCAAGTGTTCTGGAACGGTGTTACGACAATAGAGCTGGCGAAGCTGGTGGAAATGTTGCTAAACAGCGATATTTCCGGTTTGGTTCATTTCGTTCATAAAAGCAAGATATCAAAACACGAACTGCTTACCATCCTGAAACGGAAATTTCACCGCGAAGACATTGAAATTGAAGAATTCGGGAATATAAGTTTGGATAAAAGCCTTCTAAATACCCGTGAAGATTTCTTCTATCAGGTCCCTTCTTACGCTGAAATGATAGATGAAATGAAAGAATGGGTGGACAATAATAAGCATCTATACCCCCATTACTTTAATAAGAGGTGTTATATATGAAAAAAACAAAGAGGGTTATTGTCGATATTCTGTTCAATGCCTGGAAGAAGAGTGACCAGATTTATGATATCGGCTGGATAGATAAGAGGATGGCAATATTTATGAATTATACACTAAAGAGTCTGCTGGGCCAGAGTAATCAGGAGTATTTGGCATTGGTGCGCTATAGCGGGGACACCGTCAAATTAATAAAGCAAACGCTTTCGAAGTATCCACCTTTACCACCTAATATTAAGTTCATTGATGCCAATAGTTATACCAGCGAAATAATAAAAAGTGTGAAGGGCTATGACTACCTCTATTTGGCAAGACTGGACAGTGATGATATGTACAGCAAATCATTCATACAAAAGCTGCATAATTATAATCCTAAGCCGGAAACCGAAGTGCTTATCTCACGCAATGGGTATATATATGATTCTGTTAATCACCGGATAGCAAAATATTTCCACAAGTCTCCGCCCTATCATGCACTTGTTTACAGGGTGGAAGACTTCATAAAGGGAAAAAGGCATAAGCTCCCTAAGGGACATTGGAGCGCGTTAGAGCTCAATTATGAACTGTTGGACGGTGCAAATTTTATTAGCCATGTACATTCGCTCAATACACTGTTCACGTTTAACAAGAATTATACCGTTGGACCTATTATAACCGACAGGGAAAAAATACGGGGTATCCTTAGGGACTTCATATAGTTATTATTACAATCTACTTGAAGAGGTGTTCAGGACTTGGATGGTTGGGAGAAAATTGTCGACGAACTGTCTATTATAAAGCCGAAGGAGATTACCGATGAGAGATGGAAACAGCTGAATTCAAAGAATAATAAGGGCCGGATAGCGAATATGCTGGAATATGAATTTGGAGAGAAGGTGCTTGAGATTGGCCCCTGTGAAGGCTTTTTAAGCATATACCTATGCAAATTAAAGCCCGGGATCAAACAGTATATGGGTCTGGAGATAGACGGAAAGATGGTTGCCATATGCAAAAGGCTTGCATCTCAAAATGGTATAAATAAGGCCAGGTACATCCAGGGAGATGGGTGTGTAATGGAGGGACTCGAGGGTCGGCTGTTTGACACAATTATTATGGCGGAAGTTCTGGAACACTTGAGAAACCCTCTCAGTATGCTGAAAAGGGCCTATACCGCGTTGTCTCCCGGAGGAAGCACAATAATTACGGTTCCAGGGAAAGGGGTCATGCCTCCAGGCAGAACACCGGGTCACGTTCAGGATTTTTTAGTGGATGATATGAAATCGATGCTGGATGAAGCAGGCTTCAGGCTGCTGCATCATAGAAGGAACCATCTATGGGAGTTTTATTTGGCGATTAAACCAGTCTGAATAAATGTAAAAAACTCACCTGCTGTTATCTCTACTTACAATAACAGCAGGTGTTTTCTTATTTTTTGATGAACATTTCTGTGTAGTAACTGCCGGAAATCCCCACTCCGATATGAGTATAGCTGGGGTTAAGGATATTAGCCCTATGTCCTTCTGAATTCATGAAACCTGAATGGGCGCTTTCCACGCTATAAGTCTTGCCTATGTTTTCAGCAGCGCTTTTATATGTAATGCCGAAGTTCTTCATCATGGCAAAAGGTGAACCGTATGTCGGGGAATCATGTGAGAAATATTTGTTTGTGTTCATATCCTCCGACTTGATCCTGGCAACCCTTGATAGTTGATAGTCAATGGTCAGGGGTTTCAGCCCCGCCTTTGTTCTATCCCTGTTAATCAGCTCAATCAGCTTCAGCTCGTTTGACGTGAGCTGATAAGCTCCGCTTTGGCCTGGCGTCTGTTGAGCAGGGTTTGTGTCAGGAGGGTTCTGTGTTTGTCCGGCACCCTGGGGCAGACCTGTGCTTCCTGAACTGCTGGGTATCGGATAATAGTTGCTTGTCCCACTTGCTGGCTTCTGATAGTAGATTTTTTGGTTTCCAACGGTTACATATGTTGTGGACGGTGTGTTTCCTGTTTGGGTTGCGGGTTTTGCCGGAGCATTATTTGTATTGCCGGGAGCTGCCTGTACAGGGTTTGAAGCTGACGGCGGTTGAATTTTTGCTCCACTTAGTGAATAGTAATTATTATATGTATTTGAGTCTGTGTTATAGATGATTTTCTTGCCATCGGCTGTATAGTAATATGCTCCGTAGGCAGTCTGTGATAACCCGATGCTTATCATAAACAATGCTGTGACGAGAATAACTGTGGTTCTTTTTTTCAATCTATCACCCCTTAATACTTTATTGGATGCGCTGCTAAATCATGGAAACCACGTGGTTATCCGCCCACCTTTATCATACTTTAATTGGTATACATAATGCAATTGATTTGGAAAATGGTGTATAGGTAATTTTTTGTAGTTCTTTAAAAAGGAGGTTTTGCTTTGAAGGTATTGTTTCAAATCAGGCCTGATTTTGCTTCAAACCCTGCGGGAGACAGTGTACAGATGATCAATACAAAGAAATACCTGGAAAGGCTGGGAGTACGGGTGGATGTATCAACGGTTCTCAGCCAGGATTACAGGGGATACGACATCGTGCATCTGTTCAACCTGACCAGGGTAGTGGAAACCTATGCTTTTGCCTATAAGGCTTCCCAGTATGGTATACCCATAGCGCTGTCGACGATTTACTGGGATAATATGAAGTACTATAAGGACAATGATGGGCTTCCGGGCTGGAAGGCTAAGGCCTGGAACCAGCAGAACTTGTTGAGAAAACTGGTTCTTTCCAAAGCTTCTGTGCTTCTTCCCAATTCGGAGGCTGAAGCGGAAATGGTTGTCCAGGGGTTCAATGTCGATAAGCCTTGGGTGACAGTCCCGAACTGCGTGGATAAGAGCTTTTCGCAGGGCAATGCGTTAAGGTTTGAACAGGAATACGGGATAAAGGATTTTATACTTTGTGTCGGGAGGATATCTCCGAGAAAGAACCAGCTGGGACTGATAAAAGCCATAAAGGAAATTAAAAGGCCGATTGTTTTTATTGGACCGGTGAACGATGTTAATTATGTGGAAGAATGTAAAAATGAAGGGGGAAAAGATGTTATGTTCATATCCCGGCAGAGTTCAGATCAGCTGCGAGACAGCTATGCGGCCGCACGGATTCATGTTCTGCCAAGCTGGTTTGAAACACCTGGGCTTGCCAACCTGGAAGCTGCGGCCGCAGGGTGCCAGATTGTGACCACCGAATATGGAAGCACCCGTGAATACTTTGGAGACCTGGCTTATTACTGCCGGCCTGAAGACTTAAATACGATCAAAAGGGCAGTTATGGACGCTTTGATGGAGAATAAGGGTGAGCAGCTAAGGGATTTGGTATTATCAAAATATACCTGGGAGAATGCTGCGGAAAAGACCTTACAGGCATACAGGATGGTGTTGGGGGAATGATGGAACGGATATATAATAGCAAGAATAAGGAAAGGAAAAGATATCCGGTGGGTCCCGGCTCAAGTATTGGGCATATCAGAACATACGGGGGTACCTTAAGCGCTCTGGTCAGAGAAAAAAGGACCAGGGAACTGCTCATACTGTCCAACAATCACGTGATTGCCAACTGCACAAACGGCTGCGACGGCAGGGCCAGAAGGGGTGACCCGGTATTCCATCCGTCTATCGGCGATGGGGGCAGATATAGGGATATTATCGCAAGGCTCTACAAATGGGTTCCGCTTATAGAAGGAGCGGAAAACCTTGTTGACGCTGCCCTTGCAAAACCGATAAACAGGAACTATGTTTTCAGCCGGATAATCGGCTTAGGAGATATAGAGGGAGAAGCAGAGGGGAAGAGGGGAATGAGGGTCAAAAAGGTGGGCAGATCCTCCGGGCTTACCTGCGGCGAGATAATCGAAGAAGGTTTCAAGACAACAATTACCCTCGAGGGCAGGAGCTTTACCTTTGCCGACCAGCTTGTTATAGACATACCCTGCAGGGAAGGGGACAGCGGTTCAATTGTGGTGGATAATAACAACAGGGCGGTCGGCCTGCTTTTTGCGGCACAGGGGAATTTGGGGATAGCTAACAGGATACAGCATGTAACAGGATTGCTGGGTATAGATTTTACCAAACGCTTCTAATGTAACCAATAACTGAATCGCGTCATAGAATGCTAGTGAAAACCGGGTTATGAACCTAAAAAGACGATGAACCAAGGAGGATCACCATGGGAAAGCTCAATATACTTGTATTTGCAAAGCCCAACAGCAGAACCTTCAAGTTTGTACTTGCAGATTTCTTTATGGAGTTGGGCAGACAGGCCCGTGTCCAGGTATGGGATAAGGATAACTGGGACACGTATTATATTCTTAAGGTAATGCGGAATAGGGGGTTCAATCCGGATTTTATACTGCACTATGATTTCGTCTATAATTATTCGTTTGCCCCTAGGGTATTGGGGCTGAATCGTGTCAACATCCCTAAGGGAGTATATTATTTTGACCTGCAGGTTCAGAAGGATGAGCGCAGACGGTTTATTCAGCATAATGGTATAGACCTGGTATTTTGCACATCCAGGGACCTATTCCGCAGAGAATACCGGGGGCTGCAAAGAATGTTCAGGTGGCTTCCCTTCAGTATAGATCCCAGTATATTCAAGGATTGGAAGCTTGACAAAACCATTGATTTTCTTTTAATGGGGAATATGTGGAAAGGATGGTATCCATTCCGCGAAAGGGTATTGGAGGTAATGAGAGGTAAAAGGGGGTTCGTTTATCACGGCCATCCATGGAAGTCCGGTGCCGGTAAGAACAGTAATTATATCGGTGAGAGCTATGCCCAGGAGATAAACAGAGCAAAAATTTTCTTCACCTGCGGGACCAAGTATGGGTATCCGGTTAAAAAGTTCTTTGAAGTACTTGCGTGCAATACCCTTCTAATTGCACAGGGCAACAACGACCTGGAAGGCCTGGGTTTTATCGATGGGGAAAACTACGTTAAAAGTACAGAAGAAGATTTTTATGACCTTGCCATGTATTTTCTTCACAATAGACAGGAAAGGGAGAGGATAGCCCTCAACGGATACAATTTAGTACATTCAAGACATACCAACCAGGTGAGGGTAAAGGAATTTCTGGATATGGTAAAACAGTATACAAAATAAACTGGAGTAAGGTGGTCTAATGGCAAAACTTAATATTCTGGTTTTTATCAAATTCCACCATCCTATACGAAAGCACTTCAGGGATTTCCTGCAGGAGCTGAACCGCCAGGCAAATGTGCAGATATGGGGCAGCGGCAGCTGGGATATGTATTATGTAAACAAACTTATGAATAAAAGGGGCTTTAAACCGGATTTTATTTTTCATTATGATTTCGCATACGGCAACGCAATGGCTCCGCAGATACACGGGCTGAAGTATTCAGCTATCCCAAAGGGTGTCTATTATTTTGATATACATGTGCAGACCAGAGAACGCATTCAGTTTGTAAAGGACAATAACATAGATCTTGTGTTCTGTCCTGTTAAAGAGTTCTTTTATAAGACTCTTCCGGAACTGAAAGACAAGTTCAGATGGCTGCCATTCAGTAACAACCCCAACATTTATAAGGACTGGCACAGACCTAAGGATGTAGATTTCATGCTGATGGGGAGGACCTGGAAAGAGTGGTATCCTTTCCGGAAAAAGGTCGTTGACAGGATGTCCGGCCTTAAGAATTTCGTGTATCACAAGCACCCCTTTGAGGCTGAATCAAAGAGTGATGTCTATATAGGGGAGAAATATGCAAAGGAAATCAACAGGGCAAAGATATTCTTTACCTGCGGGACCAGGTTCAACTATCCGGTAAGAAAGTATTTTGAAGTACCTGCATGCAACACTCTGTTAATGGCCAAGGGGAATAATGATTTGCCGGAACTAGGATATATTAACGGGGAAAACTTCATTGAATGCAATGAGGAGAACTTTTATGACCTTGCCATGTACTATCTCAAGCACGATGATGAAAGGGAGAGGATTGCCAAAAACGGTTATATCATGACCCATAAAAAACATACTGACAGGGTAAGAGTTTCCCAATTCCTGAGCATGATCGAAAAGACACTTAATAAGAGGTAACGGATAATTGAAATGGTATAAAGAAAGGATGACGTCTATGGGTATACCCCTTGTGGATTTGAATGCCCAGTATCAAAGTATAAAGGAAGAGGTAAATGCTGCTGTATCCGGGGTAATTAACTCAGGCAAATTTATAATGGGCAAGCATGTAAGAGAATTTGAGGAAAACTTTGCCCAATACAGCGGCAGCAAGTTTGCTATAAGTGTGGCCAACGGTACGGATGCTCTGGTAATTGCATTAAAGGCACTGGGTATAGGACCCGGCGATGAAATTGTAACAACTCCCTTTACTTTTTTTGCCACCTGTGAAGCAATCGTTCAATGCGGGGCCAAACCGGTATTTGCCGACATTGACGCTTATACCTATAATATTGATCCTGATGCTATAAAAAAGTGTGTAACCGGTGCTACAAAGGCAATTATTCCTGTTCACATATTTGGAAACCCGGCAAATATGGACAGTATTCTTGAAGTAGCACAGGAATATAGACTGATTGTAGTTGAAGACGCCTGCCAGGCAGTTGGAGCAAATTATAAGGGAAAAAAAGTAGGAACCATAGGGGATGCCGGCTGTTTTTCATTTTTCCCGTCCAAAAATTTAGGCTGCTGTGGAGACGGGGGCATGATAATAACCGATAGCGAGAAGGTTGCAGTAATGGCACGGGCCCTGAGGAGCCACGGCGGAGGGGAAGACGGAGCTAAAGCATATAGATTATTATACGGGTGCGAAACCGGAGAAATACCTGATAAATATAATAATTACCTGGTGGGTTATAATAGCAGGCTGGATGAGATGCAGGCCGCTATTCTGAACGTTAAGCTAAGATATATTGACAGGTGGAATCAACTCAGAAGGCAAAAGGCTTATTATTATAATGCTAGGTTAAAAGACTATCCCTTCATAACCCCAAAGGAGGAGGAACCCGCAGAGGCGGTCTACCATATATATACATTGAGGACAAATCAAAGGGATAAAATCATCAGAAGCTTGAAGGAGAAGGGTATAGAAGCAAGGGTGTATTACCACATACCGCTTCATTTACAGAAGGCATTAGGTTTCCTGGGATACAGGAAGGGTGACTTCATAAATACTGAAACCGTTATCGAGGAAATGTTTTCTATTCCAATGTATCCTGAGCTAACCGTAAAGGAACAGGATTATATTATAGATGCAATGATAGACAGTCTTGAGTAATGCTATGGGGGAGGTCGATTTGAAGAAGATTAGCGTTGGCCTTATTGGCTGTGGGAGCATTGCACTAAAGCATATAAGAGCTATTGCCAACAACAGGGAGGATTTAGTGATAACTTCGTTATGTGACCCGTGCAAAGAGAGGGCGCAGCGAATAAAAGAGGAATGTGCCGGGTTGACTGGTTACGGTGACGAAATTTCCATATACCAGGATTATAGGGTTATGGTGGATAGCAGCAAACCGGATTTTGTAAGTATACTGACTGAGAGCGGCATGCATTATGCCATAGCGGCAGATTGCATGAGGGCCGGAGTGAACGTGCTGGTGGAGAAACCGCTTGCTCTATCTATAGCAGAGGTAGACGACTTGATTTCATTATCCGAATTGAATGGCGCAAAACTCGGGGTAGTCCATCAATACAGGTTTAATCCTTTGATCAGAGCATTAAGGGACAGGGTTGTAAAGGGAGATTTTGGAACGCTTTATTACGGAACAACTTCTGTAAGGTGGAGGCGCAATGCTAATTATTACAAGCAGGCAGAATGGCGTGGGACGGAGGCCAAAGACGGGGGAGTGTTGATGAATCAATGCATTCATAATATTGACTTGCTGCAGTGGCTTTTAGGGGAAAGGGCGATTGAAGTGTTTTCATATAAGCAAAACTACTCCCACCCATATATTGAGACCGAAGATACCGTACTTGGATTGATTAGATTTAGAAACGGTGTTATGGGAGCTTTCGAAGGGACGATAAGCATTTTCCCCAGAAACCTCGAGAACAGGATAGCATTGTTTGGTGCAACCGGAAGTGCCATAATAGGCGGTGTGGCACTTGACAGGGTGGAGGCCTGGACTTTTGAAGAAGGTAGGGATTACGGCATCGAGGATTTCGGTAAACGGACAGAACATCAACCCTTTCCCGAAGCGCATATGCACAGCGAAGTATACAGGGATTATATAAACGCCCTGGTAAAGGGCATTGAACCGGAGACAAATGGTGAAGAGGCAAGAAAAAGTATAGAAATAATAACCGCAATGAGGTGGTCGGCGGAAAAAGGGCAGCCGCAAAGATTGCCAATGGAAGGGTGATTATAAAAAGTGAATAGTTGTACAGTGGCACAGTCTGCAAGAATAAGAGAAAACTGTGCAATGGGCAGTTACTGTGTTATCGGGGAAGATGTATCGATAGGTGAAAATGTCGTTATAGGAAATGGAGTTATAATCCATAATGATTCTGTAATTGGCGATAACGTGATAATTCAGGATAATGCCGTTATTGGGAAATTTCCCGTAAAAGCAAAAAACAGCGTGAAGAATTTGATGAAGGGAGAAGACCTTTACCTAGAACCTTCCATCATAGGAGATAGCTGTATTATCGGGACATCGGCAATAGTATACAGGGGCAGCACGCTGGATAGGGACTGCTATTTGGCAGATCAGACAGCAGTAAGAGAAAAGGTTTCTATCGGAGAAAGAACGATAATAGGACGGGGGGTACTGGTGGAGAACGACTGCATAATAGGGAAGATGTGTAAAATTGAAGCAGATGCTTATATTACAGCCCATTCGCAGATTGGGGATTATGCTTTCATTGCGCCGGGAGTCGTCACGACAAATGACAACTTTGTTGGCAGAACCAAAGATAGAGTTAAACATATGAAGGGGGTAACAGTGAAGACCGGGGGAAGGGTCGGCGCCAATGCTACTATTCTTCCGGGTAAAATAATTGAAGAGGATGCCCTTGTGGCTGCGGGGAGCGTAGTGACAAAGAATGCAAACAAGGGAATTATTGTGAAAGGAAACCCGGCGAAATTTTATAGAAAAGTTCCGGAAGAGCAGCTGCTGAAGAATAATCTTGAATGAATATACCGGAGTTATTACGACAGGGGACACACCGGCAAGGAAAGGGGACACACCGTATGAGAGGTGAGAGTTTAGATTCCAACATCTAACATCCCACTTCACACTTTTCAGACAGGAATGTCCCCTTTTGACTTAGGTGTGTCCCCTTATCGGTTCCTATCACCTGCGATCCGCGATATGCCGACTGCAATCTATATTCTACGAACTACGAACTATGAACTACGAACTAGTACCGGCGGTAACCATATGTAAGTTCCTCTCATAGATTATACTGAAAACTACTACAAGGGAGGTTAACAGCTTGAAAGGCTTAATTCTGTGTGCCGGTAAAGGAACGCGAATGAGACCGTTTACCTATTCAGGAGCAAAGCACCTGCTGCCGGCAGCTAACAAACCTGTGGTTCATTATATAATAGAAGCCCTTATGGATGCAGGCATTAGGGATATCGCTATAATAGTAGGGGATGGGGAGGAAGAATTTAAAGATAAAGTCGGAGACGGCGGAAAATGGGGAGTATCCATAACGTATATCAGGCAGGACCGGCCTCTTGGGTTGGCAGACGCCATTGCCAGAGCCCGGGACTATGTATGTAATTGCCCCTTTATTGCAGTATTGGGGGATAACCTAATCATGCAGCCGTTCAAGAATATAATAGATTATTTTTTAAAGACCGGAGCCGACTGCACAATACTCCTTTCAAAGGTGGATAGACCGGAAAGATATGGTATAGCAAGCGTTCGTGACGGTAGGGTGGCAGGGGTTATTGAAAAACCCAAGGACAGCATTGGGAATCTGGGGGTAGTTGGTTTATATGTATTTACCCCAAAAATATTTGATGCGATTGGTCAGATTGAACCATCGGGTAGAGGTGAGTTAGAGATAAGCGATGCAATCACTGACCTGATTAGAAGGGGCCACCTGGTAAACTATGTATATAGTTCCGGTTGGTGGAAGGATATAGGCCGGCCGGAAGACCTCCTTGAAGCAAACAGAAAGGTATTGGAACATCTGGACGCAAGCATCAAAGGGCAGTGCGACAGCAAAAGCAATATTTCCGGACAAATATATTTAGGCAGCGGATCGAGAATCATCAACTGTACCGTTAGCGGTCCGGTGGTTATCGGTGATGATGTGATGGTAAGTGACACCATCATAGGACCGTATACGTCCATAGGTGACAGGAGCAGTATTACCGGCTGCAGAATAGAGAACAGCATCATTCTTGAAAAATGCCTGCTGCAGAATATAATAAATAAAATCGATGCAAGCATAATCGGCAGTGGGAGTGTCATTAGAGAAAGGGAGATTTCAGGAAGCCTGGCAATATGGGTGGATAAGGACAGCAGGATAGAAATATCATAGCCCGATTTTTATTTTATGGAGGCATCTTGATGGGTAAAACCGATGACGTCATTATAAATAAGATTATTAAAGGCGAAGTAATACTGGATACCAACCAGGTGTATGAATATGTAAAGAACTCTTTGAAAAACAAGGAGAAGGCTTCAGTTGTAAGAATAGGGGATGGCGAAGCGCTTACCCTGGCACAGCAAGTCGTTCTGCCGTGGAAGCAGGTAGCAAGCCACGGTTTTTTGAGATATGCCGGTGTTAAAGTGCCGGATTTTAAAGGAAGAGACGCCCTGGCACTGTCAATTAAGCAGGCAGACATAGTAGGTGTGCCGATTAATATGATGCCTAATTTTCTTCCATTAACGGTCAAAGCTTTTAAAGCGCACAATATTGATTTGAATAAAATGAAACTGACCAACGCCTGTATAAACTATTTCCTGTACAATACCGGCAAGCTGAAGTCAATAGTTATCGATGAAAAACCGCGCGTTTTGATAATAGGCAATAAGGGGAAAGAGCTGTCCCGGGTGTTGAAGAGAGCGGGGGCAAACGTAGTTGGTGTTATCTCTCCGGTATCAGGGTTGAATGATATAGACAGAGTGGTAAGGTCAGCGTTAAAACAAAATTTTGATCTGGCTCTGGTGGCGGCTGGAGTACCGGCAGTTATCATATGTGAAAGAATTGCGAACGGCAAAGGCAAAGTAGCTTTGGATATAGGGCATGTGGCCAATAATATAGTCAAAAGCGGCAGATTTTGAGGGAAAAAGGGGGGATTGAACTGGATATTGTCTGTTTTTCGTCTACAAAGTGGGATTTTCTGTGGCAAAGGCCGCAGCAGCTGATGAGTAGGATGTCCGGCATCAACAGAGTGCTGTATGTAGATCACTTTCAACCTGTAGGAAGCGGCGGGAACTTTGGATACGAAACAGAAAAAAGATTACGGATGATTAATGACAGCCTATTCATCTTTTCACCCGGATATACTACCAGGCAAAGGCTTATCCAAGCTTTGGACGTATTGTACACCAAAATAGGTTTTAAAAGGCCAATCCTATTTGCATACTATCCAAGTATTGTTCCGATTCTGGATAAGATAGAGTATTGTCTCCTATGTTACGATTGCGTGGACGATTTCTCCCAGTTCAGCTGGAATCCGTCCTGGCATCAGGGTATGGAGAGAAAGCTCATTGATCGGTGCGATGTCATGTTCGTTACTTCCAGGAAGCTTATGGAACTGAAAAGACCTTTGAAACAAAATATTTTTTTAGTACCCAATGGAGCGGATGTGAGCCATTTTGCAGGTTCAATGGACGAAAACCTTGAGGTACCAAGTTACATGAAGGGGATAAAAAGACCGGTTATTGGCTTTATAGGCGCAATATATGAGTGGGTGGATACCGGATTAATCATGGAACTATGCAGACTTAAGCAGGATTGGTCCTTTACAATGGTAGGACCGATAGGAAGAAACGCTAAACTGGATGACAAGTACGGGAACCTATTTCTGCTTGGCAAAAAAGAATATGATGAACTCCCGGGAATAATCAAAGCCTTCGATGTCTGTATAATACCATTTAAGAAGAGCAAGCTCACAGAGAGCACAAACCCTGTTAAGCTTTACGAATACCTGGCCGCCGGCAAGCCGGTCGTTTCAACGCCTATACCGGAGGTACTGGATTTTCAGGATACGGTTATGGTAGGCGGTAACGCCCGAGAGTTTATAGCGGCGATTGAAGCATCCCTTGCCGAGGACTCTCCGGAGCTTATACGGAAAAGGATGATAGTAGCGGGAGAAAACAGCTGGGATAAGCGGGTTGAAGCCATGCAAAGGATTATTGAACATCAGCTGTCTGCTGATGCATAAATAATTCCGAGTAAAAAAGTAGAAAATAATCGTAGGAATATTGACATTATTATCCGGCTGTGCTATTGTATTCGTAGGAATTCCTACTAAATAACTAGGGATTAGGAGGTGCACGCCATTGATATTATCAACTAAAGGCAGATACGGGGTGAAAGCAGCCTTCGACCTTGCCCTTCGTTTTGGAGAGGGGCCCGTTCCTTTGAAAAACATAGCCGAGAGGCAGAACATTTCTGACCCATACCTTGAACAGATTATTGCTGTTTTGAGAAAGGACGGGCTGGTATCCAGCGTAAGAGGAGCGCAGGGAGGGTATTTTTTATCGAAGGACCCGAAAAGGATAACCGTGGGAGATATAATACGCTCCCTTGAGGGACCGCTTGCACCTTCGGAGTGCGTTCTTGATGACCAGGATAATGAGTGCATCAGGGCTGATTATTGTGTAACGAGGATAATCTGGGAAAAAATAAAAGAAAGCATTGATGATGTGATAAACTCAATAAGTCTCCAGGATATGGTGGATGACTACAAAAGAATCGGGAATAATTATCTCGATACAAAAGGGGAGGATAATAGTGACCAGACGAGTATATCTTGATAATGCTGCAACCACACCTGTTCATCCGAAGGTACTTGAGGAAATGCTGCCATATTTCACGGAAAGGTTTGGGAACCCTTCGAGCATTCATTCCTTTGGAAGGGAGGCCAAACAGGCGATAGATAAAGCCAGGGAGCAGGTTGCAAAGGCTCTGGGGGCAAGGACCGATGAGATATTCTTTACAGGAAGCGGAACCGAAGCTGACAACTGGGCAATCAAGGGGATTGCCTATGCTAACAGGGAAAAGGGAAATCATATAATCACAACCAGGATTGAGCATCATGCAGTGCTTCATACGTGTGAATATCTGGAGCAGGACGGCTTTGAGGTCACTTACCTGGATGTGGACGAATACGGTATGGTCGATACCGACAAACTGAAATCGGCTATTAAGGATACCACGATACTTATAACGGTTATGTTTGCAAATAACGAGATCGGGACAATTCAGCCGGTTGAAGAAATAGGAGAAATCGCAAAGGAAAGGGGCATATACTTTCACACAGACGCCGTGCAGGCCTTTGGAAACGTTCCGATCGATGTAAATAAAATGAATATTGACCTCCTTTCCATGTCAGGTCATAAAATCATGGGGCCTAAAGGAATAGGTGTGCTTTATATAAGGAAAGGCGTGAAGATTCACAATCTGATCCACGGGGGGGCGCAGGAGCGAAAAAGAAGGGCGGGAACGGAGAACCTTGCTTACGTCGTGGGTCTGGGTAAAGCGGTGGAATTGGCCGTTGAGAACCTTGACAACCATATACACAGGCTTTCCGGCCTAAGGGACAGGCTGATAGCGGGTATAATGGAAAGGATTGACTTCGTGAAACTCAACGGGCATCCGGAAAAGAGGCTGCCTAATAATGTAAACGTGTCGATCGAGTTTGTAGAAGGGGAATCGCTGCTCTTGAGCCTGGATATGGCTGGGATAGCCGCATCAAGCGGTTCGGCATGCACTTCGGGATCCCTCGATCCGTCCCATGTTCTTCTGGCTATAGGACTGCCCCATGAGACAGCCCATGGCTCACTGCGGTTCAGCTTAGGAGACGGCACAACCGAGGAAGATATAGAATACGTCCTGGAGCAATTGCCGCCTATTGTCGACAGGCTGAGGGCAATGTCTCCGCTGTTCAGCCAGTATAAGGGGGGAAAGGTTAATGTATAATGAAAAGGTTATGGAGTATTTCACAAATCCGAGAAATGTAGGTGAGATAGAAGACGCCGATGGAATCGCCGAAGTGGGCAGCCCCCAGTGCGGCGACATCATGAAAGTTTATATAAAAGTTGAAGATAATATAATTAAAGACATAAAGTTTCAGACCTTTGGCTGCGCTTCTGCAATCGCGTCAAGCAGCATGATGACCGAGATGGTAAAGGGTAAGACGCTGGATGAAGCCCTTAAGCTTACCAACAGGGAAGTGGTGGACGCGCTTGGAGGGCTTCCGCCGGCCAAGATACATTGTTCCGTGATGGCGGAGGATGCGATCAGGGCAGCTATAAAGGATTATATGGAAAAGAATAAATAAAGGAACCGTAGGTGATGGAATGAAGAAAGACCGCGTGGTGGTTGCTATGAGCGGTGGCGTTGACAGTTCGGTGACCGCTGCTCTTTTGCTGGAAAAGGGATTCGAGGTAATTGGAGTTACCATGCAGATATGGCAGGATGAAGGGGCATCAAAGAGTGAAGGCGGGTGCTGCTCGCTTTCTGCCGTTGAAGATGCAAGAAGGGTGGCCGCTGTCCTCGGCATCCCGTATTACGTTATGAACTTCAAGGACTACTTCCAAAGGCGGGTAGTTGATTATTTCGTAGAAGAGTACGCAAGGGGAAGGACACCGAACCCCTGTATCGCCTGCAACAGATATGTAAAGTTCGAGGAATTTCTCAGGCGGGCTCACAACCTTGACGCATTCTATATGGCTACCGGGCATTATGCAAGGATTGAGTACGACCATTCAGGCAAGAGGTATGCTTTGAAAAAATCCGTTACCAGGGAAAAGGATCAGACCTATGCCCTGTACAATATGACGCAGTACCAGCTTGAGCATACCTTGATGCCTTTAGGCGAATACACAAAGGACCAGACCAGGGAGATGGCAAGAAAGCTCGGGCTTAATGTGGCGGACAAGCCCGACAGCCAGGAGATATGTTTTGTTCCCGATGACGACTACGGAAGTTTTGTTGCGCAAAGGGTCGGAGGCAGCATCCGGCCGGGCCATTTCCTTGATACTTCGGGCAACGTATTGGGCAGGCACAAGGGAATTGTCCATTACACGATAGGACAGAGAAAAGGGCTGGGCCTGGCGCTGGGCAGACCGGTGTATGTGGTGGATATTGATGCGGAAAACAATGCTGTTATAATAGGGGAAGGCGATGAAGTCTTGGGCCGCGGCCTGATCGCCGCAGAAATCAATTTGATTTCGATGGAAACCCTTACCAGGCCTATAGAAGTAAGCGCGAAAATCAGGTATTCAGCCAAGCCGGCTAAAGCGGTGATTTCGCCCTCAGAAAACGATACGATAAAAGTTGAATTTGAGAGGCCTCAGAGGGCGATTACACCGGGGCAGGCGGTTGTATTCTACCAGGACGATTTGGTGGTCGGCGGAGGGACGATTCAGGAAGTAATACATTAATTTACAAAAATGCACTAAATTACAGTGCATTTTTGTTTTTTTCTGATTAACACTATAAATATAGAGAGGCATGTGCATCGAGGGGAGATACTCGATTGAAAAAAATGTCAGAGATTGTTGGTATGAAGGTCTTGGATTCAAAGGGCGGTTTTGCAGGTGAAGTAGAAACGGTTGTATATTCAAGAAACAGGAGAAGAATAGTAGGTTTATTGCTGAAAAGGGGAAAACTTGCTCGAAGCATGGGAGCTGTTCTATACAGAGACATTGTCAGTATAGGGGACAGTGTAATAATTGTCGCTCAGAATGCAGTAATGAATCCCGGCAGCAGCGCGGAAATAGAAAGAACGATGCAGGAAGACAGCGATATAATAGGTCACCGGGTATTCACAAGCGAAGGTAAAGAAATCGGTATGGTTAAAGATGTGGTGTTTAATGAAAACGGAGGATCAGTGGAAGGATATATTTTAGCAGGAGATTTTATCGACGACCTGTTGAACGGAAGAAAGATGTTTAAACTAACGGATAATGCTGTTATAGGAGAGGGGTCTATAATTCTTAATGGTGAACGCTCTGATTTCTCGACGCTCTCTAACAGCGGTTTGAAGTCGATTTTTGGCCTGAAAGATTAATACCAAATAAAGGAGTGATAGATTTGGACAATAGGTTTATGCGCGGTCTTATAATGGGAGGAGTGATAGGAGCGGCTTTGACGATGATGATGCCGCAGGTTCCGCCCAGAACCCGTAGAAGGATGTACAGGACAGGAAGACGTATTGCGTCCCGGGCTGTTGATATAATGCAGGATGTAAAACACATGGCAAGATAGATCAACATCAAAAGGGGACATTCCATCGGGGACATTCCGCGGCAAGGAATACCCGCAAGAAGCGGTGTGTCCCCTTTCCGCTAAAGGTGTGTCCCCTTACATAGTAAGAAGCGACTCTGTCGCTTCTTACTGCATAGAGGAGAGTTAATTTTGGAAAGAAAAACAAAAAAGGCTGTTTTATCCCTTTCAGTTGCCGGGATTATCATAGTTTTAATTTTATTTCTGTATAGGAACAAAGAAGAATTCAAATCCATATTAGTTCCGTTTTTTGCCGGCGCAGTGATTGCTTATCTGCTTAACCCCGCTGTTACTTTCTTGGAAAGGCGGGGTTTTAGAAGGGTGGCTGCGGCAGTCACGGTATATATACTGATACTTGCCGCGTTTGCGGGTATTGCCTCATACTTAATTCCCTCCGCATACAGGGAAATGATCAGGTTAACAGAGATTCTTCCCTTCTACACCTTTAAAATCAAGGACTACCTGGACACTTTATATATCCGTTTCAGCAAAAGCCTTACTCCTGAAATAAAAGAAGCCGTGAGGAATAATATTGACGTTATACAAGCGTATATTACAAAGAAAATAACAGGCGCTGCTTCCGCCCTGATAAAAATCTTTGAAAGCATGATCAATTGGGTTATTGCGTTTATTATTTCTTTTTATCTGGTTAAGGACAAGGACTATTTTACTAATATATTTAAATACATGGTACCCCTGAGGAAAAGACAGGAAGTGTTTAAACTGGGCAGCCAGATCAATACGGCATTAACCAGGTTTATCAGAGGGCAGCTGATGGTGGCTCTCTTCGTGGGCATACTGGCTACTTTGGGTTTTTTAATGATAGACTTGAATTTCGCTTTGTTAATGGGCCTCGTTACAGGAATTGCGAACGTAATCCCCTATTTTGGACCGATAATCGGAGGAGTACCCGTGGCGATACTCGGCCTGCTGGACAGTCCTGCAAAAGCCCTGTGGGCTGTGCTTGTGGTGTTTGTGGTACAGCAGATAGAAAGCGGCATAATCACTCCGAAGATAGTTGGGGACAGCGTTGGCATCCATCCCGTCTTCATTATTCTATCCCTGTTTATTGCCGCAAAGTTTTTCGGCATAGCCGGAATGCTGTTTGCGGTCCCAGTGGCTGCGATTATCAAGATACTCGCCTGCTATGTATTCGAGAAAATTGCCGGCACCCCATAAACGCATATCAAGGATAGCATATCAAGGGGACGGTTTTCCTGATATATAACGACAATTATAAATAATAATGATTTTTTCTTTTTCCTTGACAGCACGCAAATATACAAGTATAATTGTATACAACTATACCGTTATACAATATTTACACGTAAGGGGTTGGTTCAATGTTAAGAGGGAAGCATTACGACAGGAATAGGAGGATCTATCTGGTGGATTCCACCTTGAGAGACGGTGAACAAACTGCCAGGGTGGTTTTCGCCAACAAGGAGAAAATCCAGATAGCCAGAATGCTGGATAGAATCGGAGTTGAACAGATAGAAGCCGGAATACCGGTAATGGGCGGCGATGAGAAAGAAGCGATTAAGGCCATTGTAAACCTTGGCCTTAATGCGAGCATAATGGGGTGGAACAGAGCAGTAATAGGGGATATCAAGGCATCCCTGGACTGCGGGGTTGATTCTGTTGCAGTTTCAATATCGACCTCCGATATACATATAAAGAACAAGCTGAAGTCAACCAGGGAAAAAGTCCTTTATGAAATGGCAAAAGCGGTGGAGTTTGCCCGCAAGAATGATCTGTATGTATCGGTCAATGCAGAGGATGCCAGCAGGACAGATTTTAATTTTCTCCTGAAGTTCATCAAAACAGGAATAGAAGCCGGAGCAAATAGATTCAGGTTCTGCGATACAATAGGCATACTTGACCCGATTTCAACTTTCAATATTATTCACGGGATACTGGATGAAATTAAAATAGACATCGAGATGCATACTCATAACGATTTCGGGATGGCTACTGCAAATGCCCTGGCCGGGGTGATTGCGGGTGCAAGCCATGTGGGCGTTACTGTTAACGGCCTGGGGGAAAGGGCGGGCAATGCGGCCCTTGAGGAAGTCCTTATGGCGTTGAAACATGTTTTAGGCAGCAAAACGCACCAGCAAACGGCACTGCTGAGGCAGCTGTGCCTGTACGTTTCAAGGGCGTCGGGCCGGGAACTTTATCCCTGGAAAGCAGTGGTGGGAACGAATATGTTTGCCCACGAGTCAGGGATACATGTGGACGGCGCCATAAAAGACCCAAAAACATACGAAGCCTTCGACCCGCAGGAGGTGGGCCTGACCAGAGAAATTGTAATCGGAAAGCATTCAGGGACGGCAGCGATTATTCAGAGGTTGAAGCAAAACGGGGTACACATTGATAACGTAATTGCCGCTGAACTTCTTCCCGGGGTAAGGAGGGCCGCTGTGGCTCTGAAGAGGCCCCTTATCGACATGGAACTGTTGGACATATATGAGGAATACCTGGCAGGCAGGAGCCTGCTGGAGAAAAGGGCTTAGGGAGGCGAAGCGGTATGGGTAAAAATATTGTGGACAAGATAATTGCCAGCCATAGGATTAACGGGGAAGACGGCGGCAATATCGATATAAGGATTGACCAGACCCTAACCCAGGATTCCACCGGTACCATGGTGTATCTACAGCTTGAAGCCCTGGGGATAAAAAGGGTTAAGACAAAGCTTTCGGTGGCATACATAGACCATAATACCCTGCAAACCGGATTTGAAAACGCCGACGACCACCGGTTTATACAAAGTGCGGCGAGCAGATACGGTATATACTTTTCCCGTCCCGGGAACGGCATATGTCACCAGGTTCACCTGGAACGTTTCGGGCGCCCCGGATGGACGCTGCTGGGTTCGGACAGCCATACTCCCACAAATGGGGCCCTCGGAATGCTGGCAATAGGGGCCGGAGGAATGGATGTTGCGGCAGCGATGGCGGGGGGCTGTTACACCATAAAAAGGCCCAAGGTTTGCAACATAAGGCTTAACGGAAAATTAGAGTTCCCCGCTTCCGCAAAAGATGTTATCCTTAAGATACTCCGGATAATGTCCGTTAAGGGAGGAGTAGGCAAGATAATAGAATATTCAGGGCCGGGGGTTAGGTCCTTAACCGTTCCGGAAAGGGCAACCATCGCTAACATGGGTGCCGAACTGGGAGCTACCACTTCGATTTTCCCCAGCGATGAGATTACCCGCCGGTTTTTAATAAGCCAGGGAAGGGGAGAACACTGGGTTGAACTGGAGGCGGATGAAGATGCAGAATATGACGAAACTATAGAAATAGATTTGGACAAAATCGAACCAATGGTCGCGAGGCCCCACAGCCCGGATAACGTGGTAGAGGTAAGAAAGCTTGGGAAGGTGAAATTGGATCAGGTTGCCATTGGGAGTTGTACCAATTCATCTTACAGCGATTTAATGAAGGTTGCAGCCATACTGAGGGGCAAGAAAATTCATCCCGACGTAAGCCTGGTGATATCCCCGGGTTCGAGGCAGGTACTGAACATGCTGGCTAACAACGGTGCCCTCGCAGACATGATTTCGGCCGGCGCCAGGATACTGGAATGCGCCTGCGGCCCTTGTATCGGCATGGGCCAGGCTCCTCCAACCAACGGTGTATCGCTTAGGACGTTCAACAGGAATTTTAAAGGGCGGTGCGGTACGTCCAGCGGCAGAGTCTATCTTGCCGGACCGGAAGTAGCTGCAGTGTCTGCCATTGAGGGATATATCACAGACCCAACGGGAAAAGTACCGGAGATTTATATAAATGCGCCCGCAATTATGGATGTGGATGACAGCATGATAATACCTCCCGCAGATGAGGGGAATAAGGTCGAAATAGTAAGGGGACCGAACATAAAACCTTTCCCCTTAAATAAGCCGTTGGGAGGAAAATTGGAAGGTGAAGCGGTGCTGAAAGTAGGGGATAACATAACCACCGACCACATTATGCCATCGGATGCAAAGCTTTTGCCCCTGCGTTCCAATATCCCGGCGCTATCTGTACACTGCTTTGAAGCGGTGGACGGGGACTTTTCCCGCAGGTGCAGGGAAAAGGGAGGAGGATTTATAATTGCGGGGGCAAATTACGGACAGGGCTCAAGCCGGGAGCATGCTGCCCTTGTGCCCCTTTATCTGGGGGTAAAAGGGGTTGCGGCTAAGTCCTTTGCCAGGATACACCGTGCCAATCTTATCAACAACGGCATACTGCCGCTGGTTTTTGAAAATGAAAAGGACTATGAAGCCCTTGAAATGGGGGATGTGTTGATTGCTGAAAATATAAGGAATGCGGTTGCCCTTGCGGATACAGTTGAAATGCATGTTAAAAACAAGGACAGAAATATCCGCCTGAGGCTGGAACTTTCCGACCGGGAAAGGAATATACTGCTTTGCGGCGGATTGCTGAATTACTGGAGGCGGAAGTTGGATTGAATACTAGATCGCAGGCGTCCAGGTTTTGGTTACCCCCTGCCGTTCGCCGCACATTGTTCATCGTTCATCGATCGTCGTTCTTCGTTCAGCGGCAAACACCTGGGCTGCGATGAACCACGAACCACGATCAACGAACTACGAACTACGAACCACGAACCAAATTACAGATGAAAGCGAGTGTTCTACAGATGTACAACATAACGGTAATCCCCGGGGATGGTATAGGACCTGAGGTGGTAGAAGCCTCAAAATATGTTGTGGACAGTACCGGGATAAATATAAATTGGGAAGAGGTAAATGCCGGTGCTTCGGTCTTGGAGGAGGAGGGTACGGCACTACCGGATAAACTGTTGAAAAATATTGAAAAAAACCGGGTTGCGCTGAAGGGCCCTGTTACCACTCCGGTAGGCAGTGGATTTAGGAGTATTAACGTTGAACTGAGGAAAAAATTTAATCTATATGCTAATGTAAGACCGGTTACCGCTATTCCCGGTATATTTTCCAGGTATCCCCGGATGGACCTTGTGATAATAAGGGAAAATACCCAGGATTTGTACTCGGGAATAGAGTACTCTACGGATGATAGTTCCGCCCATGCAATTAAACTGGTTACACGGGAGGCAAGCGAAAGGATTGGACGATTTGCATTCGACTATTGTGGAAAAAACAACCGCAGAAAAGTAACCTGTGTGCACAAAGCCAATATATTGAAACTAACCGACGGGCTCTTTTTAGAATCCGTAAGGAATATGGCTAAAGATTACCCGGACATAGAATACGAAGAGCTCATAGTGGACAATGCCTGTATGCAGGTGGTGATTGACCCTGGGAGGTTTGATGTTCTGGTTATGCCCAACCTGTATGGAGATATCATGTCGGATATGTGTGCCGGCATGGTGGGAGGTTTGGGGCTGGTACCCGGGGCTAATATGGGCGATGAGATTGTTATTTTCGAAGCTGTACATGGCAGTGCTCCGGATATTGCAGGGAGGGGAATAGCAAATCCGACGGCGGTTATATTGACTTCCGCCATGATGCTGGATTATCTAGGAGAAGAAAGGAGCGCCGGCATCATCAGGCGTGCCGTTTACAGTGTTATCAAGGAGGGTGTATGGATAACCCCTGACCTTGGCGGGAAAGCAACTACCATGGATATGGCAAGGGCTATAGCAGAATACGTGAATATATAAGGGGAGATAAATAATAATTGACAATGCAGGGTATTTTATATATAATCGTATACAAATTCATAGTACGCAAAGGCGATGAAGGGGAATAGTAGGTCGATTCCGTTTCCACAGAGAGAAGGCCGTTTGGTGAAAGGTCTTTGAAACAGGGCGGTTGAAGCAGCTCCGGAGCTCCGGTATCGAAATAACAGTAGATGCCGGCGGATGTATCCGTTATTTGATGCAAGAGGCCGCTTTGCGGCAATTAGGGTGGTACCGCGGGAAAACTCTCGTCCCTGGCCAAGGTCAGGGATGGGGGTTTTATTGTTTTTTAATTACTTTTAAATTACTTTATAAGGGCTATAAAGGAGGAAGCATAATGAAAAAACTGAGTTTGAATGAAATAAGGGAAAAATTTTTAAGTTTTTTCGAGAGCAAAGAACATCTGAGGCTTCCCAGCTTTCCGCTGGTCCCTCAGAATGATAAGAGTTTATTGTTGATCAACAGTGGAATGGCTCCGTTAAAACCGTACTTTACCGGTGCGCAGACCCCTCCGAGAAAGAGGGTCACCACCTGTCAGAAGTGTATAAGGACTCCTGACATAGAAAGGGTTGGCAAGACCGCCAGGCACGGGACCTTTTTTGAAATGCTGGGAAACTTTTCCTTCGGAGATTATTTCAAGGTTGAAGCTATTTCCTGGGCTTGGGAATTTGTAACGGAGGACCTCAAACTGCCTAAAGACAGGCTATGGATAAGCATATACGAGGATGATGACGAGGCCTTTGAAATATGGAATAAAGTTGTAGGGGTCCCGGAAGACAGGATTGTGCGGATGGGTAAGGATGACAACTTCTGGGAGATCGGTTTGGGGCCGTGCGGCCCGTGCTCGGAGCTGTATTTCGACAGGGGCGAGAAATACGGCTGCGGTAATGAGGACTGCCGCGTGGGCTGCGACTGTGACAGGTATGTTGAGTTTTGGAATCTTGTTTTCACCCAGTTTGACAAGGATGCTGAAGGAGTTTACCATAGGCTTGCAAATCCTAATATAGATACGGGTATGGGACTGGAAAGAATGGCTGCAATCATGCAGGGCGTAAATACGATGTTTGAAGTGGATACTATAAAGCACATACTCGACTATACGGCGACAATAGCCGGTAGGGAATACGGTCAGGATGAAAAATCCGATGTATCCATAAGGGTGATAACCGACCATATCAGAGGAGTAACCAACATGATCAGCGACGGTATACTTCCCTCGAATGAAGGAAGAGGTTATGTTCTGAGGAGGCTGCTGAGGAGAGCGGCCCGCCACGGTAAACTCCTGGGATTGGAAGGAGCGTTTCTCTATGACGTCTCTTCCAAGGTTGTAGAGGTTTCCGGCGGTGCGTACCCTGAGCTGGTTGAGAAAGAGGACTACATCAAAAGGGTCATCAAGCAGGAGGAGGAAAGGTTCCAGGAGACCCTTGACCAGGGCCTGGGCATCCTGCAGGAATACGTCGAGCAGATGAAAAAAGAAGGCAAGTCCATGCTCTCCGGGGAAAAGGCGTTTAAACTGTATGATACCTTTGGTTTTCCGCTGGACTTGACGAAGGATATACTTGAGGAAAACGGTATGAGTGTGGACGATGAAGAGTTTAACAGGCAAATGCAGGCCCAGAGGGAAAGGGCCAGAGCGGCCAGGATGGATGTTGATACGGTAGGCTGGAATGAAGAGGCCTCTTCCAAACTGGAGGGCATACCCGCAACGAAGTTTGAAGGATACTCGCAGCTGCAGGTTGACACAAGGGTGCTTGCGATATTAAAGGATAACGAAATAGTTGAAGAGGCGTACGAGGGCGATAAGGTTACGGTCATCCTTGAGCGCACCTCCTTCTATGCGGAAAGCGGCGGCCAGGTGGGCGATAACGGCGAGATCATCTCGGACGCCTTTGTGGTGGATGTGGAGGACTGCAAAAGGATTTCCGGGGGACAATACCTGCACTTTGGCATGGTCAGAACAGGCACCGTCAGGGTGGACGAGAAGGCGACGGCCAAGGTTGACGCAAGCCGCAGGATGAACACCGCCAGGAATCACACCGCTACACACCTTCTGCACCGAGCCTTGAGAAACGTCCTCGGGAATCATGTCGACCAGGCCGGTTCCCTTGTGGAACCCGAACGTCTCAGATTTGACTTTACGCACCTGGCGGCCATGACAGCGGAAGAATTGAAGCAAGTTGAGGGCATTGTCAATGAGAAGATTCTTGACAATCTGGGCATAGATATATTTGAAACCGACCTGGAAAGCGCAAAGCAGATGGGCGCTACCGCCCTGTTCGGCGAGAAATACGGTGAAAGGGTCCGTGTGGTTAGGATGGGAGATTTCAGCATAGAACTGTGTGGAGGTACTCACCTGACAACCACAGCAACCGTTGGGCCCTTTGTGGTGCTTGGAGAAAGCGGTATTGCGGCAGGGATTAGGAGGATAGAGGCCCTGACCGGAAGGAAGGCAATTGAGTATCTGGTAAAACAGGGAGAGACCCTTGAAAGGACAGCACAGGTGCTCAAAACAAACCCTGAGAACTGCCCCGACAGAGCCAGGAGTATTCTGGACAGTCTAAAGGAAGCGGAAAGGGAGATTAACAATCTCAGGCATAAGCTTGCCGGCGGGGAAATAGACAGATTGTTGAACAATGCGGCTGAGATAAAAAACTATAAGGTAATTGCTGCAAAGGTGGATGATATGGATATGGATGCGCTCAGGAACATGGGCGATAACCTCAGGGACAGGATAAAATCCGGTGTGGTCGTTCTTGCCTCGGAGAAAGACGGCAGAGTTAGTTTTGTGGCAATGGCAACCAAAGACGCTGTTGCAGCCGGCGCCCATGCCGGCAACCTGGTAAAACAGGTGGCGGGTATGGCCGGTGGCGGTGGCGGAGGACGGCCTGATATGGCGCAGGCAGGGGCAAAGGACCCCTCAAGGGTCGAAGAGGCCATTGCAAGTGTTATTGAAATTCTGCATAAACAATTGATATAAACACTCCCCTATGAGCAGTCCGCGAACATGCGGGCTGTTCGACTTTATGAGCGTATATTTGTTCCGGTTTTGATTGTATTTAGCGGGCATGTATATTAATATATAATATATGGAAATAAATATTTTAGAGGGGAGTGTTAGATGTGACTAAAGATAACGATAAGACAATGAAGTTTGATGTGGATAAAGAGGAGCACAACAAGGTTAGAGACACTGTAGCTTCGGTATACAACGCCCTTAAAGAAAAGGGATATAATCCTATTAACCAGATTGTGGGATATATAATATCCGGAGACCCTACATATATAACCAGTCATAAAAACGCCAGGAGCCTGATCAGCAAGGTTGAGCGCGACGAGATCCTTGAGGAATTGGTAAAAGAGTACCTGAAAACGCTTTGATGATTGGTTGGGGTAGGTGTAGTCCTTTGAAGAGTAAAATAATAACTGTCTTCGTTTTAACTTTAATTTTTTTTGTTTTGCTTTTGTCCTTTGTTCAGGCAAGTTCCGGCAGCAGCTCTGTTAATAAGAAGATTCTGATGATTGTAATTGACAGGGTTTCCTTTGAAGATTTTGAAGGGTATTCTGCCATAGCGGATATAGCACGGAACGGTTCAATAGCCTTAATGAATAACAGGCCGTCGGGCAGCTACAGCGCGTGTAAAAGCTATGTCGGCATCGGAAGCGGCAACCGGGCGGAAGGCACCCCGTCTGCTGTGACTGCAGTACAGGTGGATGAGGACATCCGGGAGGTCTTCTTCGGGAGAACCGGCATAAGGGTTTCGGACGGCATGGTGGTCAATCCGGACATAAACAGACTCATCGTCCAGAACGAGAAGGGCGAATATGGCGCTGTTGCAGGAAATATCGGCGAAGCTTTGCGCAGCAGTGGATATAAGACGGCTGTTATCGGGAACGGGGATTTGGACAAATCAGAGATACGATGGGCTGTTTCGATAGCTATGGACAGGAAAGGAAGGGTTGATTACGGAAGGGTCGACGATGGCATACTGGAAAAAGATAAGACCTTCCCTACCGGACAGAGGACTGATTATGCCAGCATTGAGTCTTACCTTGATGCTATTGAGAGCAAGGCGGATTTTATCGTTATAGAGACGGGAGACCTGACGAGAATAGAAGAGAGCAGGGACCTTCTCAGCGCTGATATGTACAGCTACCACAGAAGTACAGCCCTTGGCAGAATAGATGCCTTTTTATCCGAAATAAGGGAAAGAGCAGACAAAAACGGCTGGCTTTTAATGATTGTAACACCGTACCCTTCAAATTCAAGCATTGCAAGGGGAGACAGGCTGACTCCCCTTATAGTTTATGGGGAAGGCTATCCGGGAGGTTTCCTTGTTTCCGCAACCACCAGGAGGGAAGGGATAGTTGGCAATGTTGATATTGCCGCAACGGTACTGCGGTATATGAATGTAAGCGGAGAAGGCGTTGTTGGAAGACCGCTGAAGGGCGTTGACATGCCAAACAATATTGATAGGATAAAAGAACTTAATACAAGGGTGGTAAACACTTCAAACTACAGGTATCCCGTTTTAAGGGACTATGCAATAATTGTAATAGGGATAATAATACTTGGGCTGATAACGGTTCTATACCCGGGGATACTGGGAGGAAAGCTAAAAGAGTTTGAAAAGGCCATGATAATCGCGGTCATGTTCTTCCCGGCGGTACTGCTCGTGCTGCCCTTACTGAACTTAAACACCCTTGCTTCCACAGGGATTTCTATAATAGTAATAGTACTCACCCTGGCCATCTTGGTGTACGCGGCGCCAACCGGTACGAACAAAAAAATTTTGATAGTATCCTCGGTAACAAGTGCTGCAGTGCTGCTGGATATAGTTTTTGGCGGACATTTAATCAAGAACTCCCTGCTGGGGTACGACCCGATAATCGGGGCGAGGTACTACGGTATAGGCAATGAATATATGGGTGTTGTTACCGGGAGCGCCCTGGTAGCCGTTTCGTCATACCTGGAAGATAGAAAGCTGAATCTATGTTTTGCTGCCATGTTCCTATCTTTGGTATTGCTGATAGTTGGGTATCCCGGCCTTGGCGCCAACGTTGGGGGGGCCATTACGTGCTTCTGCGCGTTTTCCTTTTATCTGATCAGAGTAAGGGGGAAACGGATAGGCATCAAACAGGCGCTCTTTGTTTTTCTTGGTCTGCTAGTGCTTGTTGCGGTCTTTATAATTGCGGACATGGTCTTTCTGGAAAACCATTCTCACCTGGCCCTTGCGATTCAAGACTCTTTAAATGGGGGACCTGCCCATATAATTGGCATAATAAACAGAAAACTGGCAATGAATATAAAACTCTTAAGATATACCATCTGGACCAAGGTGCTTGTCGCGGTTATTGCTGCCACAGGGATACTGTTTTATAGGCCGGTGGGAATTTTCAAGAAGGTGTTTTCCCGGTATCCATATTTAACGAAGGCGTGGTCCTCAATAGTGGTGGCAGCGGCAGTCGGAATGGCCGTTAATGATTCAGGGGTTGTGACTTCAGCCACGAGCAGCATATTTTTTATGATGAGCATGCTTTATGTTTTCATAGAAGAGAGAGGAGAAAAAGGAGGGGCGAAGGAAGCTTCGCAAAACTTAAATGGATTATAGAGAACTGGGCCGGACAGGTTTAAAAGTATCACGCCTATGTTTCGGGAGCCTTACAATGGGGCCGCTTCAGGCCAACCTTTCCGTAGGGGAAGGGGCCGGACTGATAGAATACGCCATGGACAAGGGGATTAACTTCCTGGATACCGCAGAGCTTTACGATAATTACCGGTATATTAAGGAAGCTATCAAAGGCAGGCCAAGGGAAGATTTGATAATTGTCACAAAGACCTATGCTTTTACGGCGGAGCTTGCCGACAGGAGCCTTAGAAAGGCCCTGAAGGAAATGAGCCTGGACTATGTTGACGTTTTCATGCTCCATGAACAGGAAAGCGAGCTGACCCTAAGGGGCCATTACGAGGCCATTGAGTATTTTCTTAAGGCAAAGGAAAAGGGAGATATTCGCCATTTCGGCATATCAACCCATTCAATAAGGGGCGTGTCGGATTCTATAAAGTGGAATGAGATTGAAATCATTCACCCCATTGTCAACAAAAGCGGGTTGGGAATAGTTGACGGCGGGATTCAGGAAATGCTTGATGCCGTAGAAAAGGCGTATCTGGCAGGAAAGGGCATATATGCAATGAAACCCCTCGGAGGAGGAAATCTGATACCGCAGTTCAGGGAATGCATTGAATACGTATTGGAAATACCATTTATACAGTCGGTAGCCATAGGTATGCAGTGCCGGGAGGAAATCGACGTGAACGTAGCGATTGCGGAAGGACAGTCCGCTGATCCTGAACTGGAAAGGGTGTTGTCCGAAAGGAAGAGAAGGCTCCATATAGCAAAGTGGTGTGAAGGCTGCGGAAGATGTGTCGAAGCATGTGGACAAGGAGCACTGTTTGTAGACGGCGGAAAGGTCAGGGTCAGGCATGAAAAATGTACTTTATGCGGTTACTGCGCCTCAAAGTGCAGCAACTTCTGTATAAAAGTGGTGTAACCGGAATGGGGTGGTGAGCTTTGAGGATACTGGGCTTGGACCTGGGAGACAGGACTATCGGCGTTGCTGTTAGCGACGCTCTGGGATGGACTGCCCAGGGGGTCGACACCATCAAGCGGGTAAGCCTGGAAGAGGACTTTGCGAGGCTTGACGAAATTATTTCCCGGTATGGGGTCGAAAGGGTCGTGATCGGTCTGCCAAAGAACATGAACGGGACCATTGGCCCACAGGGAGAGAAGGTGCTGGAATTTGCATCCCTTTTTAAGGAAAGGACTTCACTGGATGTGGTATTATGGGACGAGAGGCTGACCACAGTGGCCGCTGAGAGAATGCTGATTGAGGCGGATGTAAGCAGACGCAAAAGGAAAAAGGTAATAGACAAACTCGCCGCTATATATATTCTCCAGGGGTATCTGGACAGTATAAGCAACATGCGTTGACAGTCATGGAATAATATAATAAAATTTACCTGAAATCAGGGGAGGTGGACCTTTTGGACGAAGACATGGATATTGTGGTTCTCTTTGATGAAGAGGATAATGAATGTCATTTTGAAGTACTTGCGGTCTTGGATGTTGAAGAAAACAGGTATGCAATCCTGCTTCCTGTGACCGAAGAGGGAGAAGAGGAAGAAGAAGCCTATGTATTGAGGATAGAGCAGGATGCGAATGGCGAGGATGTACTCATAGGCATAGAGGATGACGAGGAATTGGACACGGTAGTCGAGGCATACGAGGAACTTGTAAGGCAGGAGAATAATTAAGCATACTCTGGAGGTATGCTTTTGATTTGCAAATATATGGGAGGATAATTATGGATAGGCTGGTTACGCTGGATCAGGCGCTTGAATTAAATCGGAAGCAGGTAAGGGACAAATACAAAAAGTATGTGAACCCCGGACTGGTCACTATGATGGGCCTGTTGGACTTTGACAAGAGATTTGTAAAGGCCTCGGGGTGCGAGGTATGGGACCAGGACGGAAATATTTACCTCGATTTTCTCGGGGGCTATGGTGCATTGAACATGGGGCATAACCCCGAGCCGGTGATTGATGCACTGAATAGGGTTATGGGATCTCCAAACATACTCCAGGCGTCGCTGAACCCCTTTGCTTCGGTCCTCGCGGAAAACCTGGAGAAAATAACCCCGGGGGATTTAAAGTATTCCTTCTTCTGCAACAGCGGCACCGAAGCCGTGGAAGCGGCGTTGAAGATGGCGCGGGCAAGTACTGGAAAGAGCACTATACTCTACTGTGACAACTCTTTCCATGGGAAGTCCTTTGGCTCCCTGTCGGTAACCGGCAGGGAAAAATACAGGAAGCCCTTTCAGCCAACCCTTCCCGGATGTATAAAGGTGGAATACGACAGCCTTTCATCCCTGGAACAGCACATGAGCGCCGGGGATGTGGCTGCGGTAATCGTTGAACCGGTTCAGGGCGAAGGCGGAATAATCGTGCCCAAACAGGGTTACCTGGAGGGAGTCCGGGCGCTGTGCAGCAGGTATGGGGCGCTTCTTATCGCGGATGAAATACAGACCGGTTTGGGCAGGACCGGAAAAATATTTGCGTGTGAGCATGAAAGGGTAGTACCGGACATCATGTGCATCGCAAAATCTCTTGGCGGCGGCATGGTGCCGGTAGGCGCCTGCATCGCCACCGAAGAAGTCTATAGTAAAGCCTACGGAAACATGGAAAAGTGTCTGCTGCATACGTCAACCTTTGGAGGGAATTCGCTGGCTATGGCAGCCGGCATCGCGGCGATTGAGTTTCTGATAAAAAACAACCTTTCGGAGAAGGCTGCGGAGCTTGGAAGCTATGCGCTGGAAAGGCTGCTGGAGTTGAAATCCAGATACAGCATAATCAAAGACGTCAGGGGAAAGGGCCTGATGATAGGGATTGAGTTTGCCAGCGGAGAAGGAGGCGTACTGGATGTGCTGTCGGGAGGTACCGCTTCAAAACTGGGCAGGGAGTATATAGGCGCCATGGTTGCAGGGGAGCTGCTCAACAGGCACAGGATAATTACCGCCTATACGCTGAACAATCCAAATGTCATAAGGTTTGAACCGCCCCTAATAATTACAAGGGAACAGGTGGATTACATGATACATTCCCTTGAAAGCATACTGGAGAAGAACAATAGCGTGTATAAAATGGCCATTTCGGGGATCAAATCGTCGGTGGCCAGTAAACTAAGGGGAATAAAGGCGTGATAACCACAATTCCTATTTCCGGGGAGAAAAAGATAGCAAAGTTCATAAAAAGGCTTAACAGGTTCGAAGTCCTGGTTGAGTACAGCGGCAAAAGCACGCTTTGTCACGTTGCCAATACAGGAAGAATGAAGGAACTGCTTGTTCCCGGCAGGGATGTGGTAATCCGGAGGACCAGTAACCCCAGGCGCAAGACGGAGTGGGATTTGATAATATCCAACTCTGAACGGGGGGTGCCGGTATTCCTTGAATCGGTCATGGCCAACCGTCTGATTGCAAAGGCGTTGAGGGAAGAAAAACTAAAGGGATTTAAGGGATATTCGGATATAAAAAGGGAAGTAAACTACGGCAGCAGCCGCTTCGACATCCGGTTAAGGGATAGGGAGAGAACCTGCTACATAGAAGTGAAATGTGTTACCCTGGTGGACGGCAGTACTGCGAAATTCCCCGATGCGCCTACCGAAAGGGGGAAAAAGCATGTTCTGGAACTCGCCAGGGCAAAGGCTGATGGCTGCCGTTCCGCGGTAATGATTGTCGCTCAAAGGGAAGATGCCGGCAGCTTCACGCCGAACTGGGATACGGACCCCGGTTTTTCAAGGGCTCTTGTTGAAGCAGAGATGTCAGGGGTGGAAGTATATGCTTATAACTGCAGGGTTTCCCCGGACAGCATAACTTTGCTGGAGAGAATTGCCGTTGACCTCGGCGTCGATTAGCAGTGCATTCACATCAACTGAGACATGGGGGCACAGAGGCATGAACAGAAAAGAGATGGATATAATCGGACTGAGCATCGATGATACAGTGTTCCTGAAGAACATTATTGAAAAGAGCGTTAGAGAGGATATAGCAATAAACAGAATGAGCTTTGAGGAGGGTATTGCCCGCGGAAGAAAAGTTGCGGCGGTTTTGATTTCCGGCGCTTTTCTTCTTGAGCAGGCTAAGGAACTGTATCCGGACAGCAGGATTATAGTTGCAAAACGCATCATGACCGGCCAGAATCTTGATAAGGTTATGCTGCTGCCAAAGGGCAAAAAGGTCCTTGTGGCAAACCATCCCCAGGAGGTTACCATGGAGACAATCCAGTCCCTGAAGGAACTGGGGCTGAATCATCTGCATTATATACCTTACTGGGAAGGCTTGAAAATTGATTTTAAGGGGATTGATACTGCTATCAGCCCCGGGCATATATACCTGATTCCCGACTTCATCAAGAACAGGATTGACCTTGGAAGAAGGACCATTGCATTTTCCACGTTCATGGAAGTGCTGATGAGTCTCGACCTCGATATCAGGAACGTCGATGACTTTGCGAAATACCACATCCAGCTGATGGTAAAATCCGGGAGAGAAATTGCGAAATATTATAATGAAAAGGAAAAGGCCGGCAGGGACCTGGAGGTGGTGTTGAACAAGATAAGGGACGGCATTATCGCAATAGACGATAACGGAAGCGTATCGGTTTTCAACCCCATGTCTGAAGCGCTTTTCAGTCAAAGAGCCGGGTCGGTGCTGGGCAGAAATTACAAAGCTGCGTTCAAGGAGTACCCTGAGTTGATCAGGCTGCTGGATAAAAAAGAAACTGTATACGAGCAGATTATAAGCATCAAGAACAAAAAAATAGTCGGCTCCCTGACGTATCTAAACGATAACGGGCACGAGAACAGAATATGCACATTGAACGAAGTGGCGACCATCCAGCAGTTGGAACAAAACGTCAGGAGGCGGCTGAACGCCAAGGGTTATATAGCAAAGTACAATTTTGACATGATCAAGGGTTCGGGCGATCTAATCAGATCGGCGAAGGATAAAGCGTTAAAATTTGCCGGGAAGGATCTTACGGTGTTGGTATGCGGGGAAAGCGGAACGGGCAAGGAGCTTTTTGCCCAGGCCATACACAACGCATCCTCCAGGGCCAACGGCCCATTTATTGCGATAAACTTCGCTGCAATACCCGAAAACCTGGTGGAGAGCGAGCTGTTCGGATATGAAGAGGGAGCCTTCACGGGAGCGGTTAAAGGCGGGAAATCCGGGATATTTGAACAGGCCCATAGGGGAACGATATTTCTGGATGAAATAGGAGACGCGCCTCTAAGCATACAATCCCGTCTGCTTAGGGTTCTTCAGGAACAGGAAGTAATGCGGGTGGGTGCTTCAAAGGTGATTCCCATAGATGTAAGGGTCATAGCCGCCACCAACAGGGATTTGCTTGAACTCGTCGCAAAGGGCAGGTTTCGGGAGGACCTTTATTATAGGCTGAAGGTTCTGACGCTGAACATTCCTCCGCTAAGGGAGAGAAGGGAAGATATTCCCGAAATAATCAAGGCAATGCTGGAAGCAAATAACGAGAAGGTTGAGTTTGACAGTGAAGTGATGGATATATTGATGGAATATGATTGGCCGGGAAATGTCAGGGAACTCGAAAATGCAATTAAATATGTATGCACTGTTTGCAAGCAGAATACAGCAACGGTAGATGATTTGCCCCAGGAGTTATCAAGCTTATCCGGGTTTCAGAGGAATAGTTACCCGGTTAGTAATGCAAGCCTCATTAACCATGAGTATCCGGAGGGAACACTGTGCTTATTGTCTGAGATTTATAACGCAAATCGCAAGGGCGAGACGATCGGAAGGGGAAAATTGGTATCATTGAGCATTCTTAAGGAACACGGGCTCACAGAGGCCAAGATGAAAACCAGGTTGAAGCAGCTTGGAGAGGATGGGTTGATAAGAAGGGGAAGGACAAAACAGGGGAGCTTTGTAACCGATAAAGGGATAAAACTACTAAAAGAAAAAGGCATGATATGAAAGCTGAGGGTGGAGAACGGGTCTCCACCCTTGCTGCACTTGGATATCGGGGACATTCCGCGGCAAGGAATACCCGAAAGCAGCGGTGTGTCCCCATACCTTACACCTCCATAGTTTTTAGATTGGCGTCTACCTTGAACTCAGCTTCCGTCAGAGATCTTATCAGGTCCAAAGATGCTTCGGGCGCAATTTCCTTAAGAACCATTTCACCGTCTTCAAAACAGAAAACCGCAAGCTCCGTAACCACCATATCCGCTTCACCTATTCCGGTAACCGGAAGGCTGCAGTTTTTTACGAGCTTAGGCTTGCCATCCTTGGTAGTGTGGGTCATTGCAACAATAACCTCTTTCGCCCCGCTAACCAGGTCCATGGCTCCACCTACACCGAGCTGTTTGCCGTTGGGTATAACCCAGTTTGCAATATCGCCGGTCTTGCTTACTTCAAAGGCGCCGATTACTGTTGCATCTATATGGCCTCCCCTAATCATTCCAAAGGAGATGGAGCTGTCAAAATAGCAGCAGCCCCTGGTTTCTGTTACCGGCTGCCTGCCGGCATTTATCAGCTGACGATCTGCCATGCCCTCGGGAGCTACAGGGCCTACCCCCAGCATCCCGTTCTCTGCCTGTACGCATACGTTGCCGCCCTCGATATAATCGGCAACCATTGTAGGAATGCCGACACCGAGATTTATTATGATCTTTTTGCTGCTCTCGGAAAACTTCCGGGCAATCCTTTTGGCTATTCTTATCTTTGCTTCTGCTTCCGGAATAATATTCATTATTTTCCCCCCTTTACTATAACGTCAACAAAAAGATGGGGAGTGATTATGCATTCAGGGTCCAAATCGCCCGGCGCGACTATCTCATCAACCTCTGCTATTACTAGGTCAGCAGCCATAGCCATGACAGGGTTGAAATTTCTAGCTGTTTTATAATATATCAGGTTGCCCAAGGCATCTGCTTTATAGGCTTTTATCAAAGCAACATCCGCATGGACAGCCTCCTCCAGTACATAATCCCGCCCGTTGAAGCTCCTAATTTCCTTGTTCTTGCTGAGTTCGGTCCCTACCGATGCCGGGGTATAAAAGGCCGGGATACCCACACCGGCGGCGCGTATGGCTTCAACGAAGGTGCCCTGTGGCAGCAGCTTGACATCGATGACGCCTTCGTTATAAGCCTTTGCTACTTCCGGATTCCAGTTGTAATAGTTACCAATTAATGACTTAACCTGCCCGTTTGTCAACAACTTACCCAAACCGGTATTTGGAGCACCTAAATCGTTGCTGATAATGGTAAGGTCCCGAACGCTGCTTTTGGTAAGGGCGTCGATTAGACAGTCAGGGTTGCCTGCAAGTCCGAAACCCCCTACCATAATCCTGCTGCCGTCTTTTATAAGCAAAATAGCTTCATCCACGCTTCTTATCTTGCCGTTTCCAATCATGTTTTTCGACGCTTCCATAGTTCTCCTCCTTAGGAATCAAATATATTTATCTATCTCGGTAATTTTCAAAGATGACTGAAACGCCCAGGCCTCCGGCAACACATATTGTGGCAAGCCCATATCTCTCACCGCGCTTCTTCAGTTCATGCAGCAGGGTGGTGACTATTCTGGTTCCCGAGCATCCCAGGGGATGACCCAATGCTATAGCCCCCCCGTTAACGTTGACAATGCTTTCATCTAGCTGCAGCTCTTTTATTACTGCAAGGCTCTGGGCAGCAAAGGCTTCATTCAACTCAATCAAACCAATGTCGGCAAGGGTCAAACCGGCTCTTTCAAGGGCCTTTCGGGTGGCAGGGACTGGCCCTATACCCATAATCCTTGGGTCAATACCGGCTATACCGGCCGATACAAAAGCAACCATAGGTTCGATTCCCAATTTGTTGGCCTTTTCCTCTGACATTACAATTACAGCAGCAGCTCCGTCGTTTCTGCCTGAACTGTTGCCGGCTGTAACGGTTCCGTTTTCCTTGAACACCGGTTTAAGCTTTGCAAGCTTTTCCAGGCTGGTATCTCTTCTCGGGTGTTCGTCGGTATCAAAGGTGAAGGTATCTTTTTTTCTGTCTATCAGTACGGGTGCTATTTCATCCTTGAACCTGCCGCTGTCTATAGCGGCAGCTGCTTTATGCTGGCTTGAACAGGCAAAACTGTCCTGCTCCTCCCGTGCGATATGGTAGATTTCCGCCAGGTTTTCTGCGGTAAGTCCCATATTAAAGCTGCCGTATATATCTTCAGGCTGGGATTTGGGCTGGCTCTCGGTGTTCGGGTCGATCAGCTCCCCGTTCCCGGACTGGTACCCGAACCGGGCCTTCCTTAGATAATACGGGGCAAGGGACATACTTTCCACTCCCCCCGCGACAGCTACATCCGCATATCCTGCCTGTATCTGCCATACTGCGTTGATTATTGATTGTAGTCCCGATGAACACTGCCTGTGTACCGTGTATGCAGGAACGCTTTCCGGAATACCCGCCATTAGTGCAGCCACCCGGGCTATATTTGGCGCATCGGTCGTCTGTTTGGTTTGACCGATTATCACTTCATCTATTTGGTCCTTGGCCAGAAAGGAACGTTTTATTGCAGCCTCTATGACAACCCGGGTTAGTTCCTCGGGCTGGATGTCGCAGAGCGCCCCACCAAGCCTTCCTATTGGTGTTCTGACCGCTGAGGTGATGACTACTTTCTTCATTGTAATGCCCTCCTCTCGCAAAGTTTTACTTAATCTATGGTGCAAGAACCGTACCATGTACAGCGCTTAATTCCAGGGCAACTATTAGGATTTATCAACCAAATAGGACGCAATAGTATATCCTAAAATATCCTAAAATGATGCCTATATAGCCACCAAGCGCAATAAAAATGGTGAAGGATGATAAATATGCTGACACAAAGCTTGTTTCGCAATTGGAATATAATTTGCATGAGTAAATATGCAAAGACGGGAGGTGATAATGTGGTTAAGGAGAAACAGTTTTTCGAGATGTCGTCAGGAGATAAGTTTACTTTGGTTGCTTTGCTTGTTTATGCAGTGATTACGTTCTTTTTTGTTCAATCAGGTGCAACTATTTCAAAAATGGCGGTTTTCGGATGGCTGATGGGAGTATTTATGTTTATCGCTCCAATTATTTCATTAATTTGTATGAATTTAGACTATGCCAAAGCAGATAAGATTAAAGAAAAGGCGAATAAATAGGAAAGGGGGAAACTGATCCATGAAAACAATAGAATTTACATTGACACTTTTATACCTTGTTGCGTGCATAGGTATAGGTTTTTGGGCGAATAAAAAGGTCAAGAGTTCTACTGAAGATTATTGGGTAGCTGGCAGGAATATTGGCACTTTTGCCAACAGCTGGGCTATGATGGCAGCATTGGCAAGTGGCGGCTCAGTATTAGGGGTTATGGGGCTGGCCTATTCAAGGGGAATTCCTTATACTTTCAGTATGTATGCTGGAGCTGCAGCCGGTTTCCCGCTTGCTGCGGTGCTTGTTGCCAAACAACTGCGTAATCTCGGCATATATACGATTACAGACTTTCTAAGGTTCAGATATAAAAACAAGGCAATAGAAATTTTAGTACCCGTAATAATTATACTAGCTATGGGAGCATATATTGTTGCTCAAATGAAAGCTGCGGGGGTCACAGCAGTATATCTGCTTGGGATACCCTACAACTATGCAATAGTAGTAACTGCAATAGTGTTTATCCTATATGTATCCATTGGAGGAATGTGGGCAATCACCCTTACAGATATTGTACAAGGCATTCTAATGGTTGGGATGGTGCTCATTCTTTCAGCGGTATTATTTGGTAACTTTGGAGGAATTACACCCCTCCTCAGCCAGGCTATAGAAGCGAAGCCGGACCTTGGCGCTGTTGTAGGATTATCAACAGCTTCATATGTTGGCGCGTTTCTTGTCTGGTTCGTCGCTGCATGTATTACACCTCATCTGATAATGAGAGTATTCACGTCAAGGACCGTACGTTCCGCTAAGTACTCACTAAACTATTCCATAGTAATCTACGCATTTATGATTGTTTTTGGGGTTATAGCAATTTCTTCCGCAGGACATATTGTTCTGCCTGACCTTCAAGACCCCGATACACTGTTTCTCAAATTAATTGAGATGTATCTGCCGAGAGTCATTGGAGGTTTCGCGGTAGCAGCAGTAATGGCTGCTGTAATGTCCACAACGGATGCCCTTCTTCTAGCCGTTAGCAGTGCAGTTGTAAACGATATTTACTGCAAATTCATAAATAAAGAAGCTTCTGAAAGACAAGTGGTTAAGGTCAGTTTGATAGCTACTTGGGTTGTAGGCATCTTAGCCGTTTTCTTCGCCCTTAACCCGCCAAAGCTGCTGACAATGTTCTACACAGCGGCTGTCGGATGGCTGGGTTCAGCACTTTTCGCACCAGTAATCCTTGGTATATGGTGGAAAAAGGCCACAACTAAGGGGGCGCTGTGGAGTATTATAATAGGTTCTGCATCATATCTTTATCTATTATGGTTCACTAAAATGCCGGCTTTAACACATATCCTTGTTTCCTTACCCTTGGCGTTCGTGGTCCATATTGCTGTAAGCCTTGCTACCCAGCCCGTTGATCAGGCAGTGTTATCTAGAGTAGCAGAGCTGCACATAGAATAATACTACAGGGGCTATGGAGAAAGGCATAGCCCCTATTCCCATGTATTATTGGAAATGTAGTATTATATATATAACAATACCTGGAGGTGGGAAGGTTGATTTTAGGAGTTGTTAACGAAAAGTGTTCAGGATGCCGCACGTGCCAGGCATTATGCTCGCTCCAGAACCTGGCGGTCTGGAATCCCAAGAAGGCTGCGCTTAAAGTTATACCAAGGTTTCCGAAGCCCGGAGAGTACGAGGTGGGGGTGTGCAACCAGTGCGGGGTTTGCGCGAAGATCTGTCCGGCAGAAGCAATCTATAGGGATAGGGATGTCTATTTGATTAATGAAGAGGAGTGCACTGGGTGCGGACTATGCGTTGAAGCGTGTCCCAATAATGTTATGGTAATGCTGGGTGATATGAAAGCGCCTTTTAAATGCAACGGCTGTGGCGAGTGCATAAGCTATTGTCCCAGGGAAGCGCTGTATGATGTATGCGGGGGTGATAAAAAATGATCTATGGATATAACCAGAAACTGTTGAGGGTTAACCTTTCCACGGGAAGGATCAGCGTGGAAAATATTCCTGATGATGTTGTAAGGGAATACATAGGAGGCCGTGGCTTTGTTGCAAAGTACATGTTCGATGAGATACCGAAGGGTGCAGATCCCCTGGGAGAGGGCAACAAGGTATTTATTGCAGTAGGTCCCTTATCGGCAGCCTTTCTTCCAAGCAGCGGAAAGATTGAATTTGGTGCAAAATCACCCCTGACCGGTGGGTATGGGGACAGCAACATGGGTGGACATCTTTCGGCTGAACTAAAGTCCGCCGGATACGACATGATTATAATTGAGGGGATTGCCGACAAACCTAAATACCTTTATATTGATAATGACAGGATTGAGATAAGGGATGCATCAGAATACTGGGGCATGGGAGCGCTTGATACGGAAGAGGTATTGAAGAATGAGCTGGGAGAGGAGTTCCAGATTGCAACCATAGGTCCCGCAGCTGAGAAACTGCTAAAATTTGCCTGTGTATCCCATGACTTTGGAAGACAGGCAGGACGCACCGGAGTTGGGACCGTTTTGGGATCAAAGAGACTAAAAGCAATTGCAATCAGGGGCAACAAGGATATCAAAGTATTCGACCCCGAGGGGCTGCTGAAGAAGTCCAAGGAAATGTACGATACGATTTTCTCCTTGCCGGGTTTTACCGAGTGGGCACCCTACGGTACGGCAGATATCACCACATGGGTCAATAACGTTGGCGCCCTGCCTACCAGGAACTTCAAACACGGCTATTTCAAGCCGGCTGATAATCTAACCGGAAGGGATATCAGGGAGAAAATCCTTGTGAAGGATAAGGGCTGCTTCTGCTGTCCCATTCCCTGCGGAAAGTATTCAAAGGTTGAGAAGAACGGCAACGAATACTATGTGGAAGGACCGGAGTATGAAACAATAGCCCTCTGCGGCTCAAACCTTATGCTGGAGAACATAGAGGATGTAGCCTACGTTAACTATCTGTTCGACAATTACGGCATTGATACGATGTCCGGCGGAGGAGTTGTGGCCTTTGCCCTTGAATGCTGTGAAAAGGGGATTATCACACCCGAACAGGTTGAATATAAAGAGCTGAAGTTCGGTGATCTTGATTCGATAGAGTATTTAATACATAAAATAGCCAACCGGCACGGGATAGGTGAAATCCTTGCCGAAGGCACAAAAAAAGCCGCATTGGTCCTCGGCAAGGGGTCGGAAAGGTTTGCAATCCAGGTCAAGGGTCAGGAGTGCAGCGGTTATGACCCAAGAAACGCCGCGGCGACAATTCTTGCATATATGACATGTGACGTGGGGTCTCATCACAACAGGGCATGGGCAATAACCTATGACGTTGAAGTCGGGCGTTTTGAAGTAAAGGGCAAGGCTGAAAAGGTTATATGGATGCAGCACGTAAGGCCTATGCTGGATACCCTGACCGTATGCCGCTTCCCATGGATAGAACTTGGCTTTTCGCTTGACGATTATCCGACGGTATTAAATCTGGTTACCGGGTTCAACTATACATGGGAAGATTTGAAGAGGCTGTCCGAACGGGTGTGGAACATAACCAGGGCATTCTGGGCAAGGGAAGTGGAGGACTTTGGCCGTGAATATGACTGGCCGCCCGCAAGGTTCTACGAAGAGCCAACCATTGGTGGCGCAGTTGACGGAATGCATATAAGTAGGGATACCCTTGAAGAGTTGCTTGACAGGTATTACAGCCTGAGGGGCTGGGACAAAAACGGAATTCCTACAAGGGAGAAGCTGGAGGAGCTTGGGCTTAGCTACGTTGCAGAGAGTCTAGGGCTTTAACTGTGGAAGATCTATCTGAGACGGAGGGAATGAAAATGCGGAAAAAAGAGGACTGCCTATTTCTGAGGGACTATAAATGGGAATATCCTGAGATTGAATACGGTAAAGGGGTTTATCTCTATGATACCGAAGGCAGGGAGTATATAGATGCATGTGCGGGAGCGGCTGCCGCGAACTTGGGGCATGGCAGCGGTGAGATTGCACAGGTGATGGCTGAACAGGCAAAGAGGGTTGCCTTTACCCACCTGTCGAGGTTTGTTACAAGACCGGCGTATGAACTGGCCGAAAAAGTAGCGGAAATGACACCGGCGGATCTAAACTACGTCTATTTCGTATCGGGCGGTTCAGAGGCCACCGAAACGGCAATAAAGCTCTGCAGGCAGTATTTTCTGGAGCGAGATGGCGTAACGAGCAAGTACAAAATAATTTCACGGTGGAGGAGCTATCATGGAAATACCATTGGTTCTCTTTCACTGTCAGGAAAGCCCGACCTCAGGAAGAAATACGGTCCTCTGCTTCTTGATTTTCCCCATATTACTCCGGCATACTGCTATCGCTGCGAGTACGGTTTGACCTGCGATAAATGCGGCAGTCGGTGCGCCTGGGACCTTGAAAAGGCAATCCTAAGGGAAGGGCCGGAGAATGTGGCAGGGTTTATTGCAGAGCCTATTACCGGGTCTGCCGCTCCCGGAGCTTACCCGGTAAAGGATTACTACAAAATCGTCAGGGAAATCTGTGACAAATACGATATCCTTTTTATATCCGACGAAGTGATGAACGGCTTTGGAAGGACCGGCACAAATTTTGGCATCGATAATTTTGATGTAATACCTGACATCATGTGTATCGCAAAGGGAATTAGCAGCGGATATTCACCCCTGGGCGGAGCGGTTGTAAGCGAAAAGATCATATCAGTATTCAGAAAAGGGTCGGGCAGCTTTACCCACGGCCATACCTATGGCGGCAACCCGCTTTCATGTGCGGTGGGCTCGGTTGTGCTGGATATAATTAAGAGGGACGGGATAGTCGAAAACAGCAAAAGGATGGGCGAATTGCTCAAGGCAAAACTGCAAAATGAAATAGGCAGCCATGCAATAGTAGGGGATATAAGAGGTATGGGGCTGCAACTGGGTGTAGAATTTGTTAAGGACAAGAACACCAAGGAGCCCTTTGAGAAGAGCGTAAACCTGAAATCCAAGCTTACTAAGAGGGGATTGGAAAACGGCATTGTTCTTTATCCCGGGGGTGGCTCCGCCGATACCGTAAGGGGAGATCATATTCTGCTGACGCCTCCCTTAAACATCAGCGAAGCCCATGTGGATGAAATTGTTGTGAAGCTTAAGAAAACCATAGAGGATGTAAGCCGTAATATCTTCGATTAGAGGGTGGTACAATGAAAATTCAGGTAGAGGTTATGGGGCATTTAACGGACGTTGTGGCCGGACTGGAAAGGAAGCAAGAGGTTGACTTGCCTGACAACACAGCCTTGTCCATGCTGTTAAGCAATCTTGGGATTAAGCGGGAACTTGCATACATGGTCCTGGTTAACGGACAGAGAGAGGATGGATCCCATTTGCTGAGGGATGGGGACAGGGTGACTGTATTCTCACCCCCGGCGGGAGGCTGATGGATTAATGAAAATCAGGATTGCGGACAACTTCCTGCTGGAATATATTGGGGAACACGGTGCGGAAATCGAGATAAAGATAAAAGAGGTTAACACATGATGATTTAAAGTGAAAAAGTGCCCGTTGGGCATAACGAAAAGGCCTAAAGATATTGCCCAATTCAGGATTTTTGAGCAGGATGGCATTACAGTCTTTATTCACAAAAGCCTAAGTCTCAGTGAGGGCGACCACAGGATATTGGTGGATTATATGTTCTGGTCCAATATCAGTGTATATTATGAAGGGTGCGGTTAACGCACTCCTTATCTTTTTGCTCAGATGCGCAAAGCAATAATTTAGTTGGAAAGATATTGACAATCAGGGGGCAATCGGGTAAAATATAGTTGATAATGATTATCAATTTCATACGGAGGTATTTGCCATGACACTGGACAGGATAAGCAGGGGACAGAAGATAGAAATAGTATCCATACCCGACAGGGATATCAAGGACCAGGCAATAAGGCTCGGAATATTCGAAGGGGCACGGGTGACATGCTTTGAAAAGCTGCCCGCCGGCCCGGTCGTAATATTGAACAGGAAGCAGAAAATCGCAATAGGCAGGAAGCTGGCCGAGAGAATACAGGTTAAGGTTGTATAGACAGGAGGGAACATAGATGAAATGCTGCAGCATACCTGGACTTGATGCGAAGCTTAAAGATGGGGCAAAAACTGTTATACTTGTCGGCAATCCTAACGTGGGTAAATCGGTCTTTTTCAATGCCTTAACGGGAATGTATGTAGATGTCTCGAACTTTCCGGGAACAACCGTGGACATAAGCCATGGCAAATTCGGCGAATACATAGTAGTGGATACTCCGGGCGTGTATGGAGTATCCTCTTTTAACGACGAAGAACGGGTTGCCAGGGATGTAATCCTATTCGGGGATATGGTTCTGAACATAGTCGACGCTCTTCACCTTGAAAGGGACCTGTTTCTAACCCAGCAGATCATAGATATGGGGAAACCGGTGGTTGTAGCGCTGAATATGATGGACGAAGCGGTGAAAAACGGTATAGATATAGATGTTGAGCTCTTGAAGAGACGCCTTGGAGTTCCGGTAATCCCCACCGTGGCAGTAAGGGGCGAGGGTATCGACAGGGTAAAGAAGGCCATCCGGGACCCTTTAAAGGGCAAAAGAATTCCCCTGGTTGAGGAGCTGTTGAAGGGGTACGAAAACATAATAGAAAATGAAGCGGAAGCCCTTATTGTGCTTGAGGACGATGAAAATGTGGCAAAACGATATGATATTGAGACTGCGGGCAAAAGGGAAGAAATCTACAGAGAAAGAAGAAAGTGGGTCAACGATATAGTAGATGCGGTGGTATCTGAAACAGATGAAGGAGCGTCCTTCAGAACAAGGCTTGGACGGTGGATGGTGAGGCCGGTTTCCGGGATACCGATGCTTATTTTCACGCTCTGGCTGTTGTACCAGATAGTCGGTGTATTTGTGGCGCAGTGGGTTGTGGGAATAACCGAGGAAACGATTATGAGTGGTTTATACCAACCCTTTATAGAAAACGCTGTGTCAACTGTAGTTAAGCCGGGTACCTTTCTGGGAGAACTGCTGGTGGGCGAATTCGGACTTATGACAATGGTTCCGGTATATATTTTGGGACTGCTGCTGCCCCTTGTGATTGGGTTCTATTTCTTTTTATCCGTGATTGAGGATTCCGGATATCTGCCCAGGATTGCGACGCTGATGGACAGGGTGCTGACTGCATTTGGCCTTAACGGGCGGGCGGTGATACCCATGATACTGGGTTTCGGCTGCGTTACGATGGCGACCATTACAACCAGGATTCTCGGGTCCAAACGGGAAAGATTTATCGCAACGATGCTTCTGGGCCTCGCAATACCGTGTTCGGCGCAGCTTGGAGTAATAGCCGGCATGATGGCGGCACTGGGCGCCAAATACATGTTGGTCTATGGTGTTACAATTTTTCTTGTGTTCATAATAATCGGGACCTTACTGAACAAGGTAATGCCTGGGGAATCGACCGTTCTGCTTATCGATCTTCCTCCGTTAAGGCTGCCCATTCTAAAGAATGTTTTGATGAAGACCAAGAATAAAGCCGTAATGTTTTTAAAGGAAGCAACACCGCTGTTCTTTTTAGGAGCAGCGCTTATCAGCATCATGCAGTATACCGGTATGCTGGAGGGCATACAGACGCTGTTTTCGCCGGTAACGGTCGGACTTTTGAAACTCCCCGCTGAAGCAGCAACGGCCTTTATCATGGGGATTATCAGAAGAGATTTTGGCGCAGCGGGATTATATGCCCTTACTATGTCGCCGGTACAAACTCTGGTATCCCTTGTAACCATCACACTTTTTGTGCCCTGTATAGCGGCTGTAATGATTGTGTTCAAGGAGAGGAGTTGGCTGGAAGCAGCAGTGATTTGGATAGGAAGCTTCGTTATCTCATTTTTAACCGGAGGTCTGCTTGCCTGGGTTATTTAGCTGGTTTGTATGATAACTGATAGATGGTGTGTCTTCTTACCTTACAAGGAGGGGTGATAATGGAGGGGAAATGCCCTAGATGCGGGTTTATTATAAAAGATAAAAGCACGAAGAGGTGCCCCCGTTGTTTCGATGTGCTTGACAAACCTGTCGGCTGCTCACAGTGCAGCGGGTGCGGTACCCGGTATTGTGCTGCCGGCAAGAAAAAGGAAGATGATGACCGTTAGATATCTAATGCTCCTTTTTTAGTATCAATGCACCAGGTCTAAACCCTTCGCCTTTCAGGCGAAAAGCTTTGAGCATTGACAAGGCAGGAACTGTCATATAAGATAGCGCTGAGGTGAGAGAGGTGAAGGAATACAGAAAAAACGTCATGCAGTATACGATATAAAGTACCATGTAATCTGGACAACAAAGTACAGATATAAAGTACTTAAAGGGGAAATAGCCAAAAGGGCAAGAGACCTCATAATACAAGGGTGCGAGGCAAGAAACATAGTGATAATTAAAGGTAGTGTGGGAAAAGACCATATACATATACTAATATCATGCCCACCTACTATAGCCCCAGCGAAGATAATGCAGTATTTAAAAGGGAGATCATCAAGGATGCTACAGGATGATTTTCCAGAACTTAAGAAAAGATACTGGGGGCAGCATTTGTGGTCAAGAGGATATTTTTGTGCGACAGTAGGGAGCGTAACAGAAGAGATGATAAAGCAGTATATAGAGAATCAGGGAAGGCAGGAGAATAATGATTTTAAAATTGAAGAATGAGTTTCAGTCGTAAATTTAAGCTTGCATTTAGCAGATGGTCTTTAAGTGGGCTTAAGCCTAAAAAGCGAGTTTCACTCGCACAAAATTTATTTTGTAACCCACCTGCTTCAGCAGGTGGTAGTTTAGTGGATAAAAAAGTATACTTTCTTATTTATATTGGTATAATGGATTAGAGCAAGAGCAGTTTAACGCCCGGACATTATATTTACATATTTTGCTAAAACTATTGACAGGGCTGGCATTTATTTATAGACTATATATGAAAATAATTATTAGTTGAAAAAGAAGGTGAAACGCAGTTGTTCAGCCCTGAAGGCATTAAGGATAAGCTTAAGAATAAGGGATATAAACTGACTCCTCAGAGAAGGGCGACCCTTGACGTGATACTTGACCAGCAGGGGAAGCACCTTAGCACGGAGGATGTTTATATGCTGGTAAAAGAAAGATGCCCCGAAATAGGCTTGGCTACCGTTTACAGAACACTGCAGCTGCTTGAACAGTTGGGCGTAATAAGCAAACACAATTTCGATGATGGATGCAGTAGGTATGAACTGGCGGGCAGCGAAGACGACCACCAGCACCATCATTTGATTTGCGTAAGATGCGGAGGCGTACAGGAAGTTGAAGGCGATTTGCTGGAGCACCTGGAAAAAGAAATCGAGGAGAAGAATAAATTTAAAATTTTAGACCATAAAGTAAAGTTTTTCGGGTACTGCAATAAGTGCATAGAAGAATGAAATCTTACTTGTCTGCTTAGCGAGGGCGAATTAAACGGTGAGTTTATCAATATATAAATAACCTAATGCATCAAGAGGCATGCTGGTTTACGGAAGAGCGGCAGTGCTGCCTTTTTTGTTGCATAATATTTCTTACAATAGGCGCTTTTTTTGTTGTGCGGATGGGTATTACCATAAGGAGAGTGATATATTTGTCAACTAGCAAAAAACAAAAGATAAAGATTATTCCGCTCGGCGGTTTGCATGAGATTGGGAAAAACATGACGGTGATTGAAAGCAGCGATGATATCCTGGTTATTGACTGTGGTCTGACTTTCCCTGAGGAAGAAATGCTCGGAATCGACGTGGTGATTCCGGACATTACCTACCTGGAGAAAAACAAAGAAAAGATCAGGGCAATAATCCTTACCCACGGGCATGAGGACCACATCGGTGCACTGCCCTATGTGCTGGAGAGATTAAAAGTTCCTGTATACGGCACTAAATTGACGCTTGGTCTCGTGAAGAACAAGCTTTCCGAATTTAACATGGAAGAGATATGCCCGATGAACATTATCAGCGCGGGACAGACAGAAAAATTCGGCGGTTTTGAGGTTGAGTTCATACGTACCAGCCACAGTATTGCCGATTCAGTTGCTTTGGCAATATTTACTGATCTGGGGGTAATTGTTCATACGAGTGACTTTAAAGTAGACTTTACACCGATTGACAGAGAGATAATCAATCTGCACCGTTTTGCAGAGCTGGGGCAAAAGGGCGTACTCATGCTTTTGGCCGACAGCACCAATGTGGAAAGACCGGGCTATACCATGTCTGAAAAGACGGTAGGTGATACCTTCGATGATATTTTTGCAGGCACCAGGAACAGAATTATTGTCGCTACCTTTGCATCCAATGTTCACCGTATACAGCAGATAATAAATTCGGCGCATAAATTTGGAAGAAAGGTTGCCGTATGTGGACGGAGCATGGTTAATGTTGTCAGTGTGGCGTCAGACCTCGGGTATTTGGACATACCGGAGGGTTTGCTCGTGGATATTGAGGATATTGGCAGGTACGGAGATCATGAACTGACAATACTGACAACGGGAAGCCAGGGAGAGCCGATGTCGGCCCTTACGAGGATGGCGAATTCCGACCACAGGAATGTGGAGATTTTACCCGGAGACCTTGTCATAATATCCGCCAGCGCCATTCCGGGTAATGAAAAACTGATAAGCAGGGTAATAAACCGCCTGTTCGCAAAAGGAGCCAATGTCATATATGAAGATTTGGCCGACGTTCATGTATCGGGGCACGCCTGCCAAGAGGAACTGAAGCTGATACATTCGCTGGTACGGCCGAAATTTTTCATGCCTGTGCACGGGGAATACAGACATCTGGAGAGACATGCAAGGCTTGCAAAATCCTTGGGTATGAGTTCAAACAATATTATAGTCGCAGAGATTGGAAACGTAATTGAGCTTACAAATGATACAGCAAAGATCACTGGCAACGTTACCGCAGGGAAGGTATTGGTAGACGGCCTTGGCGTGGGAGATGTCGGGAACGTAGTTTTGCGTGACCGGCAGCACCTGGCGCAGGATGGTTTAATGGTAGTAGTTGTTACTATTTCCAAGGAAGTCGGCTCGATCATTGCGGGACCTGACATCATTTCAAGGGGATTTGTATATGTCAGAGAGTCAGAGGACTTGATGGAGCAGGCAAGACTGGTTGTAAGGGACGCCCTGCAGCGGTGTGAGGAGAAGCAAATAACTGAATGGGCAACATTGAAATCAAGCATAAGGGACAGCCTGAGAGCGTTTCTTTATGAAAAAACAAAGAGAAAGCCCATGATACTTCCGATAATTATGGAGATATAAGGTGGAACTGAGGTTCCATCTTTTTTTATAGGGCACATTCCTCCCACTCCCATGTTGCGTGTCCCCTTTCATTAATTATTAGAAATATTTTCATTAAGATGTTGATTATACCACAGAGCTATGGTATATTGATAATGAAATTCATTATCAATATACCTATATATTGATCCGGGCAGGAGGTGGCGGTAATTATGATGCTGGCCATGGCACAATCGGGTGAAGAATTTATTGTCACTGAGATTCTATGCGGTTGTAAGCTGAAAAAAATGCTTCAGGAAAGAGGATTGACCGAAGGGGTAAATATCAAAGTAATAAAAGGACAGCCAAAAGGTCCATTTATTGTAGAGTTTCGTTCCTCCAGAATAATGCTGGATGGTACGTGCGCTCAAAAAATTATGGTTGGCCAGGTAAAGGAGGGTGAACATGAGAACTTTGAAAGATGTGAAGCCGGGGGAAACTGTCACCGTCATAGACATCAAAGGGGGTGGAATGGTTAAGAGTAGGCTAATGGCTATGGGAGTCATAAAGGGCTCCAAGATAGCTGTGGAGAAAGTTGCTCCCCTTGGTGACCCAATTGATGTTCGTGTAAGAGGATACCATCTGTCTTTCAGAAAAAGTGAAGCCGAATTAATATCAGTTAGTTAGTAGCGTGGTAATATGTCAAGAAAAAGTTTTTGGAAAGTGATGTAAAAATATTGTTCTGAAGCTTGAAAACAGCAAATAGAATGCCCGACAGCTTGGGAAAGCTGATGGAAATTAGTCCCATAATGTAAAATCAGTTAATCAGTTACACCTCCTAAATTTTGGAGAATAATTTTTGTTATCGCGTAGCAGCGCGAAAACAAGGCGAACAAGCTTGCGGGCAGTAAAAACAAGGGCTCTGCGGTGCTTATGAGTCTTAGACTCATTATGCTTTTGCTGATAATAGGCAATGTACTCGGGAACGAACTGTTTTACAAGGTTTGCGGATTCAGTCATATAGTAACGTAGGTAGGCATTCCCACTGCGGGTGATAGAAGTATCATCCGCCCGCTGATTCCTACCCGACTTGCTGAATTGCCAGGTCAGTCCGGCATACTTGGCAAGTGCGTTATCATCCTTAAACCTTGTAATATCGCCGATTTCAGCAATAAGGCCAGCACTGAAGACAGGACCAATACCGCGGATGGAGATCAAAGGGTTATCAAAAACAGCAATCTGTTTCTTGATCTGCTTGTCAACGATTGTCATCTGCTTTGAGTAGAACCTGATGTTTTCGGCAGTCGTTTTAAGAGCGAAATTGACAGGCTTCTGTAAGTCGGAGTGCAGTCTGTAAGCCTTCGAAGCAGCATCCTTGAGTTGTTTAGCGATACTGGCCGGGTCTTCAAAGTGCGATTTGCCCTTATCCATAAGGAAGTCTATGAGGTCAGGAAGCGGTCTGGCCGCAAGTTCATCAACAGTCAAAAAGTCGTTGATCACGGCTAAAGAAGCAGCGCCAAAGGTATTGGAGAATATGTCCGACTGTCTTAAGGAGCTGAACTTTAAAAAAAGCACGCTCAAGAAAATGTTCTTCTCCCTGGCCATGTAATCAGCCAGGTGAAACCGGAGCCTTGTAAGCCTTTGTAGTGCGATGTAGGGGAAGTTGAAGGCAGCAGGCTTGGGTAGTTTTCCGCAGCGCAACCGGTCGGCGACAGCGAAGGCATCGATAGGATCTGACTTAGGGTAAATACCCAGAGCTTTTTTATGGGCCTTCACCTGAGCTGGGTTGAAGCAGAAAACCGAAGGTTTGAACTTCCAGAGGATAGGGCTTTGGAGGATGGCGACCTCGAGATGCCAGCCTAAAAAGGAAGTCGCTTCGATACCGAACATGATGGCATCAAGATCATGGTGGGACATGGTCTTAGCAATCTGCTCGGTAAGCTCCTGGGAACCTGGAAGATTATTGGGGTAAACAAGCCTTTTGGGAAAGAGCTTGTTCCCCATATAATCCAGGAAACAGATATCGACGGAATCCAGGCCGACATCGGCGCCAACAAACAGGGTTTTGGCATAATTATGCATACTGTACACCTCCTTTCCGTGTAAAGTAGGTCGTGCAATGTGTAAGGAATGTCGGGGGCATCCTGGCAACCATACCGTACAGCAACCTTGTAATAAGCGCTTGTCTCTGCAACCTTGATCAGCATCTGCTACTGCGGAGGTTGCAAGGACAGAAGCTGCAAAGCGTGAGTTTGAAGTGGCAGGCATGGAGCAGGGGGTCTGACTAACTGAGTGCTTGAAAGCAACAGGGAGGTTAAGGCCTTCCCCGGAGAAACCTTACAGTTCCATCATGCCACGATGCCCACGAGAAGTAAATAGGCCAGAAGGCCGCGCGCCGCTTACTGCGCAGTAAGCGGCATCCTAAGGATGTTTTAGAAAGGCTTCGAAGAAGTCAATAGCAGTGTTCTTCGAAGAGTCTTTGAAGTGAATTACCAGTTAAATACTGATAATATAAAAGTCCCTGGCACGAGCCTCACGGCTGTGTACAGGAACTATTATACAAGGAGGTACAATGATGCCCAGTTTAACAGTAGCGTTAGCCGGAAATCCAAACTCAGGCAAGACAACGCTTTTTAATGCCCTAACAGGGGCCAGGCAGTACGTAGGCAACTGGCCGGGGGTTACGGTGGAAAAGAAGGAAGGAAAGATTAAGTACAAGGGACTGGATATCAAACTGGTGGATTTACCGGGGACTTACAGCTTAAATGCCTATTCTATAGAAGAGATCATTGCAAAGGACTACATTGTCAAAGATAATCCTGACGTGGTAATAAACATAGTGGATGGCACAAACCTGGAAAGGAATCTATATCTAACGGTGCAATTGCTGGAATTGGGAGTGCCGGTGGTGTTAGCACTAAACATGATGGACGAGGTAGAAAGGAAAGGCTACCGGATTGATTTTGAAAAATTAAGCCGGTTGCTGGGAGTTCCTGTAGTACCAATTACAGCTATTAAAAAAACCGGCATATCTTCATTGTTAGAAAAAGTGACAACATATGGGAAGGATGTTGAGAGAGAAGAAACTGCCTTTAATAAATATTACAAAAGCATTGAGAATGAAATTCAAAATCAATCGGGCGAGGAAGCTTCGGATAAGCTTATAGAAGCAAGATATGATTTTATCGGTGATGTTTTAAGCCAGTGCTTAATAAAAGCAGAAAAGGAAAGCCTTTCTTTATCCGATAAAATAGACAGAGTCATAACAAACAGGATACTGGGTATACCAATATTTTTAGGGTTTCTGTACCTTATGTTCCAATTCACCTTTGCCTGGGTAGGTCAGCCGATAGCAGACTGGTTGGATGGATTTTTCGGAGATGTACTGACACCCTGGGTTGAAGAAATCCTTGAAGCTGCAGCGGCAGCGGAGTGGTTGAAGTCCTTGGTCATTGACGGCATAATAGACGGTGTTGGCGGAGTAATAGTGTTTGTACCTCTAATCTTTGCGCTGTTCCTTTTCATAGCTGTTCTAGAAGATAGCGGGTATATGGCAAGGGTTGCATTCATTATGGATAGGGCCATGAGGAAAATCGGACTTTCGGGAAAAGCGTTTATTCCGATGATCATTGGTTTCGGCTGCACAGTACCTGCAATAATGGGTACAAGGACCCTGGAAGATGACAAGGACAGAAAGATGACCATGCTCATTGCTCCTTTCATGTCATGCGGAGCAAGGCTGCCCGTATATGCTTTGTTTGCTGCAGTGTTCTTCCCGGGCAGGGAGACAAATGTTGTTTTCTCCCTGTATATTTTAGGCATAGCTATAGCTATAATAATGGGGCTTATCTTTAAGAATACGCTATTTAAAGGAGAAGCCGTTCCATTTATTATGGAGCTGCCTCCATACCGTATACCTGCATTTAAAGGTGTAGTACTTCGCGTATGGGACAGGGGAAAACAGTACCTGAAGAAAGCCGGTACCATTATATTCGCCATGTCGGTTGTGGTCTGGTTTTTATCCAGCTATAACTTCAGCGGCCCGGCGGAAATTGCAGACAGTCTGTTGGCCGGAGTGGGAAGGATTTTGGCTCCGCTATTCAAGGCGAACGGTTTTGGAAACTGGCAGGCTTCTGTGGCTTTATTGACAGGTCTCGTTGCCAAAGAGGTTGTTGTTGCGACTATGGGAGTCATTTACGGCATAGGGGAATTGGCTGAAGAGGCTGCGGCAGCTGCAGCGCAGATGGGGGGAACCCTGGCACAGTACTTTTCCGCACTGTCGGCCTATGCCTTCATGGCGTTCGTTTTGCTGTACACCCCATGCCTTGCTGTCGTAGGGGTTATGAAGAGAGAATTCGATTCGTGGAAGTGGACGCTCTTTGCAGTATTCTACCAGTTTGGAGTAGCATGGGTAGTATCCATGATAATCTATCAGGGAGGAAGATTATTGGGCTTTAGCTAGAAAGGGAGGATTGATATGGTAGGACAGATAATCAGCATAGTTATAGGGCTTGCAATTGTGTATTTTGCGGCAAGGGCGCTATTGAAGAGCTTTAAAGACGCAAAAGAAGGAAAATGCGCAGGCTGCCATGAAAACTGCAGTTCCTGTAGTGCCGAAACCAGGGATAAATAACTCCACAAGGGGGACGTTCTGAATTCCACTTTCTAAAGTGGAATTCAGAACGTCCCCTAAATTTTTTTGACTCCTGCACTTGTCCCAGTTGATATTTTGGTCAGGCTGTTCAGGTGCTGGTAACCTATATTTCTAAACAGCATTGACTGTAAATGGCCGCTTTTTAATGGTATAATAATTTGTACGCTGGGTGCAGTAATGGATGTTAGACTGAATATTATGATATGCCTCTACCCGCCTCATTAACTAGGAAAGAGTTGTTGCAAAAAATAATCCTTTGGATTATATGCAGGCAGAAAATGTTATAATTATAGTTGTGGGATCTGTGGGAACAAAGCCAAAAGGAGGAGTTGTTTTGACCATAAGACAAAAAATTATACTAATAATAGTCATGATATCTGTTCTTTTTCTGCATACCGCTGCCTTAGGCGAAGAGTATGAATACGAAGGCGAAGATTTAGGGTACGACGAAGTGATGGCAAAGGGGAAAGTGCTGAAAATAGAGGAGTCAACTGCCCCAAATAGCCTTGAAGGTACCGGGATACCGCTGACTGTACAGGAGATCGAGGTTAAAGTAACTTCAGGGGTATATAAGGGGCAGGCGCTCCACGTTGAGAACCACCTTATGGATAATCCCGCATACGACATAATAGTTGAAGAAGGGGACAGGGTAGAGCTTCTCCTGGAAGTGAAGGACGGTAATATAGAGGCAGCATATATAACGAGCTATGATAGGAGTGTTTATGTTTACTATCTGGCCGCCGCCTTTATTATATTATTGCTGGTTGTTGGAAAGATGAAGGGACTTAAGGCAACGGTCTCCCTTGCAGTCATGATATTTCTGATTTTAAAAATCCTTATACCATATATGCTGAAAGGCTATAGCCCCATAATGCTGTCGGTTGTCGTCACGGTGATTTCTACGGTGATTACATTTTTGCTGGTAGGCGGAGTAACTATCAAGAGTCTTTCAGCGATCATCGGAACTGCCGGGGGAGTTTTGATTGCCGCCGGTATCGCCGTAATAGTCGGAAAGCTTGCAAGGTTAACCGGGCTTGGAGTCGAAGAAGCCAGGATGTTGATGTATATACCCCAGGGCATTGAATTTGATTTTCAGGGGCTGCTGTTTGCCGGAATAATCATTGGTTCCTTAGGTGCGGTAATGGATGTCAGTATGTCAATCGCTTCGTCCATGGACGAAGTAAAGCATGCGAATCCTGATATAGCTACAAACGATTTAATAAAATCAGGAATGAATGTAGGAAGAGACATAATGGGAACGATGAGCAATACACTAATACTGGCTTATACGGGCGCATCCATTCCATTATTGCTGCTGCTTTCTGCCTATGAAAATACCTTATCTTCTGTCTTGAATTTTGATTTTATTACTACGGAAATAGTACGTTCACTGGCCGGCAGTATCGGCTTAATCGTAACAATACCTTTGACAGCCTTTATAACGGGTTTTCTCGAAAAACTTCAGTCCGGCAACCAGTGATCAGTGGCCAGAAAATCAGTGGTCAGTGATCAGTGGACAGTGGCTAGCACCTGTGATCTGTGATCTACGAACTACCAACTACGAACTGTTATCTAATACCTGCGAACTACGAACTATGATGAACTAGAACAAGGAGGATATATTATGTGGCTGTATATTCTGTTTCTGACAGCCGGGATTGCGGTGGGTCTATACAATAGCGCTCCTGCATGGCTGGAGAAATATAGCGGTGTATTTCAGTTATGGGGCTTGATTATTATACTGTTTGCCATGGGTGTGGCTATAGGGTCGGATAAAGACGTAATCAACAGCTTTATGCGGATAGGTGTTCATTCGGTGGTATTTGCCCTTGCCGCCATTACCGGAAGTGTGGCAGCTGTAAGAGTGTTTAGACCGGCAATTCAAAGGCAGAGGGAACGGGCATCATGAGCTGGGTTATTCTTTTATCGGTTGGAATCGGGATACTATCGGGAATGATGATAATACCACCTTCTATCAGCCAGCATTCAGGCGTATTAATTAATATAGGTCTTTGCTTTCTGTTTTTCTGGGTAGGCCTGGATATAGGTAAGAGTAAGGAAAACGTTGCGAAGCTCAGGGAATATGGCTGGAGGATTGTTCTGGTACCGACCGGAGTGGCAATCGGAAGCATTTCCGCAACAATGCTGGCCGGGATGATGATGGGCTATACCGCCGGAGAGGCAGGTGCCGTCGGTGCCGGCTTCGGATGGTACAGCCTTTCGGGTGTATTGATTTCGGACCTTCACAGCGTTAAACTGGGCACAATAGCGTTCATTACCAATGTGTCAAGGGAACTAGTTGCGCTTATCATCATACCCTTTGTTGCAAAAAAAGTTGGTTTTTTGGAGTCGATCGCTCCGGCTGGCGCCACCGCCATGGATACCACTTTGCCTGTGATTTCCAGGGCAACAAGTCCGGAAATCTCAATAATAGCTTTTCTTACAGGCGTGCTGCTGACAGCAGTCGTTCCGGTACTTGTACCCTTGCTGCTGAAACTACCGTTTTAATACAGTGGCCAGTGACCAGTGATCAGTGGCTAGAGAACAGTTCCCAGTTGCCAGTGGCTAGTGATTAGTGCTAGCACCTAGCACCTAGCACCTAGTACCTAGTACCTGTGATCTGTGATCTGAGAACTGTGATCTGCATTAAAAAGGAGGTTTTTTTATGAATCCTTATGACATAGCTCATCAACTTGCACGGACCCTGAAAGATAGTCCGGAATACAAAGAATACCGTGAGCTTAAAAAAGTGGTCGACGCTGATGAAGAAAAGAAAAAAATAGTGGAAGACTTCCGGAAAAAACAGTACGAGCTGCAAACCATGAAAGCCATGGGCCAGGACATAGGAGAAGGGGAAATGGAGAAACTGCATTATCTTTATAATCTTGCATCGATGGACGAAAATATCAAAAGTCTCATACGGGCAGAGCAGAGGTTAGGCCAACTGCTGACCGACATCTACAAAATAATCGGTGATGCGCTAAAGCCGGAAGAGCAAATATGACTGCCTGATTGTAAAACTTTGGCGAAGCATATATAATACTAATATAACCACTTTTCCGGGGTGAGCGCATGAAGGGCATTGCTGCTGTTACAGGAGCAAAAAAACTGAAACTTAAAAGCATGCTGATATTTATAGCAGCATTTATAATGGCGATCCTTCTGGCATTTTTATACATCAGCCAGATGTTTAAGCCGATGGCCGTTTCTGCGGAAACTTCAGAGATCGTGAGGGTAGAAATCCCCAAGGGGAGTTCAGTTTCACAGATAGGGAAGATCCTTGCAGACAAAGGATTGATAAGAAATCAAATGGTGTTCAAGGCTGTCACAAAACTCAAGGGGTATGAGAGCAGATACATGGCCGGAACGTATATAATGAACGATAATATGGACATTTATGAAATAATGGAAGAAATGATTAATGGGCGGGTTTATACGGAAACGGTTAGATTCACCATACCCGAAGGTTTTGAAGTCAGGCAGACTGCAGACCTCCTGGAGCAAATGGGTGTAGTAAGCAGGGAAGACTTTCTGAGGGAGGTGAACGAAGGGACCTTCAACTTTGGGTTTCTGCAGAATGTGCCCAGCAGGGACAACCGTTTGGAAGGGTATTTGTTTCCCGACACATATGAAGTGTATGTCGGGGAATCCGCCCGTTCAATAATACAGCGGATGTTGAAGAGATTTGAGGAAGTGGCTGAAGAGACCGGACTGCTGGAGTGGAAATCGGACAAGTTCACCTTAGATGATATTGTGATTTTGGCTTCAATCATTGAGAGGGAAGCTGCCAACAACAGCGAAAGGCCTTTGGTTTCTGCGGTATTCCACAACAGGCTGAGAATGGGGAAAAAGCTGGAATCCTGCGCTACTGTACAGTATGTGCTCAAAGAGAGAAAAGCAAGGTTAACGTATGATGACCTGGAGATAGAATCTCCGTACAACACCTATAAAGTTCAGGGGCTGCCAGTGGGACCCATAGCGTCGCCGGGAGCCGAGTCGCTCAGGGCTGCCATGAACCCTGCAGAGGTGGACTTCCTTTATTTTGTACTGCAAAAGGATGGAACCCACAGCTTCAGCAGGAACTATGAAGAGTTTCTTGAGGATAAGAGAGAGAGCAAAAGGTGATTGAATAAAACATGCGGCAGTGTGGAAAATAGGTGGTATAACAGCCACCTATTGCTTTTGAAAGGAAGGGGTAGTATTCATGAGTAATATTGCTCAGGATTTTGTTGAAGAATATATTAGGGGAGTTCTGGAGCCTTCACAGGGAATAATCAGGGATATGGAGGAATACGCCAGTGAAAACAGAATCCCCATTGTGCACCCTGAGGTAGCCAAACTGCTTGAGGTTTTAATAATGGGGCATAACAGCAGCAGAATACTTGAAATCGGTACGGCTATAGGTTATTCTGCGATAATCATGGCAAAGGCGGCCGGCGAGAAAGGTACAGTTGATACGATAGAAATTGACGAGGGCATGATAAGCCAGGCAACCAAATATATAAGGGCTGCCGGGCTGGAAGGCCGGGTGAACGTACTGCAGGGCGATGCAAGGGAAGTACTTAGACAAATGGATGGAAGCTACGACCTGATTTTCATAGACGGCGCCAAAGGGCATTATGAGGAAATGTTTAACTCGTCGCTGGAGCTTTTGCGTACCGGCGGGATGATCATCTGCGACAACGTCCTGTTCAGGGGGATGGTTGCCAGCAGCGGGCTGGTAAAAAGGCGGAAGATAACGATAGTAAAAAGGATGAGAAAGTTCCTGAAATACATAACCGCGCACCCCCGGTTGAATACCGCGATTGTGCCCATAGGAGACGGACTGTCAATAAGCTGCAGGAGGGAAATATAGATGAAAAAAGTTGAACTGCTGGCACCCGCCGGAAACCTGGAGAAACTTAAAATGGCTGTTATATATGGAGCCGACGCCGTGTATTTTGCCGGTCAGAGATTTGGGTTAAGGGCAGGGGCTGGAAACTTCTCCACCGGGGAAATTGAAGAAGGCGTGAAATTCGCCCATTCCCATGGATCCAAAGCGTATCTCACGGTTAATATAATTCCCCATAACGAACATCTCAAGGGTCTGGACGAATACATAAAGGACATATCGGAGCTTGGGGTGGACGCGCTGATCGTATCCGACCTGGGAGTGTTTTCTATCATAAGGGATATCCTGCCAGGCATGGAAGTACATATAAGCACACAGGCAAATAACGTGAACTATGCAAGCGCGGCCTTTTGGCACAGGCTGGGCGCAAAGCGGATTATTCTTGCCAGGGAATTGTCATTGCAGGAGATTAAAGAAATTAGGGCTAGCACACCGGACAGCCTGGATCTGGAAGTCTTCGTCCATGGCGCGATGTGCATATCTTACTCAGGCAGGTGCCTTTTGAGCAATTATATGGCTAACAGGGATTCTAACCTTGGCGACTGTGCCCACCCCTGCCGGTGGAAATACCATCTGGTGGAAGAGAAGAGGCCGGGGCAGTACTATCCGGTTTTCGAAGACGAGAGTGGAACGTTCATATTCAACTCAAAGGACCTGTGCATGATAGAACACCTTCCTGAGCTGATAGACAGCGGTGTAACAAGCCTTAAGATAGAAGGAAGGATGAAGAGCGCATATTATGTAGCTACAGTGGTAAAAGCTTACAGGGATGCGCTCGACACCTATTATGCCGATCCGGAAGAATACCGGCGCAGTGCTGCAAAATGGCTGGATGAGGTGTGCAAGGCAAGCCATAGGGAATTCACTACCGGTTTTTTCTTTAGCAAACCGGGAGCAGAGGGCCAAATCTATGATAGGAGCACCTATGTAAGGGATTATGATTTTGTGGGGCTGGTACTGGACTATGACCCGGCGTCCGGCATTGCGACCATAGAACAAAGAAACAGGATGTTCACAGGAGATATTGTTGAAGTTGTAGGACCCGGAAGGGATTATTTTGTGCAATCCATTGAAGCTATGAGAAATGACGAAGGAGAACCGATAGATGTGGCGCCTCACCCGCAGCAGGTGGTAACGATGCCTATGAAGCATCCGGTGAAACCCTTTGATATGCTCAGAAAGCCGCAGGAGGAGTAAACCCAGGTATAAACCTCTCCCTTAAGGCAATAATACCAATATACGGCCTGCAGGGAGAAGGTGCATCTTGATGGATAACGGGAAGCGTATTAATAGGAGAATTCTTTTTTTTGCCTGCGTACTGGTATTGATGCTATCATTGTTAATCCTGCGCCTCTTTTATATCCAGATTATTGAAGGCAAGGGTTATGCAAAACGGGCTGCCAGCCAAAGAATGCTGGATTTGCCACTGGATGTTTCAAGGGGGCAGATATATGATAGGAATATGATTCCGCTGACAGGCAGGACTGTTGTGAACAGCCTTGTTGTGTTTCCGGCAATCGTCGATGATAAGGATACTGCTGCCAGGCTGATATCGGAGATAACCAACCTGTCGGATAGGGATGCTGTATTATTGCTGGAAGGGGACAGCAGGCCTATAAAGCTGTCCATAGCTGACGGGAAGGAAGACCGTACAATTCCTGAAGAGGTTAAAGGGTTGATGATTGTCAAGGATGTCGTGCGGTATGACGATGATAGTGTGGCGAGGCATCTGATTGGATATGTAGACGGGACAGACAGGATAGGAAGGGCAGGGCTGGAGAAGCTGTATCATTATTATCTTGCCGGACAAAGGGATGTAAGTATAGCGGCAATGGTAGACGGCAGCAAAAGGTTGATACCCGGACTTGGGTATAAGGCCAGGGTGAACAGTGAAGACATTGAATATTATAATCTTGCGCTCACAATAGACTACCATATTCAAAGGGTCGTTGAAGAGGTTATGGACAAAAAACGCATCAACGGAGCGGTAGTAGTGCTGGATGTCGGGAGCGGAGAGGTCCTGGCTATGGCCAGCAGGCCGGATTACCGCCAGGATAGTGTCGGAGACTACCTTGACGGCAAGAATGGGGAATTGTTGAATAAAGCTATTCAGCAGTACAACCTTGGCTCTATTTTTAAGATTGTTGTAACCGCAGCCCTGTTGGAGAGAAATCTTGTCAACCCCTTTGAAAAGGTGTATTGTCCGGGGTATACATACGTTGGGGATATACAGGTCAAGTGTTCGAGTTTTGAGGATGGGGGACATGGCGAGCTAAATATCTATGAAGCCTTTGCCCGCTCCTGTAATACCTTTTATATTGAGATGGGCAAAAGAGTCGGTGGAGAGGCGATAATCCGTCTCGCACAGGAATTTGGATACGGAAGCATTACAGGAATTAACCCATTCGAAGAGCAGCCAGGACTGCTGCCCGATATAAACCAGGTGTACAAAGCCGATATTGGAAACCTTTCAATAGGCCAGGGTAAAATCCTGGTGACCCCTATACAGGTTGCAGACATGACGAATACTATAGCCAATAATGGGATAAGGAAGGTCCCCACCGTTGTAAAAGGCCTGGTGAGTGAAAACGGGAAGCTGATACAGGCCGCTGAAAAAACGAAACCCGAGCAGATTATTTCACCCTTTGTGGCGATGGAGATAAGAAAGATGATGGAAATGGTCGTGGAAGAGGGAACCGGGAAGGCGGCAGCCATTGAAGGCTGGGAGGGGAGTGCCGGAAAGACAAGTTCGGCTCAGACAGGGCAAAGAATAGGGGAAAGCGAGATAGTTCATGCATGGTTCACCGGGTACGTTCCAAAAGTCCGGCCAAAATATGTAATAACGGTAATGGCGGAAAACGGAAAAAGCGGAGGGAGTGTGGCTGCCCCGGTATTTAGAGATATTGCACAGGGGATACTCGACCTGGGAGATAGACATTAGCCGGCAATCCAACCAACTAACCTCTATCCAACTATTTTTTTAGAAATAAAAGGAAAATAATGCATCGTTGCAGAATAATTAAAGTCATTGGGGATTATAAAAATATTATTTGTATTGGGGGATAAAGCAATGAAGGATATCAGGCTAAAAAAACTGGCAAATTTACTGGTCAACTATTCTCTGGAGATTAAAGAGGGGGAATACGTGCTAATCTACGGCAGTACTGCATCAGAACCCCTGCTCAAAGAATTGTACAGAGAGATAATAAGGGTAGGAGGGCATCCTGAGGTGCTTCCTATCATAGAAGGTGCACAGGAAATTCTTTTGAAAAACGGGTCGGAAAAACAGCTGCAGTTTGTCTCCCCTTTAGACAGACTGATTGCTGAGAAATATGATGCTGTAATATATCTATGGGGAGGCTATAACACCAAAGCATTGTCGGGCATCGACCCCAATAGGATTGCAATGAGGTCGAAGAGTATGAGGGAATTAGCAGACATTAGAAATGAGAGGGAGGAGAAGGGAGAATACAGGTGGTGTGGGACGCAGTTTCCAACGCATTCCGATGCCCAGGAAGCGAAGATGTCCCTTGAGGAATATGAAGATTTTGTTTTCAGTTCAGGTCATATAGACAGCGATGATCCTATTGAAGAGTGGAAGAACATTTCAAAGTATCAGCAGAGGATTGTTGATTATCTGAATACCAAACAAGAGATACACGTAGTATCAAATAACACCGATTTGAAAATGAGTACCAGTGGACGAAAGTGGATAAACTGCGATGGCAAAGCAAATTTCCCCGATGGTGAGGTGTTCACTTCACCGGTTGAAGATTCGGTGGAAGGCTATATAAGATTCAGCTTCCCGGGGATTTTCCAGGGCAAGGAGATAGAGGATATAAGGCTGGAATTCAGGGAAGGTAAGGTGCTGAACGCCAGTGCGGCAAAAGGCGAGGAACTGCTGTCAGCGCTCCTGAATATGGATGAAGGAGCAAGAAGGCTCGGGGAGTTCGCCATAGGGACAAACAGCAGGATTACAAGGTTTACCAGGAACATGCTGTTCGATGAAAAGATAGGGGGGACTGTCCATGCAGCCATTGGATTTGCTCCTTCCGGCACCGGTGGAAAGAACAGGTCGGGGATTCACTGGGATATGCTGTGCGACATGAAGGAAGAAGGAAGGATTTACGCCGACGGGGAATTGTTTTACCGCAATGGAGCATTTATTGATGAGGTAATAGATGGCTTGAAATAATTAATGTTCCGGTGATACCCCCGGGGAGATTGCAGTTGGAACAAAGCTATTTAATGAAGCAATAGCTGAACAAGTAGCAAATAAAATTGAATATCATTGGCAGAAGTAAGTTGTTATATCATATCGCAAATGTCAAGATGAAATTAAAGCAATGCAAAAATGAAGAGTACATGCACATCTCCGTATTACGGTTCATATAATTTAAGGTGACCCTAAATACGGAGGTGAGCATTTTAATGCTTACGGCAATAGCAGTAATTACCGCAGCCATGATTAAAGAAACTGTGCTATTGTTTTCCTTTGTTACAGGGAACTCGTCCTTTCCCCAGCCCCTGTCAGAGGAGGAAGAGCAAAACTACCTGCAGTTGTACCAGCAAGGCGATGAGATGGCAAAAAACATCTTGATAGAGAGAAACCTGCGATTGGTAGCCCATATAGTCAAAAAGTACGGGAATACCGGAAAGGATGTTGACGACCTAATTTCCATAGGAACCATTGGTCTCATTAAAGCAATTACCACCTTTGATATGAGCAAGGGCACACGTCTGGCAACCTATGCCGCCCGGTGTATTGAGAACGAGATTTTAATGACGATAAGGTCCAGTAAAAAGACACAGAACCAGCTCTCCCTGCAGGACCCGATAGGCATAGACAAGGAGGGTAATGAAATCTCGCTGCTAGACATACTGGGTTCGGATAGCGATACGGTCCTTGATGAAGTAGAGAGAAAAATTCAAACAACAAAACTGTACAGGATTATGGATAAGGTACTGAAAAAGCGCGAGAGAACGGTAGTTGAACTAAGGTACGGGCTTTCAAACGGGACAATAAAAACCCAGCGGGAAATCGCCCAGATGCTGGGCATTTCAAGGTCTTATGTTTCAAGGATTGAAAAGCGGGCAATAAAAAAATTAAGTAAGGAGTTCATATAGAACGGCTGCCATAGAGGACAGCCGTTCTATAATAATCTTTGTCTTATCCTAACTAAAATCTTAAGGATAAGCAGCTTAAGCCTCCGTCCAGCTTTCTAAACTCTGATACATCAACTTCAATTATTCTATAACCGGCTTCGGCTATAGCATTTTTTGCCTCGTCAAAGCCTTTAGGAACCAGAACATAATCATTAACCCAAATGCAGTTGGCCGCATAGCTTTCCTCTTCACTGATTTCAATAATGTTAAAATCTTTAAACATAGGGTGATCAATGAATTCTCCGGTGGCTAATAAATTATTATGTTCCAAATACGATACGCCGGTTTTTAAATGCAAGAACTTTTCAAAAGGCACTGTAGAACCGGTGTAACCGTATTTTTGCAGGTACTCTATCATTTGTTCTGCCCCTTCTTTGTTAGTCCTGGCAGATAAGCCAATATAGAAGTGGTCTCCTACCATCATGATGTCGCCGCCTTCTATGGTTCCGGGTTCTTTTATAACTTCAATATTGTCATAAAATCCTTTCAGGACTTCGTGTATTTCTTTTTCTTCACCTTTTCTACTCCCTGCACCTGGATTTGTAATAACGGCACATTTTTTTGTAAGAAGCGCTGTATCCTCAACAAAGCAAGAGTCAGGATACTTCTCATCCGCTTCCAGTACAGTTACATTCACACCACATTGCTTCAACGCTTCTACATAATTATCATGCTGCTTTAAAGCCTTTTCATAATCCGGTTTGCCCAGATTAGCCGTAGTAATACCGTTCACCATAGATTGGCCTGGTTTTCTTACAATTACGTTAGTAAACATAGGAACCCTCCTTTAAATACTTTAGTCAATATTAATAGTTTACATTATTTTATTATACAGCAATTAGCCCTGCTTGCTTATAACTATTTCAATTCTACTTTATCTAATGTAGCTGGCTCAATGCTTTTACCTGCATAATGTACTACAAGATATATTCCTACAATACCCAGGGGTAAGGATATAAGCCATGATACCCCTAAGCCGGCCGGGAGAAATCCAATAATTAAGGCAACTAACCCTCCGATTATGGCGTAAGGCATTTGAGTCTGTACGTGGTCCATATGATCACATCCCGATGACATGGATGACATAATGGTTGTATCTGAAATGGGTGAGCAGTGGTCTCCCCAAATACTGCCGGTAAATGTAGCTGCAATAGTCGGAATCAAGGCCCCACCTAAAGTATGTGCCAATGGTATAGATAAAGGCATCAATATTGCCATGGTACCCCATGAACTTCCAGTTGTGAATGAAATAAAAGCAGCTACTACAAACACTACAGATGGAATTAAAAATGCCGGCAAATTACCTTCAGCTAATCCTATAATAAAATCTGCAGTTCCCAGTTCCGAGGTGATAGTACCTACCGACCAGGCGAGGGCAAGAATGAAACAGGCGATTACCATTGCTTTCGCTCCATCGACCCACGCATTGATAATATCCACTATCTTAATCCTGCCAATAAACTTTGCAATAACAGCGGCTATCAAGCTTCCCCCAAAGGATGCCCATAGAAGAACAACACTGGAATCTGCATTGCCAAATGCTTCTCCTATTCCTATACCTGCCGCTCCGCCGCCATTCCACCATAGGCCGAATACAGTGATAACTGCAATACTAATAATGGGAATAAACGCTTGGATCCAGGTGATTCCCTCGCCTTCCGGCACTTCCATTTCAGCCAGTTCATTGGAAGCCAGTGGTGTCGCTCCATCCCTTAGCACTTTGCCTGTCTTATAAGCTCTTAACTCAGCCTTATACATGCCGCCAAAATCTCTGTTCTTCAATATAACCAGCAGCGCCAGAATAACGGCAAATATACTATAAAAGCTGTATGGTATACTTTTAACAAATGTGCCATAAGCGTTAAAGTCGATTCCTAATTCTGTAAATGTATCGTTTATAAGGCCAACTTCGTAGGCTATCCATGTCGATATTGGTATAATACTAGTTACTGCTGCTGCAGTTGTATCTACAATATAAGCTAATTTCTCTCTCGGCACATTTAATCTGTCGGTTATTGGTCTCATTGTGTTGCCTACAATTAAAGTGTTGGAATAATCATCATAAAAAATCGCAAGTCCAAGTAACCACGAAGCTAATTTAGCATTTTTTACGGATTTTGCTTTACTTGCTATATGTTTACCTATAGCCTGAGCGCCTCCGGCCTTGGTCACTATTCCGATAACACCGCCTAATGCGAGTATAAGTATTATGATTGCTGCATTCCAGCTGTCAGCAAGTGACTGCAATATATATGTATCCGTAGTTCTTAAAAAGGCGGTCAAAGGATTATAATTATTTAAGATTAAAGCTCCTGCAAAAACCCCAATAAATAGTGACAGTAGAATTTCCTTACTACGCCATGCTAATATGATAATTAGCAATGATGGTATCAAAGAAAGAATACCATAGTCATTCAAAATATCCCCTCCTGTTTCGATATATTTTGATAGCTTTACGTATCGCATGGTGTATAAGAATATAATTCTACATTCTTCTCCTCCTTCCTTTATTTAAAATTTAAAATATAAAATTTTAAATTTTAAATTTTATATCTATATGTTATCATGGTTATTGGATAATGTGTAGATATTCTCACACAATTTTAGTTCTTTTCATTGTTTTCACAAAATTGGTATTATAGTATTATTAAGACAAGCTAAATAAGGGAGGTAGCCTCATGAAATTTAAGACATTAAAAGACCATATATATGAATATATTTCATCCCGTATTACAGATGGTTCATTAAAGGCCAATGAAAAAATAAATGAGAAGGAAATATGTGATGACCTTGATGTTAGTCCCACACCTGTTAAAGAAGTCTTAATTCAGTTAGAAACTGATGGTTATTTAAAAAGAATTCCAAGAAGAGGCTTTTACGTTAAAGAGCTAACACTAGAAAAGGTCCGGGAAAAATACATTATAATTGGTGCTCTTGACGGTTTAGCGGCTTCACTTTCTTTGCCCCATATAATCAAAAAAGATATTGAACAAATGAAATATATTACTGAAATGATAGATATAGCAATAAAAGCAAAGAAGTATAATCAGTACTTTCAACTTCAAACAGAGTTCCACAATGTATATTTGGAAAAATGCGGCAATGAAGAGCTTATTATACTTCTGGACAGGCTTAAAAAAAGTTTTATAAAACAGACTTATTATATACAGGAACGTGAAGAAAGATTATTTGATATTCTTCAGGAAACAAATAATGAACACAAGAAAATCATTAGTCTGTTCGAAATAAAAGATAAAACCCGACTGGAAGACTACATACGGAATATACACTGGAGCGTTAAGCACGCTGGCTTGGATGCATTCCAGAGTAAAGATAATTCGATTGAAAGTTAGGTTGACTATGAATTCCAACCAACAGCAACCCATATCCATATGGGTTGTTTATTTATCTGACTATAATCCTTATTACTGGCTCAATGTCTTTAAACCAGTAGAGTTTTTAAGTCAATATTAGGTTGGACAATATAAGGTTGGACAATATCATGTTTTGCGTATATACTTTGAATCATCAGCCATTATTTATCTTATAATCCATGCAGCAGGAGGGAAAGTAATGAAAAGGGACAACATTTCCGGCAACAGCACAACCGTAGGAATTCTATATGCATTTGCCGCATTTATTCTGTGGGGGTTTTTACCCATCTATTGGAAACTTCTTGACGGGATTCCCGCAGGAGAGATTCTTGCCCACAGAATATTCTGGTCGGCTGTATTCCTTGCTTCAATAATTATAGTTAGTGGACGCTTAAAGGATATTAAACGAGCTGTTTCCAATACCCGAAACATGGTTTTTATAACAGCGTGCGCTATCCTTATCACGATAAACTGGGGAGTGTATATTGTTTCAGCTCCTACGATACAGATTATTATTGGGGTGCTTATGTATGGAGAACAGTTTACCGATATCCATCTTATCAGCTTTGGATTCATCTGGCTTGGCTTAATAATCTATTCCCTGGCTCAGGTAGGTATCCTGGGAAAAGCTCAAACCAAAATCCCCTATTTCGGAAAAGAATGATTTGATTGGAGGGTCTATTATGAACAGTATCCCGGACAGACAGCGCGTGAAGGATGAGGTTATGCGGGTTTTGCCTGAAGTACAGGATCTGAGCAGTTGGCTGTACAATAACCCGGAAGTTCCCATGCACGAATATAAGGCTGTGGAGAGAATTACAAAGTACCTCGAAAAGGAAGGCTTTGAAGTTGAAACAGGAATAGCCGGGCTTGAAACGGCGTTTATCGCCAGGTACAGGATAGGCGGAGGCGGCCCCAGGATCGGTTTCCTTGCCGAATATGATGCTTTGCCGGAGGTGGGTCACGGCTGCGGGCACAACATCATAGCCGCATCCTGTGTTGGCGCAGCGGCTACCTTAGCAAGGGTATTGGAAGTACCGGCGGAGATAATCGTTTTCGGAACCCCAGATGAAGAATACGACGGCGGCAAGATAATAATGGCTGAGGCGGGTGTGTTTTCCGGTCTGGATATAGCCATGCAAATTCACCCGAACCCTTCCGGAAACTATATTTCAACCTATTCAACCCCCCACCGCACCATGGTTATAAGCTTTAAGGGCAAGGCTGCCCATACGGCAGCTAACCCTACGGAAGGAGTTAATGCGCTAAATGCAGTATTGGTTACGTTTGCGGGCTTAAACGCTCTGCAGCAATACCTGAAACCCGGAAGCAGGATGCCCGCAACCATTACCCATGGAGGCGGAGCCCCGAACGCAGTACCGGAATTTGCACAGATGCGGGTACATCTTACAACCCTTGAACCCGATTATCTGCTTGAACTCGTAGAGAAGGTAGAGAATTGCGCAAAAGCCGGAGGGCTGGCTACGGGAGCGGAGGTCGATATACGGAAAGGACCGATATATAAAAGGCTGTATTCTAACCGTGGTTTATCAAGGATAATGGAGCAAAAGATGCAAGACCTTGGTTTGAAATTTGATGGATATAAGGATTCGAACGCAGCGACCGATGTGGGTAATGTGAGCTGGGAGTGCCCTACGGTTCTCGGTTTCCTTTCGTTGGAGGTCCCTGAGCATCCTTTGCACTCGAAAGATTTTGCTTTAGCTACAATCAGTGAAAAGGGCCAAAAGGCGCTGATGAACGCGATTGTGATTATGGCGGAAACCGCCCTGGAGGTTATATGCAATGCTGATGCTCTTAAAGAATGCAAAGACGAATTTAACGTGTTAAAGAGTCAGATAAAATAAAGAAGTTAAGTACTAACACTGGAGGTATCGTTATGAAATACTTTAAAAAGATAGTTGGAGAAAGACTGTTTCTTTCACCAATAGACCCTGAAGATGCAGAGCTTTATGCAAATTGGATCAACGATTTGGAAGTAAGCATCTATTTGACATCAGCGCCTGATATCTATTCTTTAGCGAGAGAAAGAGAAACACTGGAGCGTATCAGCAAGGAAGGGTATGTCTTTGCAATCGTTGATTCGGAGAAGGAACAGGCAATAGGCAATTGTGGCGTGATGAACGTTGACCTGATAAACAGGAAGGCCGAATTGGGCATATTTATCGGAGCCAAAGGCTATTGGGGCAAGGGCTATGGTAAAGAGGCAATAGAGCTGCTTCTGGACTTTTCCTTCAATATCCTCAATCTGAACAGCGTTATGCTGATTGTAAAGGAGTTTAACAAAAGGGCAATAAATTGTTATGAAAAATGCGGGTTTAAGCTTATTGGGAAAAGACGTGAAGCAGTTATTTTGGGGTCCCAAAAATACGATGAATACTATATGGATATATTAGCGACAGAATTTAAAAAGAATTCTATTCCCCGCATAATAGAAAATCATTAGTTTAAACACTTATTGCTTTACTCTTTGTCATCTTTACCTTTTTGAAAAGAAATGAATTCAAAGCCTAAATGCTTAGTCTAAAATCATTCTTTAGCAGCGGCCTGCAAGGTTCGACCACGTGGTGAATGCGACAATTATGGAGGGTAATCATGAAAATCAGAAAAGCAAGATTAGGAGAGGAAAAAGATATTGCAAATGTTGTTGTTAGTACCTGGAAAGTAGCTTATAAAGATATTTTGCCGGATGAATTTCTAAAGTCATTAACAACAGAACGGCATGAGAAGATATTAAGAGAACATATTGAAAAACAGACGGAAACTGTACTTGTCCTTGAAGATGACGATGAAAGAATAGTGGGCATGATTTCAGGAGGAAAAGACCGCTCGGGTCTATATGATTGTGAGGTTGTGGCGATTTACATAATACCGGAGCACCAAAAGAAGGGTTATGGGAAGGAATTATTTAAAGCATTAATCAGGGAGTACAAAAAGAATAGCTATAAGACAATGATTGTCTGGGCATTTAAAGAGAACAAAGACCAGAAGTTTTATGAAAAACTGGGAGGGACCATTAAACAGCAAAAAGTCGAGGCCCTATGGGGTATTGAAAAAACCATAGTAGGATATGTATGGGCAGATATAAATACTATAGTTTAAGCTTTACCAATTGAAAAAGATTTGCGATAGGGAAAATTGGGTCGGATAAATTAAGGATTGTTTGGAGGGAGAGATGAATGGACTTAAACAACGAATTGAAAGAGATAGCTTTGCGTAATGGCATTAGCTATTTCGGGGTGGCGGAATTATCAGCAGTACAGGATGTGCTGCGTGAACAGGGCGGTGATGACGTTACCGGTTATCCCTATGCAATTTCCCTGGGTATTGCTCTAATCCATCCATATGACGCAAGGAAATGCGAGAGATACTTTGACAGCATGAAGGAAAAGGGTGAGTTAGAGGTTTGCGGCCTATGCTTATATGTTTGCCCTTTTGGGAGAAAACATAAGTAGTACAAAAGAGGTAAGAGAGATAGATTTACTACCAAAAGATATTAGGGGGTCGGAAACATGATTGCCGTTGAAAGGCTGTTGTCATTTGACAAAAATGATTTGCCGGAAGTATCAAAAACCCTTTGCAGAGATGATATACCACAGCTTGTCGAGTGGCTATCGGAAAAAGATGACATAATAAGATATCATTCACTTCTTCTATTGCAGCAGCGCTCATTATACTTTGACGATGTATACCCCTTCTGGAATACATTCCGTAAAAAGCTAAAAAGTGAAAACTCATTTCAGAGAAACATCGGCCTTATTCTTATTTCCGCCAATGCAAAATGGGACAAGGATAAAAGGCTTGATGATACAATCGACGAGTACTTATCGCTTTTAAATGACGGAAAACCAATAACCGTACGCTATTGTATTCAGTCTTTACGGGATATAGTACCTTTTAGCAAACATCTGCACCATAAAATAGCAGATAAAATCATGGCTGTTAATATTTCGGACGTTAAAAAGACAATGAGAAAGCTCATATTGCTTGATATACTGGGTGTTCTTGCAGTGATCCGGAAATATCAGACTAACGACGAAATTGAAAGTTACATAATTAATGCCATTACAGGGGGCCTGCTTGATAAAAAAGCAATAAAACAGGTTGAGTCAATATTGAAATTAAATGAATAACAGTATACAATAATAGTATACAATCAGAGCAAGGGGTAATACATATGGAGAAGCGTGAGAAAGGTCAACCCGCAGAAAAATACGTATACAGCAAGATAAAAGAAGCTATAATTAAGCGCAATATCCGTCCCTGCAATCAGCTGGTGGAAACCACTATTGCGGAACGGCTTGGGGTGAGCCGCACTCCGGTAAGAGCGGCGATCAAGAGATTGGCCTATGAAGGATTCGTTGAGATATGTCCCGCACGGGGGGCTTTTGTAATTAAGCCTACGGCGGAGGAGATCAATGACACCTTCGACGTAAGAATACACCTGGAAGGATACTCTGCATTTCTGGCCGCGTCAAACATGAGAACCGACGACTATGCTGAATTGGAGAAATTAATCGAACAGGAGCATAAGGCATTTGAATGCCGCGATTTTGAAGCATACAGCAGTATAAACGATCAGCTGCATATGTATATTGCAAAAAAATCCGGCCGTAAGGTGCTGTATAATTATATTTGCGATATCCTAAACAAAACAAACATATACTTGATATTGTTTGACCCGTTTTATCATATACAGTTCAATCCTTCCATGGATGAGCATAGAAGTATCGTGGAGATGCTGAAGGAGGGTAATGGTGAAGGGGCGTCAAAGGCGATGAAGGACCACCTTAATACTACTTTGAATGGTCTCAATCTGGATGAGATTCAGGTTGAAAGCGACAACTCATTGTTCCTCTGATATGGCATTTTTTATTTCGGCTTACATTGTATACAGAATTGGTGTACCATGCCAAGGGTATACAGTTGTTGAAGCAAGAAAAATATACATTTCAGGAAAGGAGGGCAGAGATAGCAGCATTTATTTAGCCAAAATACAAGGGGGTATTTAAATGAGTACAAAAGAGATTAGGAAGGCAACTCTATTTGAAGCACTTATCCCTATAGCGTGTCTGGTACTCTTCCTAGCAGTATCCATTCTTAAGTATGAAGCAAGTCCACATATACCGCTTGTTGGAGCAGCATTGGTAGCCGCGCTCGTTGCAATGCGTTTGGGCCATTCCTGGCTATCATTGGAAAAGGGTCTGATAAATACAATAATGATGTCTATGCAAGCGATTTTAATACTTCTGATAGTCGGTATGCTGATAGGCAGCTGGATCATTGGGGGGGTTGTTCCTACGATGATCTATTACGGTCTGAAAATCATCTCTCCCGGGTTTTTCCTGGTAGCTGCGTGCATAATATGCGCTATTGTTTCCCTCGCTACAGGCTCCTCCTGGGGGACCGCCGGAACCGTCGGTATTGCTCTTATCGGTATCGGCCAGGGTCTCGGAGTACCACTGCCCATGGTAGCCGGGGCAATAATTTCCGGGGCGTATTTCGGTGACAAAATGTCGCCCCTTTCAGATACAACAAATCTAGCTCCTGCTATGGCAGGATCCAACCTCTTTGACCATATTAAACACATGGTTTATACTACAGGTCCCAGCCTTTTGATTGCTTTAGTGCTTTATGGTATACTTGGGGCGAGATTTGCCAGCAAGGAGCTTGACATAACACAGATCAACGAGATTCTAGATGCATTGTCGGCAAACTTTAATATTAGTCCGGTCCTTCTCATACCGCCTCTGGCCGTTATATTGATGGTGGCGTTTAAGATGCCTGCTATACCCGGTCTGGTCGGGGGCGTAATTCTTGGATTCCTCTCCGGTCTTCTATTCCAGGGTGCTTCCCTTGGTGACCTGATCAATGCCGCCCATTATGGATACGTTTCTGAAACAGGAGTGGAAGTGGTTGACGGTCTATTGTCAAGGGGAGGCCTTGACGGGATGCTGTATTCAATATCCCTTGTGCTGTGCGCCCTGGCCTTTGGAGGGATAATGGAAAAATCGGGTCTGCTGGAGGTTTTATCTGAAAGACTTCTTGCCTTTGTAAGAAGTACAGGCAGCCTGATAGCGACTACGGTTTTTTCCTGTATTTTTACAAACGTAATTATGCCCGACCAGTATCTTGCGATAGTACTCCCGGGCAGAATGTTCAAGGCAGAATATGAAAAGAGAAAACTGCATCCCAAAAACCTTTCCCGGTGCCTTGAGGATTCAGGTACTCTGACATCCTCTCTTATACCGTGGAATACTTGCGGAGCCTATATGCTGGCTACACTGGGCGTATCTCCCCTTCTGTATGCGCCGTTCGCATTTCTGAACTGGATAAATCCTCTGATATCAATAGCATACGGAATTACAGGGTTTACTATAGAGAAGCTTCCCGATGAGGCTATGGAAAGCGCAAGTGAAGCCAATTAGCTGGTAAAATTGATATCCTGAAGAGGAGTATCTTAAAGATAGGAGGAGATAAAAATGCGTGTTATAGTATTGGGCGGAGGCCTGGTTGGAGGAGTAATGGCTAAAGACCTGGCAAAGGATCCCCACATTGAAGTGACGGTAGCGGATAGGGACGAGGGGGTTTTAAACCGCCTGGCAGGAGAAGCTCCCGTAAAAGGTGTCAGGGCTGATCTTTCCGATGCAGGCACCATAAAGGATCTGGTTAAGGATTATGACCAGGTGGTCGGAGCCGTACCGGGTTTTATGGGTATCAACATGCTAAAAGCAGTCATTGAAGCAGGAAAGAACATTTCCGACATATCATTTGCGCCGGAAGACTTTATGGAGCTGGACGACCTGGCCAAGAGCAAGGGTGTTACCGCAGTGGTTGACTGCGGAGTGGCGCCTGGCATGAGCAATATGATAATCGGTTACGTAGACAGCCTGCTTGATGAGACAGAACGTGCCCTTATTCTTGTTGGAGGGCTGCCGGTGGTCAGGGAGTGGCCCTATGAATACAAGATAGTATTCTCTGCCATTGACGTGATAGACGAATACCTGCGCCCGTCCAGAATGGTAGAGCACGGCAAAGTTGTCGTCAAACCTGCGCTGTCGGATTTGGAACTGATCGACCTGCCCGGTGTAGGTACCCTTGAGGCCTTTAACACCGATGGACTGAGAAGTCTTGCCTATACAATGAATATTCCGTTCATGAAGGAGAAAACCCTGAGATTTCCCGGCCACGTTGACAGGATGAGAATGTTGAGAGAAACCGGATTTTTCAGCTATGAACCAATAAACGTTAAAGGTATGAGCATCAGGCCGATCGACGTTACGGCCAGCCTCCTGTTCCCGGCATGGAAGCTTAAGGAAGGAGAAAGGGAGTTCACTGTAATGCGTATTGAAGTAGAGGGTAAGAAGGATGGAAAACGGCTGCTCTACACATACGACCTCTTGGATTACTTTGACGATAAAACGAAAACTACTTCAATGGCCCGTGCCACCGGCTTCCCCTGCGCCGTCATGGCCCGACAGATTGCCGAAGGCAAATACGACCGTAAGGGCATATGTCCGCCCGAATTCGTTGGGCAAAACCATGGGGTGTTCAAGACAGTTATGGAAGAACTGAAAAAGCGCGGAGTAGTGTACAACGAAACAATAAAGGAATTGGACTAGAAAGTCTGTTTAACGGAGGGCATATCGCTTATGATATACCCTCTGTTTTTATTGCATAAGAAAATATACTTTATGCAATAAAAACAGGAAGGGGTGCAGGGGAAAGGGTCCCCCGTATTGGTGTGCACCTGAGAAATAGCTTAAAATAATTAGTATTTCCGGGCTAGGCAATGAAAATGCACGCTATTTTGCTCAAATAGAGGTTGTTAATGTTCGCTGTTTAGTCTATTATTTAAGTAATAGTGGAGTTAGGCTGTCAGGTGGTAGGACCACTAAACCTGTATAAAGGAAGTGTTGAATAATGTTCACGCCTGTGAAAAATGAAAAGATGTATGTTTTGGTAGCAGAGCAGATAAAAAATTTAATCGAAGAGGGAAAACTCAAAACAGGCGAACGGCTTCCATCCGAAAGAGAGCTGGCTAATCAGTTTGGAGTGAGCCGCTCAACTGTGAGGGAAGCTCTAACGGCATTGGAAATACTAGGAATGATTGAAGTAAAAACAGGACTGGGGACGTTTGTAAGCATACCGTCAGCAAGGGAACACACAGATGTGGTGATAGAGGATTTGGATAGAGGGACCAGCCCCCAGGAGGTTTTTGAGGCGCGTATGATAATTGAGCCAAAGCTTGCACGGCTCGCGGCGCAGCGTGCAACCTATGAGGACATTCAAGAGCTGGAGGATATAATCATCAAGAGTGATATTATGAACAACAAGGACTTCATACAGTTTGAAAAGCTTGATGAGAGTTTTCATCTATTGATCGCAAAGGCAGCTTATAACGAAGCGTTATATAAGTTTGAAGAGAGCATAAACAGTGAGCGTTTAGGCAGGTTATGGGGCAATTTGAAACTCAAGAGCTTGCAGAAGGACGGCCGGATACAGAAGTATAAGGCTGAACACAAGGAGATCTTTGAAGCAATAAAAGAAAGAAATCCTGCAAAGGCAGAACAGGTCGTAAAGAAACATCTCAAGGATATAAAGAAACACCTGTTTGATGATTAAAAAATGAGGAGGTCTGACCGTGTCAAAAATTATCAGAATTAATCTGGCAAACAACGAAATTAGGGAAGAAGCTAGCCCCAAAGGATGGGAAATGATTGGGGGAAGAGCGTTAATCAGCAAGGTTATGGAGGAAGAAGTAGATCCCACCTGTGATCCGTTGGGGCCTAAGAATAAGCTTATTATAGCGCCCGGCGTCCTCGCAGGAACGACTGCCTCCTGTGTAAACCGAATATCCATAGGTGGCAAAAGCCCCCTTACAGGCACAATCAAAGAAAGCAATGCCGGCGGAACAACGGCATACAAGCTTGGCAGGTTAGGGATTAAGGCGCTGATTATTGAAGGCCAGCCTGCGGATAACGGGTTGTTTACGATTTATGTATCGGAAGACAAGGTGGAACTGGTTAAGACCGAAGAGTTGAAAGAGGTAGGGGTATATTCAGCCGCAGACAAGTTGAGGGAACGTTTTGGCGGTAAGGTAGGGATGATAATAATTGGACCCGCCGGAGAAAGACTGTACCGTGCTGCCGGTATTGCGAATACGGATAACGAAGGCGTACCTTCCAGGTATTCTGCGAGGGGCGGCCTAGGCGCCGTAATGGGTTCAAAAAGAATCAAGGCGGTAGTCATAGACGACAGTGTAGCCAAGGGACCGGAAATTGCCAACGAAGAGTTGTTCAAGAAAACCAGAAGCGCCATGGCGGAATTGATAGTCAATAATGAGCAGGTTGCAAATTCATATACAAAACTCGGGACTGCAGGTTTGGTGAATCTGACAAACAGTCTTGGCGCGCTTCCGACCCGTAACTTCAGCACCGGCAGCTTTGAGGGTGCAGAGGAAATTAACGGACAAAAACTGTATGAGTTGATAACATCCAGAAAGGGAGAAGGTAGACCCAGCCATGCTTGCATGCCGGGTTGCCTGATAAGATGCTCCAACGTATTCCCTGATGAAAACGGTAAAACCATAGTATCGCCTATCGAATATGAGACCATAGGGCTGCTGGGTTCCAACTGCGGGATCTCAAGTCTTGATACCATCGGAAAACTCAATTACCTTTGCAATGATATTGGACTTGATACCATAGATATCGGAGGAGCAATTGGAGTTGCGATGGAAGCTGGAATCATCCCGTTTGGAGATGGAGAAGGCGCAGTAAAACTGCTGGAAGAGGTTCAGAATGATACCTACCTGGGTAAAATTATCGGATCCGGGGCAGCGATTGCCGGCGAAGTGCTTGGGGTAAAGCGTGTACCCGTGGCAAAGGGGCAGGTGTTGGCGGCCTATGACCCAAGGGCTATTAAAGGACTGGGCGTCACCTATGCAACATCACCCATGGGTGGTGACCATACCGCAGGTCAAACCCTCCGCTCGCCGGTTGACCATAAAAAACCGGAAGGTCAGGTAGAGGCTTCAAGGAATGCACAGATAGTAAACACGCTTCATGATTGCATTGGGACCTGTTTCTTTGTGGGAGGAGCGATCAAAGGAGAGCTGCAGCTCCTTGGCGATTTGATGGAAAGCATGACAGGAAAACCATGCTCTGTGGAAGATATGAAACAGGTGGCAAAGGACACCCTGATAAGGGAGAGAAGGTTTAACAGAGGTGCAGGGCTAAACGAAGCTGATGATAGGCTCCCTGAGTTCTTCTATACTGAGGAAAATCCGGCATCGGGTACGGTGTTTGATGTTCCCAATGAAGAGTTGAAGGAAGTATTCAATTTCGAGTAAGAATGGGATGATTGCATGAAAAGCGTGAAGTTAGAAATATTTGCCGGAAGTGAAAGTATAGTTAAGGAAATCAACCTGGACGATGACAAAACCGTACGGGACCTGCTGACGGAAAACGGTATCGATGAAATAAACGAATATATAGTAATAATAAACGGAGTAAACACTTTTGACAGCTATATACTCCAGCATGGTGACAGGGTAAAAGTATTTCCGGCTATGAGCGGGGGTTAAAGAACAGAAGGAGGTGAACAGAGCTTGCCGATTATACACGTGAACATGCTAGAAGGAAGGACAGAGGAACAGAAAAGGAAGATTGCCGAAGGGATCGTAGAAGTAATGGTTAAGGAAGCAAAAGTAAAGGAAGAGGCCGTTAGAATTATCTTCAACGACATGAAGGGTGAGAATCTCGCAATTGGTAAAAAGCTAGCCAAGGAATAGAAGTTAAGAAAGAGTTCCTGGCCTTTGCGGATGCTGGATATGCAATTAAGGAAGGAAGGATAGATGCATTCGCACAGAGCGGAGCTCCATCGGGGGCAGTCAGTGAACTGGCAGAAACTTCTGACATATATATTATTCCCTTCACGGATGAGGAAATGGATACGATAATCAAAGCAGCGCCTTTCTACTATGCCGATACCCTCAAGCCGGGTGTTTACAAGGGTGTGGATGAGCCCGTACAGATGCCATATTTCAGCGTCTACTGGATAGCAAACAAGAACGTCGATGCGGGTATCATGGAAGAAATACTAAAAGTAACCTTCAAACCGGAAAACCGGAAAACCCTAGCCGACGGTCATCCCATGTGGGCTGAGATCCAGGAGGACACCGAAACATTCGAAAAATTAGGACCTCCGGTACATCCGGGCGTAAAAAGCTATTTCGGGAAATAGCAGAATACGGTCCTGAATAACAGGGATGCTTAATATTGAGTATCTTATCTGACATAACACTGAATGATGCCCTGGCAATGATCGATGAAAGCAGGGATGTAGTTATATTTACCGCTCTTGGTCCCGAAGATCCGGAACTCCAAAGGCTCAATGATGCAGTTAAGGAAGAGAAAAGCAATAAGGCAGATGTGGGGAAAATTATCGGTGACTGTCTTGGAGAACTGACGAGGGAAATTATGCTCAACAAACGGTCGAGGAGAATCCTGGTGTGTGGCGGGGATACATCGGGCAGTGTCACAAAACACCTTGACATACTCGGTCTTGAGATGTCCACGCTGATTGCGCCGGGGGCGCCGCTGTGCAGGTGCTATTCGGATAAAGCGTTGTTTGACGGACTGGAAATCGTGTTGAAAAGCGGCCAATTCGGGCAGGAGGATTTTTTTGGCAGGGTAAAGGAAGGAAAAGCCCTTTAGGGAGAACCCTCAATTTCCGGGGAAAAGTAAAATTATCGGGTCTGCTGCTGAAACATATAATTTTTAAGAGATGGTTGGAAATAAAAACAAAGGTATTCACGAGTACGTGTCGAACTGTAGTTATATGCTAAAATATTAAATAGCGCGATTATAGGGGGGTATTCCATGAGAAGGATAGCTTTGATAACCGACAGCACCTGTGATTTGCCTAGGGATATTGTCCGAAGATACTGCATAAATGTAATTCCCCTGCACGTTGTTTACAAAAAAACACGTACACAGATGGTGTTGATATTACACCGGAAGAGGTTTACGATTCTTTGCCCCGGGAGATTCCCAAAACTTCTCTGCCATCCGCAGGCAAGATATTGGAGCTGCTGGCAAAGCTAAAAGAGGAAGGGTTCATGGATATCATATCTATACATATATCCAGTGGTTTGAGCGGGACTTATTCGATGGTGAAAAACCTTGAAGAGAATGCACGGAAGATCGGTTTAAACCTCCACGTAATAGATTCCAAATCCCTGTCAATAGGTCTTGGATTCCTCGTAATGAAAGCAGCGCAGCTAATAGAGAACAATACTCCGTTGCCGGAAATACTGTCTTCGCTGAATAGGCTTAAAGAAGAGATTAAGGTGTTCTTTGTGCTTAAATCGCTCGAATATTTACGAAAGGGCGGACGTATAGGCTTAGTTGAATAATATTTTTATTAAATATACTATTGACACCGTTGCGATATGATGCTAAAATTTATTTCAATTATACTAAATTATACTAAAAAATGCTATGAAGGAGGCTGGTATTTAGCCAACCAGTTTCAGAGAGCCGGTGGGTGGTGTGAACCGGTGCTGGAGCCAAATACGAATCCCTCCTGAGCTGCATTCCTGAATTTCAAGTAAGGGATAGACGGTAAGCCCCGTTACAGGCAAGGGTTTGATTGAACCTGGAGAGAGAGGTTTCTATGTTTTAACATAGAAATAAACAGGGTGGTACCGCGTGGCGCATACTACGCCCCTGCAAGTTATAATCTTGCAGGGGCGTTTTTATTTAATAATACTCAAATAATAGGCGATTGCAAAATGTAATTGCAAAAATGAGGAAGAGAGAAAGGAGGTGGGTTAATGAACCATTACGTGTTGTCGCTAATAGTCAACAATGAGATTAACGTTATAAGTCGAGTTTCAGGTCTTCTTGCGCGAAGGGGCTATCATGTAAGCTGTTTGTCGATGAGGGAGGCTGAAGACCCCTCTTTATCGCGGATGACATTTGTGCTGGAAGGTGATGAACACACACTGGATCAAGCGAAGAAACAACTGTGCAAGCTGGTGGATGTAATAGCTGTGGTTGAAATGAAGATACAGACTTCCATACGGCGGGAACTGGCTCTGGTTAAGGTTAAGGCTGGGCCGACGGACAGGGTCTTCATAGGGGAAACAGCTAAGTTCTTTAGAGCTAAGATAGTAGATGTTGCAGAGGAAACTCTAATCGTGGAGATAACAGGAGATGATGGTAAAATATCTGCTTTCATCAATCTTATGAAGCCATATGGAATAGTTGAAGTGGTACGGACCGGCTTAGCCGCACTGGAGAGAGGGAATCAAGGATCTAGCTGTTATAAAGAGGTGTATGAAAAAGTACAATGATAAATTAAAGTCAGGGGGAATATTGAATGGCAAAAATGTATTATGAAAAGGATTGTAATCTTGAGTTGTTGAAAGGGAAAACGGTTGCGGTTGTGGGTTATGGCAGCCAGGGTCATGCTCACGCTTTAAACCTAAGGGATTCCGGCGTTAATGTTGTTGTAGGTCTGTATAATGGCAGCAAGTCATGGACACCGGCTGAAGAGGCTGGATTAAAGGTTATGATCGTGTCAGAAGCAGTAGCAAGCTCTGACGTTACGGTGGTCCTTGTTAACGATGACAAGCAGCCCCAACTTTACAAAGAGAGTATTGAACCAAATCTTTCGGAGGGAAAATCCCTGGTTTTTGCCCATGGTTTTAATATCCATTACGGGCAGGTGGTGCCCCCTCAGAATATAGATGTATTTATGGTAGCGCCTAAGGGTCCCGGTCATACGGTTAGAAGCCAATATACCGAAGGTAAAGGTGTCCCTTGCCTGGTTGCTGTGCATCAAGACGTAACGGGAAATGCAAAAGAACTGGCTTTGGCTTACGCGTCGGCTATAGGAGGAGGGCGGTCAGGTATTCTTGAGACTACCTTTAAAGAGGAAACCGAAACAGACCTTTTCGGGGAGCAGACGGTATTGTGCGGAGGTATCTGTGAATTGATTAAAGCAGGGTTTGAGGTGCTTGTAGAGGCAGGTTACCAGCCTGAAAGTGCATATTTTGAGTGTCTGAATGAGATGAAATTAATTGTAGACCTGATGTATCAAGGTGGATTGAGCTATATGAGATACTCAATAAGTGACACAGCCGAATATGGTGATTATCTGATCGGCAAAAGAATTATCACCGATGAAACAAAGAAGGAAATGAAGAAAGTACTGGCAGAAATTCAGGATGGGTCCTTTGCTAAATCCTGGATACTGGAAAATCAAGCAAACAGGCCTTTTTTTAGCGCCCGAAGAAAGATGGAACAAAGCCATCCGATAGAAGAAGTAGGAAAAGAGTTAAGAAAGATGATGGAATTTGGGAAAAAATGATAAAGGACTGACATAGGAGAAACATCCTAAATATTGCACAGTTCGGAGGTGATGAAGATGCGATTTAACGGCGCCCGAATTTTGCTTGAATGCATAAGAGAACAGGGAGTTGATACGATTTTTGGTTACCCGGGAGGGGCGGTTATCAATATCTATGATGAACTATACAAGCAAAGAAATGTTTTGCGACATATACGGACATCCCATGAACAGGGAGCAGTATATGCTGCAGACGGATATGCAAGGGCAACGGGTAAGGTTGGCGTCTGTCTCGCAACCTCCGGACCTGGGGCAACCAACCTTGTGACGGGCATAGCAACCGCTTTTATGGACTCTATACCAATTGTCGCAATTACCGGTAATGTACCATTATCTCTTTTAGGGAAAGACAGTTTTCAAGAGGTTGATATAATGGGTATTACTATGCCCATAACGAAACACAACTTTATTGTAAAGGATATAAGCAACCTAGCGGATACGGTACGCAGTGCATTCGAAATAGCGAAAAGCGGAAGACCCGGGCCAGTTTTGATAAATATTCCAAAGGATATTACTGCCCACATTACCGAATATAAAAGAATAACTCATAAAGACAGGAAAGTAAAGGATATTCCTATTTCGCCGGACAGTATTGCACAGGCAGCAGACCTGATTAACATGTCCAAAAGACCCTTTATCTATGCAGGAGGAGGAGTTGGATGTTCTGGGGCAGCGGATGAACTGGTTGAATTTGCAGAAATGCTTGATGCCCCAACCGGATGCAGCCTGATGGGTTTAGGCTGCTTTCCCGGAACCCATAGGTTGTTCACCGGAATGATTGGTATGCACGGAACTATGGCATCAAACCTGACTGCCACTAACTGCGACCTGCTAATCGCAGTCGGTGCCAGGTTCAGTGACAGGGTGGTAAGCAATGTTAAAAGGTTTGCACCAAACGCAAAAATAGTACAAATTGATATTGACCCCACAGAAATAAGTAAGAATATCGAAATCGACTGTCATATCATGGGCGACGTAAAAAAAGTGCTTAGCCAGCTGAATTCGCATGTTAAAAGGGTTATCAGAGAAGAGTGGGTGGACCAGGTTATAGGTTGGAAACAGCAATACCCCCTTAAATACAAAAGAGATGGCGGGCTGAAACCACAATACATAATGGAGAAGATATATGAATTAACAAAGGGAGAAGCAATAATTACAACTGAAGTGGGACAGAACCAGATCTGGGCAGCTCAATATTACAAATATACAAGGCCCCGTACGTATATTTCCTCCGGTGGGCTTGGAACCATGGGCTATGGTTTGGGTGCCAGTATAGGTGCCCAGGTAGGCATGCCCCATAAAAGGGTGATCAACATCGCAGGGGATGGAAGTTTCCTTATGAACTGCAACGAGCTGGCTACAGTAGTAGAAAACAACCTCCCGATTATTGTTGTGGTTCTTAACAACCATGCCCTTGGTATGGTATACCAATGGCAGGATATGTTCTATGGTAGCCGGTATTCCTGTACCCAACTGAACAGTCCGGTCAACTTTGTAAAACTGGCTGACGCGTTCTGCGCCGTTGGTCTAACCATAACTAAGGAAGAAGAAGTGGAGAGCGTCCTATCAAGGGCTCTAGAGCTTGATGGTCCTGTTGTAATTAACTGCGAAATCAGCAGGGATGAAAAGGTATTCCCGATGGTCCCCCCGGGAGAACCCATTGCAAACACGATTTTAGGGGAATAACATACCGGAAATAACATATCGGATAGTTGACATAGTCAAGTATATTGAGTATAATTATTCCAAATATCAGGGGAGGGATAGAAATATGAAGGATGGGCTTTCACCGAACGTTCATGAAATCAGGGGTTTAGATCGATATCATGCTAAAATCCGCCCCTTTAAGCCTGAGGAGGCAGACTACATAATCAGAAGGCATAGGGACTTATATGCCGATGAATACGGATTTGACTCAACCTTTGAGAGCTACGTAGGAGACGCGGTACGCAAATTTCTGGAAACCTATGATGAGGGTGCGGAGAATATTTGGATCGCAGAGTCCCAAGGGCAGCCTGTGGGCTCGATTGCAATTGTCAGGGTTGATGACACAACCTCGCAGCTGCGGTGGTTCTTAATAGAGCCCGAGATGAGGGGAAAGGGCTTGGGGAACAGGCTGATGGAAACCGCCGTTGAATTCTGCAGGGAGAAAAACTACAAGCTGGTTTATCTATGGACGCTAAGCATACTGGAAGCGGCACGGCACCTGTATAAAAGATATGGTTTTGAGCTGACAGGTACTGAAGAACATGATATATGGGGAAAACATCTGATAGAAGAACGCTGGGACTTAAAACTATGAACTGAAAAAAGAATTATTCTTCCTGTATTAGCATTTCTTTCTTAGGTTTAACGCTGTATATCAAAAGAACTGCAGAAATTATCATGCTTATTCCCAATGTCTGTAATAGAGTCAAAGACTCCCTGAGGACAATAACTCCTAAAGAAACTGAGACAACCGGTTCAAGCGTGCTGAGGATAGATGTCCTTGAAGAGCCGATTTCCCTGAGGCCCATAAAAAACAGGATATTTGATATGACTGTGGAAAAAACAGCCGTTACCAATATAGCCAGCCAACCCTTTGGTGAAACGTTTACGTTAAATTTACCGGTCAAAAAACCTGTCAGAAGGAGAGATATTGTCGCAGCAGTAGTAAGATAAGTGGTAACAGTGATGGAGTCTACGTTATCAAGCTTTCTGGCGAACTTGCTCCCCAGCATGATCAGCTCTGTTCCGAAGCTCAGGCAGGAGCAGAAAGCAAGAAATACCCCCACCCAGTTTATATACGAAACCGGAGACCAAACCATAATAATACTCCCAAGCAGTGCCAGGGTTAAAGCGACCGCTTGCTTTGGTACTATCATAAACAATTCCGCCAATAACAAAAAGAACAAATGCCTGGCTGCGGTCAACCCTGACCTTGTCCTTCCCACGAAATACCAAACCGTATATCCATAGCAACACGGAAGCTATTAAAAATCGCATTGCAAGAACATATATAGTATTTGCTCCTTCGTTATAGGCAATTTTTGCAACTACTACATTAATACCGTATAAGAACGCTGCAATTATTATTAAAGAGCTGCCTTTGAATTTTCTATCCATTTTTTACTCTCTTGCTCCTTATAAGTTTATTCTTCTGTAAGGTGTAGGTAAAACGCAGCTTCACGCTGCATATGTTTTGCTGAAGTGCTAAGAATTGGTTATATTTTTAACCTAAATCAATTTATTCAATAGTATGGCAAAAAATCCTGCTATTTTGATACGGATATTAACAACAAAATCCATATTTGCCTAAAGCATTATTTGATTTGATAACATAAGACTGGATATTGTTAACGACATGTTCTTCTATAGGAATATCCGAGTGAACAGCACTTCATGGGGATGGCTCAAAAGGCACGATATAAATAATAATTGACTTAAAGCCCACCGTGTTTTACAAAACACAGTGGGCTTTAGTCGATCGTAGAGATAATCAATAATTCAAACATTTAATTAATTATGATAAAGGAAGCTGAACATGGTGGCGTGTCTCAATTCGTCGCCCATAGCGTAGAAAAAGGTATCCCTCACCAGAGGGTCCACGGACGAGAGTATTACGTTCTTATAAAACTCGGCCGCTTCAAGTTCATCCTTCATCGCCATCAACACACCCGTTTTATAGTCCGGATACTGCATAGGATCGATAGCGTATTGGGGATATTGTGAGCAAAAATGCTTGTAAAGTTTAAGAAAAGCGTTCAGGTGTTTCTTCTCGTCATTCAACGCCTCTTCAATGAAATCCCTGCTGATTTCGTCGGGAGCGTCTTTCAGCAGCCTTGAGTAAAAGTCGACTGCAGTCGCTTCACCAATTATTGCTTTATAAATGTATTGGATTAACTGCGGGAAGTTATTGTATCCGAGTATCGGCATCTGCGGAATCTGTGTATTGCCCGTCGGATGATTACTGCCGGGCATTTGAGCGGCGGCTGGCGGGTAGTAGTACATTTTTTTCACCTCCGGATAGATAAAGTATTGGCTATTCATTATAGTATATTGCTTCCGTTTCTTTAATGTTACAGAAGTATGATTTGTGTGAAATAAACCGTCAACTGCGGCATATGCCACACAACAAATTAAAAAATTATTGATAATTTCTTGTAAAATACACGTTTAAGAGGGTAAAAGGGAGTTGGCAAGGTTCTTGCTCTATATAATAAACGAATCTAAGGCCCTCCTTGGATTTATATGTTTTAGTGTTCAGTCCCGGCTATTACCGGCAAAACCCATTGGAGATCTTTGCCGTTTATAATGGCGGCCTGTCCATACAGGGAGTGCTTATAGCGGGCATCATATTTGCTGTCTGGTATACCAGAAGAACAGGAATAGGTTTCTGGAGAACCGCAGACGCCTTTGCTCCGGCAATAATTTTGTGGCAGGCTATAGGCAGGATTGGCTGCGACGTTTTCGGGGTTCCAATGGATAAGGCTTATCCGTGGGGCGTGATGGTGGGCTCCCAGCTGCTGCACCCTGCCCAGTTATACGAAGCCCTGTTGAACCTGGCGTTGTTCACGTATCTGTGGTGGAGCAGGGGCAGAACAAAATATGACGGGCAGTTGTTTATCAGGTATTTAATCGGCTTTTCGCTGATAAGGGCAGCAATTGAATTCTTCAGGACAAATCCGGTGGTTATCGGACCTTTCACGGTAGCCCATGTGACAAGCCTTGCGATAATAACAGCATCAATAGTGACGGGCTCGTTACTAAAAAGAAAGGCAAAGAGAAATGAACCTGATACCGGAGAAGGTCCTTCAAGGGTCAGTCTCCTTGAGTATTTAATAATTGTGGCCGGCGGCGCAGCCGGAACTTTGATTTATTTCAGCATTTACTAAGAGGAGGATATCTCAAGGCATTTTGTTATAGTCAACGGTATGAACCACAGCGGGCATACCGGGCATGCCCCGGCGGTATCCATGCCGGTACTTGTTTTCAAGAAAGAACAGTTTACGGATGAAGAGTTGGATACTTTGAATAAAGTGGTTTCGGCGCAGGGAAGGCAGTATATTCATCTGCCTGGCGTTATGGAGATAGGTGAATACAAAACACTCGGACAAGAAGGGAACAGCTTTGATGAACTGCTGGATAAAATACCGTTTAATGCGGGTCCGGTGGTTGATGACAGCCCTTTCTTCTACAATTATGACAGGTTTGTTCCAAAGCTGCTCCTTGCTATTATTGCTGCTGCTGTTATGGCAATCATGGTATTCAGCCGGTTTAACGGGTACAGGGTGAGAGACAGCAGAATAGTATATTTTTCTGCTCTGGGTATAGCCTATATAATGGTGGAGATTCCGGTAATCCAGAAGATGTCTTTGTTCTTTGGAAGCCCGTCCCTTGCATTTTCTGTTGCGGTACCGGTTCTTCTGGCCAGCAGCGGTATAGGCAGCCTGATAAGCAGAAGCAAACAACTCAGTAAGTATAACAGATATGTACCGGAAATGGCAGCAGCCATTGGTGCCTTGTTGGTGGTTGCAGGATTAAACTATATTGCTGTCCTGCCGGGACTGAAGCGGGTGCTGGACAAGGTAATGCTTGCGGTTCTGGTGCTGTTTCCGGCAGGCTTCTTTATGGGAATGCCTTTTCCCAGTGGCATTGCCAGGATTAAATCAGGCAGGGAAGACAAGGCAATCCCCTTTATGTGGGGAATTAACGGGCTTGCATCGGTTCTCGGTTCGACGCTGGCTACCGTCTTCTCTATGAAGTTTGGTTTTAGCGTAGCGATACTAGCCGGAGCAGCGGTGTATATTCTTTTGTTTTTCAGCAGGTTACAGGGAAAGCTTGCACGATAGCTGCTGACAATTAATGGGTCCCTAATCTGCAAATAATCCTGTAACGGTGGGATAGACTATTAATGAGGTGATTTCTGATGTGGCATATGTTTGGTTATGGTTACGGGTATTCATGGCTCTGGATGCTAGGGATGAACCTCTTGTGGATAGCAGCGGTTGTAGTAATTACAGTTATTGTTCTCAGGCTGGCAGGTAAGAATAGGGGCCAGGGAGGTGAATATAGAAATAGTTCCCTGGATATTCTTCAAGAGCGTTATGCAAGGGGTGAAATCAGCGAAGAGGAGTATATCAGCAAGAAAAAAATACTAAGGCAGGAATGACCGTATGAAAAGGTCCCACTTACGGCAAGGGACCTTTTCTAATATCTCTTCCTTTTATTTGCCCGCAGGATTCTCAGTTCGCCTCTATAGTTGGCAACGGTTCTCCGGGAAATGTCTATTCCCTTGCCTGATAGGATGCCGGTAATGTCCTGGTCACTATACGGTGCGGCCTTATTTTCGTTTTCAACAATTGATCTTATCATCCGCTTTATACTCTCTGAAGACACTGTGAGCCCTTTGGTATTGGTCATACCGCTTTTGAAAAAGTATTTAAACTCATAGATTCCCCTTGGTGTATCCATGAATTTTCCGTTTACGGTCCTGCTCACAGTGGATTCATGTATTCCGAGCTTTTGGGCTATATCGGCCTGGGTCAAAGGCTTTAAGTGCATAGGACCGTCTTTGAAAAAATCGTGCTGTACGGACAGAATTTCTGATGCTACCCTGTAGATGGTATTCTTTCTGTCCCCAATTGACTTTATTAGTTTCACAGCCTTACTAAAATTATTTTGGAGAAATTCTAAGGTATCCCTATCAATATCTGATGGGTTTGCGAGCATTTTCCTGTAAAAGTCGTTCACCCGGAGGCGCGGGGCGCAGGTGTCGTTGACCAGTACTATAAATGCGCCGTCAATTTGTTTGATTGTGACATCCGGGATAATATACTGTATGTTCCGGTTGGACCCGAATAGTCTTTCGGGTTTTGGCTCAAGCAGCTTTATATAGTCAACTGCCTCCTGCTTCTTCTGAAAGAACTTTATTATTTAAAAGCAAATATCCGTTTTCATCAATGTTATTGATGATATAGCGTGCAGTTTTCCTATCCTCAGAATTAAGGTTTGTAAATGAAAGCTGGGCAATCAGGTGGTCCTTAAGGTTAGCAGAAGTAGAAATTTCCGGGGTTCGGGACGGGGCAATTTCCTTGTTATGACCATTATCGTAATCGTAATTGGAAGCGTCCGTTATTAGTCTTCTAAATTTTCATGTCATAAAAAATAAATTGCAAAATACTTATAAATAATTGACATATGCCCAATATAATATTAGAATTAATAATGGGCATAAGCCAATAAAAATTACATATTAAAGGAGAGGATAAATTATTATGAAGGTTTGTATTTCGTCGAAGGGAGATTCATTGGATAGTACAATGGATCCTAGATTTGGAAGAGCGGCATATTTTGTTATTACAGATATCGATACAATGGAATATGTAGTAATAGAAAACGCTGCAGCAGCTTCTGGCGGCGGGGCTGGGATCACTTCGGGGCAGCTTATGGTTGATAAGGCAGTGGCAGCGGTAATCACGGGCAATGTAGGACCAAATGCCATGAATGTTTTAAAGGCTGCAAATATTGAAGCTTATCACGGGGCTGATATTTCAGTAAAAGAAAATATTGAAAAGTTCAAAAAGGGGCTTCTTGAAAAAATCAATACAACAGTTCCTTCCCATTACGGCATGGGTTTACAGGGAGGACAGAAATAAAATCTTTTTAATGGAGGTTTTACTATGCGTATAGCAATTTCTACAGACAGGAGACATGTTTCTCCGCATTTCGGAAGATGTCCGTCCTTTACTCTGGTTGATATTGAAAATGGCAAAACATTGAAAAGGGTGGAAGTTGAAAATCCTGGACATTCGCCGGGTTATATTCCTCAGTTTTTGCATGAAAAGGGTGTTAAATGAATTGTCTGCGGTGGTATGGGGACAAGAGCACAAGGTTTTTTCGATGAACTGGGTATAGAAACGATTATGGGAGTGGACGGAAAGCTAGATGAAGTAATAGAAAAACTGGAGAAGGATATGCTTGTAGGTGGAGAAAGCTTATGTGCACCAGGTGCAGGAAAAGGATATGGTGTTGAAAAAACTGAATGTGACCATGCTCATGAGTAAATAAAAAAAGAGAGGAGGTTTTTCTATGCCGTTCGGAGATGGAACCGGTCCGATGGGCATGGGCCCGATGACAGGCAGAGGAGCAGGGTTTTGCGCGGGTTTTCCAGTACCCGGTTATATGAATCCGGCAGTGGGTTGCGGAATGGGTTTTGGCAGAGGCCGGGGTTTCAGGAGAATGTTTTATCTTACAGGTATGCCGGGATGGGCGCGGTACGGTTACCCTGCATATGGCGCAGCATATGCACCTGCAGTAGATGAAAAGGAATTTCTGAGTAGCCAGGTGGAGTTCCTGGAAAACCAATTGCAACAGGTGAAGAAGCGTTTGAAGATGCTCAATGAGGAGACCGAATAACGAATTCTTCTAATGGTGCACAGGAAAGAGGCAGGAGGTATGTCCTGCCTCTTTCCTCCTATCATATACAAAATACTGCTGTTAATCATTTAAAAATAATGATAAAATGATAATGAAGTTTTAGGTGTTTTATATAGAAAGGGGAATGAAAAGCTTGGCAAGGCCAACAAAGTGGAGAAAGGTTGAGTTCATACCCAATGTGCAATACTTTGCTCCCTATGATATTGATGCTGATGCCTTGCAGGAGAATATTATTCGTATCGAGGAACTTGAAGCTATACGTCTAAAGGATCTTGAAGGCATGGAGCAGGAAGAATGTGCTGAGAAGATGGAGGTGTCAAGGCAAACTTTTCAACGCATCCTGAATGTTGCAAGAGAGAAGATTGCTGACAGCCTTATAAATGGAAAGGCTATCAGAATTGAAGGAGGCAATTATACGCGTAATATCTGTCCTGTAAAGTGTCTTGACTGTGGAAAACAGTGGAGTGAAAGCTACGAAAACTTTCAGAAAATATTGAATGGAGAATTTAACTGCCCTAACTGTAATTCTAAAAGAATCGTTTGCTCCCGCAGTGAGAAAAAGAAGTTTTGCAGGCGAAATTGCTGGAGACACGGCAGGGAAGGTATTGATTAAGCATAAAAAATGTTCCCAAAACAGTGTGTGGAGACTGGAGTTTTATATCCCAGTCTCTTTTACTTTATTACATGAATGCAAGTTAGTACAATTACATATCTCTGATTAGAGTTTTTCGCATATTGACATATCTATGCACTAGTGTTAAAATATATTATGGGCAAAAGCCCAAAAAAATTATATCTCTCATTAATTTGATTGAAATAGGGGAAATAGCTTTTGATGGATCAGTATTAAAATTTAAAAGGGGCTAAATGGGCATTGGCTCAATAATAAAACGTGGTTGAGCATTTACAGATGCTAAACGCGTTATTTTTTTAAAAGCAAATTGAAAATGATTATCAATTTCGCTGTAAAGGGGTACAGATATGATGCAAAAAAGAAGGTTGCAACTTTCTATGATGAAAAATTCACAATCCGGAATACTTGCAGCAATCAACGGAGGTGTAGGGATGCGAACCAGGCTTGAAGCTCTGGGCATTCGTGTAGGAGCGAGAATTCAAAAGAAAAGCGCGCTGGCTGGATTCGGCCCTGTTATAGCTTCGGTAGGAAATACTGAAATTGCCATAGGGTACGGAATGGCTTCGAGAATCTTTGTGGAGGTGGATGAGTAGTGAAGATTCTTCTCATAGGTAATCCTAATGTGGGAAAGAGTGCCATATTCAGCCATCTCACAGGAGTGAGTGTTACCACATCCAATTATCCCGGAACTACGGTGCAGTATGCAAAAGGGTATTTGATATACAATGCACGGAAATATGAGATTATTGATGTTCCTGGTACATATCAGCTTGATCCTGAAGCTGAATCCGAAAAAGTCGCGCTGATATGATAGAAGTAGGAGACATACTCGTGAATGTAGTTGATTCAACAAATCTTGAGAGAAACTTGAACCTCACGTTCCAATTAATGGATTACGGCAAACCGATGGTGCTGGTTGTTAACATGTGGGATGATGCAAAGCATAAAGGAATCGAAATAGACACCGGCAAACTGGAAAAACTTCTTAAAATCCATTCGATTATGAAGGGGCTATGGGAGTTTTGACAACAGGGGCGTTTGTGGCATTAGGTATTGTTCTGCCTTATATATCCTTATATATTCCTATTTTATCTGGTGTTTGGGTTTATTGAAGATCTGGGTTACCTTCCAAGGGTTGCTATAATCCTTGATAGATTGCTGCATAAAATAGGTCTGCATGGTTATTCAGTGATACCTAATGTGCTGGGAGGTATATTTATAATCAATCTTTTTGCATGTTTCCGGTGTTATAGCCTGGATAGGCAAGTTGTTTTCCCCCGTGGTTAAAGGCGTATTCGGCCTTCCCGGGGAAATAGTGGCTGCATTGATCATTGGCACAGTCAGAAAGGATGCGGCAGTTGCACTGCTTGAACCTATCGGGTTAAGCAGTATGCAGATGGTTACTGCAGTAGTCGTACTTACATTGTATTTTCCATGTGTAGCAACCTTTACTGTTTTATTCAAAGAACTCGGTATTATGGATACTGCAATATTATTGATTATCCCTCAGCAGCGATTGAATATCAATAATTATTGACATATGCTCAGAATAATAATATGATTTAATTGCAAAACAAATGGGCATAAGCCCTAAATATACGTTGTAAAAAGTAGAAGTATAACAGATTTATAGTATGAACTTATGAGGAGGTCAGGGATGAAAATAGCTGTTTTAAGTGGAAAGGGAGGAACGGGTAAAACGACTGTTTCTGCGAGTCTGGCGGCGTCACTGCCGTCTTGCCAGTATATAGACTGCGATGTGGAAGAGCCCAATGGGGCAATATTCTTAACACCTGAACTGAAGGAAAGTTCACCTGTAAAAGTACCGGTGCCTGAAGCGGATATGGCAAAATGCAATGCATGCGGTTATTGCGGCAAGGCATGTCAGTTTAATGCAATTGCTGTAGTGAAGGGTAAGGTTCTTGTGTTTCCCGAAATCTGCCATCACTGCGGAGCATGCGTTATAGCCTGTCCTAATGATGCAATCAGAGAAGTGGAAAGGACTATCGGAGTTGTTGAAGCAAACGGGGATGGCACATTCCTGCAGGGGAAGCTTAACGTAGGCGAGCCTATAAGCATACCTATCATACGTGAACTTAAAAAGCGTATAAAAAACGATGTGACTGTGATACTTGACTGCTCACCAGGGGCTTCCTGTACAGTAGTGCAGTCTATTGAAGGATGTGATTATTGTGTGCTTGTAACGGAACCGACGCCTTTTGGACTCCATGACTTGAAGATAGCCGCACAGCTTGTTAAAAAGATGGGTTTGCCTTTTGGAGTTGTATTGAATAAGGCTTCCGACAGCAGCAGACTTATACACGAATTCTGTGAAAATGAAGGGATTGAGCTGCTAATGGAAATACCTTTTTCACAGGACATTGCCGAAGGCTATTCAAAAGGTATTCTTCCTGTACAGAATAATGGTTTGTGGAAAGAAAAATTTGAAAAGCTTTATGAAAAGATAGAAAGGGGTGCTGAGAAATGAAGCAGATTGTATTTATAAGCGGAAAGGGAGGAACGGGAAAGAGCACCCTGGTCTCATCACTGAGCATTCTTGTTCAGGATAAAATGCTTGCCGATTGTGACGTTGACGCACCGAATTTGCACATTCTCTTGAAAGGTGAACTTCTGAAGAAGGATAACTATTTTGGCGCAAAGGAAGCTGTGATTGATTCAGCGGCATGTGTAAAGTGCGGCTTGTGCAAAGAAACATGCAGATTCAATGCTATCAGTGAAGAATTTGAAATCATACCGATGAAATGTGAAGGCTGTGGTGCATGTATACTGGTATGTCCACAGGAAGCAATACGGTTGGAGGAAGTCAAGACGGGAGAGACATTTGTATCCGGCACCTCAAGAGGAACCTTTTCCCATGCACTGCTTGATATTGGAGCTGAAGGGTCCGGCAAGCTTGTAACAGAGGTAAGAAAGAACATATATAATTACAAAAAGAATGAAAAATGGGTGCTTATTGACGGCTCTCCAGGCATAGGGTGCGTGGTTATTGCATCTATTACAGGAGCGGATGCAGTGGTTGCGGTTTCTGAACCTACAAGGTCCGGTAAAAGTGACCTGGAAAGGGTTCTGGGCGTAGCAAGACATTTTGGAATACCGTCATTTGTTTGTATAAATAAATATAATTTGAATCCGGAAGTAACTTCAGAAATAGAAGATTTCTGCAGGAATGAAGGTTTCCCCGTTATTGGAAAGATACCTTTTGATCCGTCTATAGTAAAAGCTTTGCAGGAATTCAAGACTCCGATCGAGGCCGGTAATAATGCTGTAACCAATGAGATTACGAGCATATGGATGAGGCTTACCGATGAAATGAAGAAATTTGAAAGTGTATAGGGCAAAATAAAGATTTGTATATTTTCCATGATGAGAAGGATACTCTCCATGCAAAAGGAAGCAGGTGATTTGCCTGCACCTTTTGCATGGATGGTAAAGTTGGAATCTGGTTATAGGAGATTAAGTTATGGCTCTAAGACGTATTGCCAATTATAAAACGGACGATGTTCTGAGAAAGAAATCGAAGTATGTAGATGAGATTAATGAAAAAATTATCAAACTGCTGGACGATATGGCTGAAACTATGTATCAGGCAAACGGCGTAGGGTTGGCTGCACCGCAGGTAGGGATATTGAAAAGAGCACTTGTCATTGATATAGGCGAAGGACTTATCAAGCTGATAAATCCCGAAATTGTAGAACAGGAAGGTGAGCAGCAGGATATTGAAGGCTGTTTGAGTATTCCTGGAATTACAGGAGAGGTCAAGCGTCCAAACCGGGTAAAGGTTAAAGCATTAAACGAAAACGGTAAAAATGTTGAGCTTGAGGGGACAGGTTTGCTTGCACGTGCTTTTTGCCATGAAATTGACCATCTTGATGGTATTTTGTTTATTGATAAGATTGTTCCGGGGACAGAGAAGAATATAAATATTTAGAATTGGAGGGTGTCGAACAGATGGTAGTTTTCGGACCCGTTCCGTCAAGGCGCTTAGGCCGGAGCCTGGGGATAAATAATATACCGCCCAAGATTTGTTCTTACTCCTGTGTTTACTGCCAGATCGGGAGGACAAACAGGATGCAGATTGAGAGGTGCGGATTCTATAAGCCTGCTGTAATAACGAATGCATCACTGTTATGGATGGATGAGGTCAAAAAGGATTTAATGAAAGCGGATTGGGTATCGCTCAAAATTGATGCTGCAGATAAAGACACCTGGCGCAGGGTAGACAGACCCCATGGCTATCTGAATATTGATAAGATAATGACAGGCACAATAGATTTTGCCAAGAGTTTTAAAGGTATATTAGTAACAGAGACAATGCTGGTAAGCGGGTATAATGACAAGAAAGAGTGCATTGATGGGATTGGAAAGTACTTGGGGAAGTTAAAGCCATCCAAAGCGTATTTGCTGGTGCCTACACGTCCTCCGGCAGAAAGCTGTGTGCAGAGACCTTCTACACAAGAATTGAAAGAAGCTTTTAATACCATACGTAATTTGGCTCATGTTGAAGTTGAGTGTATCACAGGAGATGAAGGCGAAAGTTTTTTCTTTACGGATGACATAATAAATGATCTGCTTAGCATTATATCCGTACATCCGGTAAGAGAGGATGTTATTGATAAGCTGCTAAAAGACAGAAATCTTGATAGGACTATTATTAACAACCTTATACAGCAGAATATAATTGAAGAATTTATGTATGAGAATAAAAAATTTTTTATCAGGAAATCAGGGGAAAGGAGCACCGGAAATGAGACCAATAGTGCCAAGAGTAGCAGCAGTACATGACCTTGAGATTGGCAAAAGACCACAGTTATTATTTAGTTTATGAAACATTGGAGTGATACAAAAATGTTAAAAGTACATATCCTTACCGACGACAGAGTCAGAAAACGGGGGCTGCTCGCAGAGCACGGGTTATCCCTCTGGATAGAAAAAGACGACAAAGCAATACTGTTTGATACAGGCCAATCTTCAGTTTTTTTCCATAATGCAAAAGCAATGGGCATCAGTCCCGAAGCGGCTGACTATATTGTGATAAGCCATGGTCATTATGATCATTGTGGCGGATTGCAGTATTATTCTTGTACGGATATGGCTCCAACGATTTACGTTCATCCCGATGCTTTTTTAAAAAAGTTAGCATCCGCTGATGAGGATGAACCGTTTAGGCAAGTAGGAATACCGTTTGAAATATCCGCGCAGGATTGGATGAAAGATCGGATTGTTTGTACCAGACAGCCTTTGAAGATTGAAAAAGGCATCCTGGTATCCGGGGAGATACCCTGTTCCAGCGCTTTTGAAGAAGTATCGAAAGACTTTTACGTTGAAAAGGATGGCAAGATAATGCCTGATATGATGCTGGATGAACAGATGCTTATTATTGAGGATGATGGTGAAGTTGCTATATTTCTTGGATGCAGCCACCCGGGGGTTGTTAACAGCATCAAGTATGCACAGAAGCTTATCCCGGATAAAAGCATTAAACTTCTGGTAGCCGGAATGCATCTTGGGAATGTAAGTCCTATACGATTGCAGACGACTATCCGGTACATAATGGATATGGATATCCGAAGAGTTGTTCCATTGCATTGTACCGGATTTGGAGCAATGTGTGAGATGAAGCGCTTCCTGGGTGATCGCTGCCTTATCCTGTGTGCAGGCGATACAATTGATTGATTTAAGCTACCGGTTACTCTCAGGCATGCAGGAACTGGCTCCATTAAACGATATAGTTAAGTATTTCAATACAAGATATTCTTATAAAGAAATAAAGGAAGTTTATGAAGAGATTAAATACTTAAAAGAGCAGGGACTTCTTTTTTCTACGTTCAAACCTTGGAGTCAAGGCACTAAAGAATGCTATTAATGATTATTTTAATAAGAATACTGATAAAAAGGTAGAAGAATAATTCATATTAACAATAAGAAAGGGAGTAAGAAAGATGAAGGACATTTTAGAAAAGAACAGGAAAAAAAGTTGCGCTGGTGAGGGAAAAAGCAAGCCCGAGGATTTTATATGTAAAACTCATGAGCTTAATGAAATTAAGAAAACAGTAGCAGTATTAAGTGGCAAGGGAGGAGTAGGAAAATCACTGGTAACTTCTTTGCTTGCGGTTGTAATGAGAAGGAAAGGGTATAATGTCGGCATACTGGATGCAGATATTACCGGTCCGTCAATCCCCAAGGTGTTTGGCAGGGATAATTGCAGGGCGGATACCAGCGAATTAGGTATATACCCTTCCAGAACGCATAATGATATCAAGATCATGTCTATCAACCTTCTATTGGAAAAGAACGATGCTCCGGTTATATGGAGGGGACCATTGATTGCGGGTGCTGTAAAACAGTTCTGGACCGATGTCATTTGGGGAAAGCTGGACTATTTGTTTTTTGATATGCCTCCGGGAACAGGGGATGTGCCCTTGACCGTATTCCAATCTGTTTCTCTGGATGGGATTATCATTGTGACTTCACCCCAGGATCTTGTTTCCCTTATCGTCAAGAAGGCTTACAATATGGCAAAAACCATGAATATTCCAATTCTCGGAATCATTGAAAACATGAGCTATGCAGTTTGTCCTGAGTGTGGGAAGAGAATAGACATTTTTGGAGAAAGCAAGGCGGAAAAGGTTGCTCAGGATATGGGAATTCCATTTCTGGGAAGGCTGCCTATTGATCCGGATCTGGCCTCCCTTTGCGACAAGGGGGAAATTGAAAAGTTTGATAAGAATTATGTGGATGAGTGTATAGGCATGCTTGAAAACAAGCTTAAATCTGAGAAATGAAGACTTAATACTGGGAGAGGATAATGTCATTGTATCGAAGACAGAGCTTGTTGCAAGATATGGGTAGCATAATTTTGCTGAAGGAGACGTTTATTTAAGTTATACATGCTTGTATTTAGGGAAGAAAGATATTTGAAAAAATGCATGGTGAAGCCTATATATATTCATTACAAAACAAGAGTAAAAGGATTCGGGATGCTTTGTAGTGAATCTGATTGATAAGGAGTACAAAGAAACTTTTGATTATTTGGGAAGCCATAGCAAGCGTGATGAGGATAAACTCGCAAAAATGAATGTCAAACTGATTTTCGTCTATAAGTTTTCTATAGGTTTTAAAGCAGGGCTTTTCTAAGGACAAACGACCGGATCTTTTGCAGGTAGTGATTGGACTTGCTGTTACCAAAGAGGGTATCCCTATCCGTTCTTGGGTTTGGCCTGGAAATACTATGGCAGAACTAGACGGCTTAAAGCAGCTTCCCAATGAAGCCCATACTAAGGCCGCCTGCCGGTTACGTGCACATTCCTCTTACGGCAAGTATCTTAGACAGTTAAAGGACGGGACCTTGAAGCTCAATAAAGAGGCTATTCGGGATGAAGAGAGGTATGACGGGGAATACTTAATCAGGACTTCAGATGATACTCTATCCCCGGAGGATGTGGCCTTGGGGTATAAACAACTGGTAGATGTAGAGAATGCTTTTCGTACGCTAAAAACCACACTGGAGCTTCGTCCTATGTATCATCGCCTGGAAGATGGTATCCGGGCACATATATTAATCAGCTGGTTGGCGCTCTTATTGGTTAGAATTGCGGAAGCGAAAACCGGTTCTACCTGGCCAAAGTTACGAGATGAACTTGAACGCTTACATCTTGGACATTTTTCTTCTAAAAACGGAGACCTTTATCAGTCTACGAAACTTACTGTCCCCCTAAACAGCGTGAAACCTTTGCGGCTATTGGGGTTGAGGCGCCTCCGAGGTTCCTTGAAATCCAACCGAAAGCATAGTTACACGCACAAAACATTAAAAAACGCCCGTAAACCCTGTTGTGTCAAGGGTTTACGGGTATTTTATTTGCCTAGTAACTGTCGAACTCGGGTGTCATAGTCATGTCAGTTATTAGGATTTGTTACTTCCGGTAAAGTATTCCCATGCCAAAGCGGGGGAAATGACCTACGCTTTTGATCCCGGACAAACACAGGGAAGCATAAATATCGGCAACAACGGCAATAATGGTGAAGAAAACGGGACGGATGAGGAAAACTCATCATGATTACGGCAATGACGGGAGGTTCCCGAACGGAGATTATATTAAGCCGGTAATAAGGGGTTTGGACGGAGTGGAAAGAAGAGAATTCCTATGGAATAAGGCCGAACTGTAAAAATTGTATAGGGAGTGTAGTAAGTGGAAGTCTTGACTGATAAAATAAGAAGAAGATATGACCGGATATCCAGAGTCTATGACATACTGGAAAACCCGATGGAGAGAATGTCCCTCAAGGGCTGGAGAATAGAGCTTATGAAGGAACTCAGGGGAAAGGTCCTTGAAGTCGGGGTAGGCACCGGGAAAAATATTCAATACTATCCCGATAACCTGGATATAACGGCTATTGATTTCAGTGAGAGAATGTTGGATAGGGCAAGATTAAGGGCGGCTAAGTATAACAAGAAGGCCAATCTGATGCTAATGGATGTACAGAATATGTCCTTTGAAGACAGTACCTTTGATACAGTCTTTACAACCTGTGTGTTTTGTTCTGTTCCAGACCCCCTTAAAGGCTTTAAGGAAATAAAACGTGTGACCAGAAAAGGCGGCAGGATTATTCTGATAGAGCATGTCAGGAGCGAAGGAAAGGTTGTGGGAGCCTTGATGGACATCCTGAACCCTCTTGTAGTAAGCCTTTATGGGGCAAACATTAACAGACGTACGGTTGAAAATCTAAAAAAAGCAGGGTTCGAGGAATTACAGGTGACAAATCTATGGAAAGATATAGTATTAAAAATTGTGGCGATTAATAATTAACAGGGTAGAGGGGAATGGGTATGAGAGACAGACAGGCTGCAAAGGATGTCCTATTGATAGGGCTTGGAATCGTTTTAGTGACAATACTCCACTATTTCACCGTTTCAACAAGATGGGATATCCATGATTTTTACAGGCGGCTGTATTATGTGCCGATAATTATGTCGGCATTCAAGTTCAGGCTCAGGGGAGGAGTGTCCACTTCCCTGATCGTATCAATACTCTATGCCCCTCATTTACTTTTTTATATGGGCACTGTCAATATTGCAGTTCTAAACCAGTTATTGGAAATAATGATGTTTATTACCATTGGTACTGTAACGGGTTTCCTGGTTGAAGCAGACCATAGAAAGAAGGAACTCCTCGAAATACAGATCAAGAAGTTGACCGACCTTGAGAACTTTACCCAGAATATACTGGACAGTATAACCAATGTGTTCATTGCTGTAGATAAAAGCCTGAGAATCCAGACGTTCAACATGGAAGGCAGAAACTGCTAGGCTTAGACGACACTATACTGGACAAGCCGGTCATTTCAATATTTTCTAACCCTGAAGAGGTTAAGACATCCTTAAATGATGCCCTGAAATATAACAGGAGGATGCCCGGGGTGGAGACAGCATGTAACACGGCTGACGGCAGAAGCATTTATGTAAAGCTCTATTCCTACCCGCTAAAAAACTATCTGGGTAAAGTTGAAGGCCTGGTTTTGGTTCTTGAGGATGTTTCGGAACTGCGGAAGCTGGAAAACCAGGTGAGAAGGGCCGATAAGCTGTCAGCCGTGGGAGAGCTGGCTTCAGGGGTCGCCCACGAGATAAGGAATCCCCTTGGAATAATAAAAGCTATAGCTCAGACTATTAATGGAGAAATAAAGAATGATGATGCGAAAGAGGGCATAGGAATAATTGTGCAGGAAGTGGACAGGGCAAATTCAGTTATTAAGAATCTGCTGGATTTTGCCAGGCCGAATATAGGCAATACCAAGGTTCACAGGCTTAATTCTATTATGGAAGATACCATACGGATTACAAGAAAATACGCTGAACAAAACAGGGTGGAGATGGTTTATGAAGCTGTGGGAGAAATTTTTGTACAGGCAGATAAAGAAAAACTTCAGCAGGCCTTTGTCAATGTTATTCTCAATTCGGTCCAGGCTATGCCTGATGGAGGAAGCCTGAATATAAGCGTTGCGGAGGATGAAAGAACTGCGAAGGTATCCTTTGCCGACAATGGCACCGGAATACCGCCGGATAGGCTTGAGAAGGTATTCGAACCCTTCTATACAACAAAGGATATGGGTACGGGTCTGGGTCTTGCCATAACCCACAGGATAATTGAAGAGCACAAAGGCTATATTGAGGTTGAAAGCACGGTGGGTAAGGGAACTGTAGTTTCAATATACCTTCCGTCGCAACCGGGGGAGGTAGAGAATTTTGAGCAAGAGAATTCTCATAGCGGATGACGAAAAAAATATGGTTTGGGCTTTTAAAAAGGCGTTGAAGGATGAAAAGTACCAGATTATTTCAGCATCAAACGGTATTGAAGCGGTTGAAAAAATAAAGACTGAGGATCTGGACCTGATACTTATGGATATTAAAATGCCTAAACTGGACGGGATGGGCGTTCTGCAGGAAATCAGGTCGCTAAATCTTAACACACCGGTTATAATGATAACTGCCCATGGCACAACCGAATCAGCGGTGCAGGCCATGAAGATGGGGGCACTGGACTACATTTCCAAACCCTTTGACGTGGAAGAGCTGAAAATCCAACTGCGTAAAGCCCTGGATGTCAAAGATATGAAAGAACAAATACAATACCTGAAGGAAGAACTGGAAAGCAGGACGGGGAGGCTGATTATTGGCGACAGCCCTGTTATGAAAAGAGTTCTTGACATAGTATACAGGGTAGCTCCGACCAACGCCACCGTATTGATTACAGGGGAAAGCGGCACCGGCAAGGAGATGATTGCCAACGCGATTCACTATAACAGCGAGAGAAAGGACAAACCGTACATTAAAGTCAACTGCGGGGCCATACCCGAGAGCCTCATGGAAAGCGAATTGTTCGGCCATGAAAGGGGAGCATTCACCGGGGCTGTATCCAGAAAACCCGGCAGGTTTGAAAGGGCAAACGGCGGGACGATATTTCTGGACGAAGTCGGGGAATTGAGCGCTGCAACGCAGGTGAAACTGCTGAGGGTGCTGCAGGAGAAACAGATAGAAAGGGTTGGAGGAACGGATGTTATCGATATTGATATAAGGGTGATAGCGGCTACTAACCGCGACCTGAAAAGCATGCTGGAAGAAGGTGCTTTCCGGGAGGACCTGTACTACCGTCTGAACGTAATGCCCATCGAACTCCCTCCCCTCAGGGAGCGTAAGGAAGATATTCCAAAGCTGATAATGCACTTTCTTGACCGGTTCTGCAGCGAGATGGGAAGGGGTGCGCTCAGCCTAAGTGAAGAAGCAATGGACGCCCTTGTAAAGTACGATTGGAAAGGCAACATCAGGGAACTGGAGAATATAGTCGAGAGGCTGGTTTTGCTTTCTCAAGGTAAAGAGATAAGCAGGGATGACCTTCCCAACGAGATTCTGTATTCCGGGGACGGGGCTATAGAGTTCAAGCTTCCGGATGGGGGAGTGAACCTGGAGGATGTGGAAAAGAGTCTGATAAAACAGGCACTGGAAAGGAGCGGCCACAATCAAACCAGGGCAGCCGAGCTCCTTGGAATCACGCGCCATACCCTCATTTATAGAATGGGGAAGTACGGTTTATGACAGGTCACGGTTTTTTATATTTTTATATCCAACTTGGAATAATAAATACGAAATTCCAATAAATGAGGAGGGTTAAAGTGAATAGATTTACTATTCCAAGGGATATATACTATGGCGATGATTCCCTGGAAATTCTGAAAAAGCTTAACGGTAGAAAGGCAATAGTAGTAACCGGGGGAAGCTCCATGAAGAGATTTGGTTTTTTGGATAAGGTGGCAGGTTATCTAAAGGAAGCAGGAATGGAGGTAGATTATTTCGATGGTGTTGAGCCGGACCCATCGGTGGATACGGTTATGAAGGGCGCTCAGACAATGAGAGAGTTGAACCCGGACTGGATTATATCGATAGGTGGTGGTTCAGCGATAGACGCTGCGAAAGCTATGTGGATATTCTATGAGCATCCTGATTTAAGCTTCTATGACGTAAAGGAGCCCTTCACAGTTCCGAAATTGAGAAAGAAGGCAAGGTTTGTGGCAATACCATCCACAAGCGGTACCGCAACTGAGGTCACAGCGTTTTCTGTCATAACCGATTACAGTGAGAAGATCAAGTATCCCCTGGCCGATTTCAACATCACCCCTGATATTGCAATTGTGGACCCAGCCCTGGCCAATACCATGCCCGAAAAGCTGGCAGCACATACCGGGATGGATGCGCTGACCCATGCCGTGGAAGCATATGTCGCGACACTGCACTCTCCCTTTACCGACCCCCTGGCACTAAAGGCAATAGAGATGATAAGGGATAATCTTGTTAAATCGTATAAGGGGGATAGGGAGGCGAGAAAGCAGATGCACATAGCGCAGTGCCTGGCCGGTATGGCGTTTACAAACGCTCTGCTCGGTATAGTGCACAGCATGGCCCATAAGACGGGGGCTATATTTCACATACCCCATGGATTGGCCAATGCTATGTTCCTTCCCTACGTAATTCAGTATAATACGAAGACCAGCATTGACAGGTATGCGGCTATATCAAAGGCATTAGGGCTTCCCGGAAAAACCGATGAAGAACTGACCGATTCCTTTATTGAACTGATAAAGCAGATGAACAGGGAAATGAATATACCGCAAACATTGAAGGACTATGGAATTACAGAAGAGGATTTCAAACAGAACCTGGAGTATATATCCGAGAATGCGGTAGAGGACCCCTGTACAGGTTCAAACCCAAGGGAGACTTCCGTTGAAGACATGAAGAGGTTGTTCACCAGTGTCTACAAGGGAGAAGCCGTGAACTATTGATAATATATCAGAAGAACCGTCCCCGTGATATATACCGTGACATATGCATGGTAAAAAATGGGGATAAACTAAAAAGGAATAATAAAAGTAGATAAAAATAAAACAAAGAAGGATGTACATCATGCGGGAAGCAGCTTTGTGGGGAGGCATTGCCGGTTCTGCGGTCTATATCGGGGCGCTGGCCGGATTATATTTCAAAGTAAAAAAGGGGCTAATCGGTTTTATTATGGCCTATGGCACCGGAGTGTTAATAGGAGCGGCAACCTTTGAGCTTTTGGCCCTTTCTTTGAGGGCGGGAGGCATCGAGTTGACGGTCCTAAGCTTTGTTCTCGGGGCTATGCTATTCACCCTCTTTGATTTGGTGATAGCCAGGAAGGGGGGGAAAGAGAGGAAACGTTCAAAGGAGAGGTCAGGCGGGAGTTCGGGGCTGGCGATATTTATCGGCACCGTGCTTGATGCCGTCCCCGAGTCCTTTATTATAGGAGCCAGCCTTGTCGGTGGTCATAATGTCAGCTGGCTGCTCATAACGGCTGTATTTATAAGCAATTTTCCTGAAGGACTGTCGAGCAGTGTCGGGCTGAGAAAAGGCGGGTATTCTAAGGCAAAGGTGCAGCTGCTGTGGTTATCGGTGCTTGGGTTATCCATTATAAGCTCTATGGCGGGATATGTTATTTTGAACAATAAGCCCGAAAGCCTGGCAGCTGTTATGAGTTCCTTCGCGGCAGGCGCGGTTGTATCAATGGCCTCATCTACTATGATGCCGGAAGCCTATGAAGAGGGAGGGCCTGTCGTAGGTTTCCTCGCCGCCCTTGGACTGATCAGCTCGCTTTTGCTTACAAAGCTTGAATAACGTCTGGGAAAGGCCTTGGTGGTATTCGATAATTCTTTTTGGATTCTGGTCTGTATACTAATATAATAATAGTATATATGGATCAAATTGCACAGGGAGATGAGACTATGAGAAAACTAAGGCTGGGACGTACAAACCTGAAGGTGAGTGGAAGCGGATTCGGTGCCCTTCCTATTCAAAGAGTCAGCCTTGAAGAAGCTGACAGGATACTTAAAAAGGCATACTATGGTGGTATAAATTTTTTTGATACAGCCCGCATGTATACCGATAGTGAGGAAAAAATCGGCTGCGCTCTGTCCGGCGTGCGTGAAAACATAATTATTGCCACTAAGAGCCATGCAAAGGATAAGAAAACCCTGCGTGAGCATCTGGAAACCAGCTTGAGAGATTTAAAAACCGATTATGTTGACGTATATCAACTGCACAATATTAAGGAATTACCGGATGAAAACGATAAGGAAGGATTATACAGCGGGCTGATTGAAGCCAGGGACAGCGGAAAGGCCCGCTATATCGGCATTACCACACACAGGCTGGATGTGGCGCTTCAAGCGGCTAGGTCAGGGCTCTTTGATACCGTCCAGTTTCCCATAAGCTCTATCTCGGAAGAAAGGGAGCTTGAGATAATCCGAGTCTGCCGGGAGCTTGACGTAGGGCTCATAGCTATGAAAGCCTTATCAGGGGGCTTGATAACCAACGCTGCATCGGCCTTTGCGTTTTTCAGGCAGTTTGATAGCGTGGTACCGATATGGGGCATTCAAAGGGAAGAGGAGTTGGAAGAGTTCCTGGAGATGGAGAAGAATCCGCCTGAACTGGATGAGACACTGCGCGAAGTCATACGGAGAGACAGGGAGGAACTGGCGGGCAATTTCTGCCGCGGCTGCGGCTACTGCCTGCCCTGCCCCATTGATATAGATATTCCTATAGCCGCACGCATGTCCCTTTTACTCAGACGGGCGCCCCACGAGCCTTTCCTCGAAAGGGATTGGCTTGAGAAAATGGAGCTTATTGCACAGTGTAAGAACTGCGGTCAGTGCAAAGAACGGTGTCCTTACGGCCTTAACACTCCCGGTATACTTAAGGAGATGCTGGATGACTACAGGGAGTTTTACCGTAAGCATAGATCATAGATTGCAGAGGTTAGATATTTGTTCGTAGTTCGTAGTTGGTAGTTCGTAGTTTGCAGATTGCAGACCTCAGGTGCTAGGTGCTAGGTCCTAGGTACTAGACACTGGTCACTGGCCACTAAGTAAAAAAAAGGAGATGGTATTATGACAGGCGGATTAATCAAAAGTTTTAAAGAGCGGATTTCCGAACAGGAGATCGTAGAACTGATCAAGGACCTTGTTAGGATACAGAGCTATCCCGGTATTAAATGCCAGGAAACGGGTGTAGCCGAGTATATACACCGTTTTTTTGAAAAGGAAGGGATAGAATCGGAAGTGATACCCGTCGTTGACGGAAGGTGCAACGTTGTTGCGCGGATAAAAGGAACAGGCGGAGGCAAAACCCTGCTTCTGACCGGCCATACGGACACGGTACCTCCCTATGATATGCCCGGAGATCCGTTTGAAGTAAAGATTCAGGATAGGAGAATGACCGGCAGGGGAGTCGTCGACATGAAGGGTGCCATTGCGTGCATGATGGCAGCCATGGCGGCTATTAAAAGGGCAGGTATCGAACTGAAGGGTGACCTGGTGTTTGCAGGGGTTATAGATGAAGAAAATAAAAGCGAAGGCACCATTGCACTGATAAAAAGCGGCATAAAAGCTGATGCTGCCATCGTCGGGGAACCATCCCAGCTGGATATTTGCGTTGGGCACCGGGGCCTGGAGTGGTTTGAGTTTTATTTCAGGGGTAAGACCGTCCATGGAGGCAAACAAAAGGAAGGTATTAATGCGATAAATAAGGCTGTGAAGTTTATGCTAAGGGTGGAGCAGGAGCTATTACCGAAAATAGAGGGCAGAAAGCACCCCGTAATAGGTGAGTCGTCCATGAACTACGGCTTGATAAGGGGAGGAACGCAGCCCAGCACCGTTGCCGGAGACTGCGTCCTGCAGATAGACCGCCGCTGGGTTCCGGGTGAAAAATATGAAGATGTGGTTGACGAATACCAGAGAATCATCGATGCGCTGAAGGCGGAAGACCGGGATTTTGATGCGGTAATGAAGGTTATGGATGTGAGCCTTATGGAGGACGGTATTATTCACGAGCCCATGGAGATAGATCTGAACCACCCGATTGTTGAGGTGGTGTCAAAGGCTGTGCTGCAAGCTACCGGCCGGGAACCGGGAAAGGTTCCCTTCACTGCATGGAGCGACGGAGGCCTGTTGAGTACATATGCAAAGATTCCGACGATAATACTGGGACCCGGTGACCTGGAAAGCGCCCACTCTGCGGAGGAGTACCTGGATATTGATGAAGTTGTACCCGCTGCGTATGCTTATGGCGCAGCAGCCATCTGGTTCTGCGGATAATTCGATGCCTTCGTTCTACCGGTATTCTGCACAGTAAACGGTTGAAATACATAGTATGAAGCGGAAGGGATATATACCGGTGGAGGTGAAGAACCAGTGAACAGTAAAAGCGCACCCTGCGGTAAAGCAGTAAATGGGGTGAAAAGGCTGCTGAGTAAGGGAAGGAATTCGGCGCCCGTTCCAAAAGCCGAGGATGGAGTATCCGCTGTTGCATATATCAGAGGAGGCCCCTTGGCTCCGGACATAAAGGGCGTTGTAAATTTCAAAGACGTGCCCGGGGGGACAGAGGTGCGGGTTGAAGTAGACGGCCTGCCGCCCTACAAACCGGGAGTTGCGGGGAAAGACCCCATCGGACCGCATGGGTTTCATATCCACGAGAAAGGAAACTGCAAGGTCGGGGAAACGGCAGATCCTTTTCAGGCGGCGGGGGAGCATTGGAATCCGGATAGGCAGCCCCATGGCAATCATGCGGGAGATTTTCCGGTGCTGTTTTCAAACAACGGAAAAGCCAGGATGTGTTTTTTCACAAACAGGTTCAAGGTTAAAGACGTTATTGGAAAATCCGTAATAATCCATCAAAACCCCGATGACTACCGTACGCAGCCGGCGGGGGATGCAGGGAAGCGCCTGGCCTGCGGAGTAATTGAGAGGGGATGGTAAAACCTATAACCAAATGATAGAATCTAATTGAAATACGCTGAGGGGGTAAAGGAAATTGAACAGGAATATATTGGGAAAGTCTTATGATGAGTGGGTATTGGAATGCCCGATTATCAGGGATATAACAGAACTTAATCCTGTGCTTTGGTTAAATCCCGGGAAGGCAAGCTGTGAAGAGGTTTTACCCGGACTGCCTTATTCCATAAAGGATATTGAAGAAGCGGAGGCACGGTGGAATAGGTTTGCGCCTTTGCTGGAGAGGCTTTTTCCTGAGACAGCGGAGAGCAGAGGCATAATTGAATCAAATATGATGAGTATTCCCAATACTAAGGCAATGATGGAGCAGCGGTATGGCGTCCCGATTAAGGGTAAACTTTTTTTGAAATGCGATAATTATCTTCCAGTGGCAGGCTCAATTAAGGCCAGAGGAGGAATATACGAGGTCCTGAAACATGCTGAGGAATTGGTGTTGAAGAGCGGCATGCTGGGCCTTGAGGACAATTACGCGGTGCTGGCGGAAGAGAGGTTTAGAGAGTTTTTCAGCAGGCATCACCTGGCGGTAGGTTCTACGGGCAACCTCGGGATGAGCATAGGAATAATGGGTTCAGCCCTTGGCTTCAGGGTTACTGTTCATATGTCGTCCGATGCAAAGGAGTGGAAAAAAGGCCTTCTGAGGTCAAGGGGAGTAGAGGTTATCGAATACGCAACCGATTACAGCAAAGCGGTCGAGGAGGGTAGAAAACAGTCGCTGCAGAATCCTATGAGTTATTTCATCGATGATGAGAACTCTATAGACCTGTTCATGGGATACAGCGCTGCGGCATTTCGATTGAAAGGGCAGCTTGAAGCAGCCGGAGTTGCCGTTGACAGACAAAATCCTCTATATGTATACCTGCCCTGCGGAGTCGGAGGCGCTCCGGGAGGTATCTGCTTTGGCCTCAAGAACGTGTTCGGAGATAGTGTGCGGTGTTTTTTCGTTGAGCCGACTCATTCCCCATGCATGCTTCTCGGGATGGTTACGGGTCTCCATGAAGGGGTGAGCGTCGGAGACTTCGGTATAGACAATGTCACCGAAGCCGATGGACTTGCCGTAGGCAGGCCTTCAGGGCTGGTGGGAAGGCTTCTGGGAAAACTGATCGATGGAATTTATACCATTGACGATAATGAACTCTACAGGCTGCTAGTCATGGTGAAAGACGGGGAAGACGTCAAAGTGGAGCCATCGGCGGCTGCCGGATTGCCGGGACCGTTCAGGGTTTCGGATAAAATTCCAGATTCTTGCAGAAGTAACGTTACCCATCTGGCATGGGCAACAGGCGGGCTTTTTGTACCCGGAGATATGTATGAAAGCTTTTATGAAAAGGGTAAGAAATTGTTGAATTTATGAATTCCGTAACTTATGTTACGGAATTTTTGTTTGCATAGCATTATAATCAAATTGAACATAAATAATCAAAAGGGGACATTCCTTTGAAAAGGTGTGTCGCCTTATATTAAAAAGGGAGGAAATGAAAATGGCAAAAAGGAAGATTGTTCATATAAATGAAGAAAAATGCAATGGCTGCGGTCTTTGCATACCGAATTGCGCGGAAGGAGCACTTCAGATTGTTGACGGGAAGGCGAAACTCATAACGGACAAATACTGTGACGGGCTCGGAGCGTGTCTCGGTCACTGCCCAATGGATGCCATAGAGATTATCGAAAGGGAAGCCGATGAATTCGATGAAAGAGCCGTGGAAGAACATCTGGAGAAAATGAACAGGGAAAGCAAAAGTCCTCCGAAACAGTCTGCCCATCACCATGGCGGCGGTTGCCCGGGAAGCAGGGTAATGTCAATCAGGAACGAAAGCAAAACTGAAGGCTCTACAATAGAAACGGGAGACATTCAGCTTTCAATAAAACCCCAGCTGCGGCAGTGGCCGGTGCAGCTTAAGCTTGTACCATATAATGCACCGTATTTTGACGGTTCTCACCTGCTGGTTACGGCGGACTGCGTGCCATTCGCCTATGCCGACTACCATCTCAGCCTTCTGAAGGGAAAGAGTGTTGTGGTAGGATGCCCCAAGCTGGATGATGTGGAATACTACGCAGAGAAGCTTACAGACATTATAAAAAACAATGATATTAAAAGCGTAACCGTAGCATACATGGAGGTACCCTGCTGTTCCGGTATGGTTTGGGCAGTAAATAAAGCGGTGGAGGATTCGGGCAAAGCCGTTCCTGTAAAGCAGGTAGAAATCAAGATCGACGGAAGCAAGAGGGAGAAATAGATGCGATAAATATTGTTTAAAATAGTTATCGACATATGTTCAAAATAGAGTATAATAAAATTAAAAAGAGCATATGCCAGAAACCAAAAGGAGGTAATAACCATGCCAGGAAGGGATGGAACGGGTCCAATGGGGCGTGGAGCAATGACAGGAAGAGGTCTTGGATTTTGTACTGGAATAAATGCTATTAGATATGGTGCCGGGCTAGGTCTTGGGTTAGGACTAGGTTTAGGATTTGGGTACAGGCGAGGTTTTAGGAGGAATTATATAGCAGGTCCAATTGTATCAAAATCACAAAAAGAACTGCTAGCAGAGCAAAAGGAACTTCTTCAAAGCAGACTTAACATTATAAGTAAGATGCTGGAGGGCCTGTCAGAGAATGATAAATAACAGGGGTATACCCCTGTTATTTATGTTGCTAATGTGAGGTGAATTAATTGTGCCAAGACCAAGAAAATGGAGAAAAGTATGCCGTTTGCCAAAGAGTAACCTTTTTGGACCACTAAATTCCTCTAATCTGGATTGTGGAATAATAATGACTGTCGAAGAATATGAAACGATACGTCTGATTGACCTGGAAGGTTTAACGCAAGAAGAATGCGCTGATAGAATGGATGTTGCACGGACAACAGTACAGCGAATTTATAATGACGCACGTAAAAAGCTTGCTGAGGCTCTTGTTAACGGAAATGTACTGAAGATTGAAGGTGGAAATTACAAGCTTTGTGATGAAAGGGAACAAGTATATGGGTGTGGTAGACGTCGCAGACATAGATTTGGACACAATAATACATTGGATGAGGACCGAGGTGAGTAGAACAATTCATTATTCTTCTAAATACAAATCTGAAATCCTTATTATTGAATACGAGTTCAAATAAGTTTATAGGTGTTTGTTCATAGTCTATGCGGTTGTGCTTTCCATAGGATTGAAGCATAGCGGTTATGCTTAGCGAATTAAACTTGCGGCAAAAGTCATTTTCCAGTTCAAAGGATTCAAGGTATCTTCTGATATAGATTATTCCTTTCAGGGACATGTCATCAAAAACCAAAGGATAATCTATGTCGCTTGATGTATCCTGGGCAGAGAAAATCACGTCATAGCTTGAAAAGAAATTTGGTATCGCTGTTGTAAAGGTTTCATTATAGATAGCATTTGGCACTAATACACGCTTTGCCTCTATGGATTTGTATAAATTTTTTGTCTCTTCAACGTAGTTATTGGCGTACTCTATTGCCTCTTTATAAAGCATTTTAATACTGGATGATTTCAAATGGCTAATGGCAGCCTCGGGAGTACCGTACTTCATTACCTTATTTATTTTTTGCCTGACTTTCTTCCGATAATTGTCATGATGTGGTAGAATATAGAAAAATGCAGAGCCCAGGGGGATTAACAATGCTTGAACGGCTAGCACCGGATGAATATGTTAAATCAATTTTCGACATTGACCTTGATGTACTAAAGGAGAAAGGCATTAGAGGACTGATTATTGATGTGGATAATACCCTTGTCAGTTGGGAGACTAAAACCGCTGACAGACGCATACTTGACTGGTTTTTTGTGTTGGAAACCAAGGGTTTCAGGGCGTGTATCCTTTCAAACAACACTAAGGACAGGGTTGTCAAATTCACCGAACAGATAAGAATTCCGGCAGTATACAGGGCTGCTAAACCAAGGAAAAAAGCGTTTCTAAAGGCAATGCGGGCTATGGGGACCGGAGATAAAGAAACTGCGGTAATAGGCGATCAGATTTTCACCGATGTATACGGGGGTAAAAGGCTGAAGCTTTATACCATATTGGTGATGCCGGTTGCTGAAAGGGAGTTTTTTACCACAAGGTTTGCCAGAAAAGTAGAAAGGAAGATAATAAAAAACCTGGTGAAAAGAGGGGATTTGCAGGAACCCCGGACCAGATAAGCCTCAAATTTCCATAGGAAACGAAAATAAACACCAGGAATATTGAAGGAATTATGCTGATTTTATCGAATATTACATGGATATCAATAATATTATGTCAATCCTAATTTTCACAGTCCTTAAGCACATTTAACAAGGGGTAGTGCATATGTTCGGTAAAAACAGGAAAAAACTTGGGGATATACTGGTTGATGCAGGGAAGATCTCTAAGGAGCAGTTGGAGTATTCTCTGGACTTGCAGAAAAAACGTGGGGACAAGCTGGGGAAAATCCTTGTTGACGAGGGAATGTTATCCGAGGATGAGATAATAGAGGTCCTGGAATATCAACTCGGGATACCCCACGCGATGCTTGAAAAGTATTACATCGATCCCGAGATTGCCAGACTGATTCCTGAATCCCTTGCCCGCAGGTATAATGCCATTCCGATAAAAAAGTATAACGGGATTCTCACCGTTGCTATGAGCGATCCAATGAACATATTTGCAATAGATGAACTGAAACTGGCAACGGGAATGAACATACAGCCTGCAATCGCCTCAGAGGACGATATACGCTCCGCAATAGAGTTCTATTACGGTAAGCAAACGGCAGAAAAAGCGGTGGAGGACTTTAAAAAAGAATTCAAAATAGATAGCAGCATTGAGCTTGATAAGGAACTGCTGGACCAGGTGAACAACGCCCCGGTCGTGCGGCTGGTGAACTCGATTATAGAGCAGGCTGTAGTCAGCAGGGCCAGTGATGTTCACATTGAACCCGGAGAGAATAGTCTGAGGATTAGATTCAGGATAGACGGAGAACTGCACGAGATGATGACTACTCCAATGAATACCCACGGAGCGGTGGTAGCCCGTATAAAGATTATGAGCAACCTGAACATTGCAGAGAGAAGGCTTCCGCAGGACGGCAGGGTGGAGATGGATGTAGCGGGAAAAAATCTGGATTTAAGGATATCCATTCTGCCTACGGTGTTTGGTGAAAAGGTGGTCATAAGGCTGCTTGACAGGGGCAGCTTTCTGATGACCAAGAAGCAGCTGGGTTTTACCGAGGGAAACATCAGCCTTTACGATAAATTGATTAAGGTTCCCTACGGGATTATTCTGGTTACCGGTCCTACCGGAAGCGGCAAGACGACAACCCTTTACACCGCTCTAAGGGAGCTTAATGATACGACAGTAAACATAATAACTTTGGAGGACCCGGTTGAGTACAGATTGGAAGGAATAAACCAGGTTCAGGTTAACCCCAAGGCGGGCCTTACTTTTGCAGGCGGGCTGCGCTCCATACTCAGGCAGGACCCTAATATTATCATGGTTGGTGAAATAAGGGATGAGGAAACTGCCAACCTGGCGGTCAGGGCGGCCATAACCGGCCATCTGGTATTGAGCACCATGCATACCAACGACGCTTCCAGTTCGGTTGTAAGGCTGATCGATATGGGAGTCGAACCCTACCTGGTAGCTTCCTCAGTAATGGGCGTGATTTCACAGCGGCTTGTGAGGAAGATTTGTCCCGAGTGCAGGAAAGGGTATAAGCCCGGTGCCGACGAGCTGAAACTGGTTGGTCTTGAGGAAGAAGACGGCTTAGTCCTGTACAAGGGGCAGGGATGCAGCGGGTGCAACGGTACCGGATACAGGGGAAGGACCGCAGTCCATGAGATAATGACCATTACCGGCAAACACAGGGATTTGATTAACCGCAGGGTCTCCTCGGACAAGCTCGCCCGGCTTTCCGAAGATCTTGGAATGAAGACATTGAGGGACAACTGTATTGAGCTAGTTAAGATGGGTATTACCACAGTCGAAGAGATGATGAAGGTGGTATACTTGCAGGAATAAAGGAGATGGAGCTATTTGGATATTGAGCAGCTGCTAAGCTATGCGGTGGAAAACAGTGCGTCCGACATACACATTACGGTTGGATTGCCGCCTACAGCAAGAATAAATGGCGTACTTGTGCCGATCAGCCAGGAAAAACTCGACCCCGCTGATACCAGGAAGCTGGTTGAAGAGATAGTCGCCCGTGACCATATAGATGTGTTGGAAAGAAAAGGAGAGATTGACCTTTCCTACTCTGTGAAAGGGATTGGAAGGTTCAGGGTAAATGTGTACCGGCAGAGGGGAAGCTACAGCCTGGCTTTGAGGGTAGTATCGCTCTATATACCATCGATAGAGGAACTTAACCTGCCTCCGATAATAAAGGAACTGTCCCGGAAAACAAGGGGGCTCGTGTTGGTGACCGGACCAACCGGCAGCGGAAAGTCCACCACTCTGGCGGCAATGATAGACCTGATAAACAGCGAGAGGAACTGCCACATACTGACCCTGGAGGACCCTATAGAGTACCTTCACCGGCACAAGAGGAGCATAGTGAACCAGAGGGAAATCGGCTATGATTCGGAGAGTTTTGCCACCGGGTTAAGGTCAGCACTTCGTCAGGATCCTGATGTTATACTTGTTGGGGAGATGAGAGACCTGGAAACTATATCGACGGCGATAACCGCTGCCGAGACCGGACATCTGGTACTATCGACCTTACATACTATAGGCGCAGACAAGACAATAGACAGGATAATTGATGTGTTTCCGCCGTACCAGCAGCAGCAGATACGGGTGCAGCTGTCAACTGTGCTGCAGGGGGTTATCTCTCAGAATCTGATAAGCAGCAGGGACGGTAAAAAAAGAGTGCCTGCGGTGGAGGTAATGATAGCCACCCCTGCGATAAGAAATCTTATAAGGGAAGGCAAAACTCACCAGATAATCACTTCGATGCAGACGGGCGGCAAATACGGTATGCAGACAATGGACGCAGCCCTGGCGCTGCTTTATAAGGAGGGTTCAATTAAGTATGAAAGCGCGCTGCTGTATTGTACCAGCGAGGAGGCGCTGTTGAGGTTTATAGGAAACTGATAACGGATTTGCGGGGGATAAATATGCCTGTATATCAGTATAGGGCAAAGAACCGGTTGGGGGAAGAAATCACAGGGACTTACGAATCGGCTGACAAAGCGGATGTTGTATATATGTTGAGAGGAAAGGATTATTATCCCGTTTTAATAAAAGAGTTCAAGAAAAAACCCGGTTCGTTTTCACTGAAAAGCTTTTTCAACAGAATTACATACAAGGACCTTGCGGTATTCTGCAGGCAGTTCTCGACGGTGGTTAACGCTGGAGTGCCTATTCTGGCGAGTCTTGATATTCTAAGAAAGCAGACCGAAAACGCGAGGCTTAGGGAGACGTTGAATACCCTCTTTGAGGAGGTTCAGAAGGGAAAAAACCTGTCTCTTGTGATGGGCATGTATAAGGGAATTTTCCCGGAACTGCTGGTAAACATGGTGGAGACCGGGGAAATCAGCGGTACCCTTGACAGGGTTATGGACAGGATGGCAACCCATTATGAAAAGGAATACAAGATCAACCAGAAGGTGAAAAACGCCCTCGTTTACCCGTCCCTAATCGCAGTTGTGGCGACTCTGGTGGTTATTTTCTTGGTAGCCGTTGTGCTGCCAACCTTTGCGTCGATGTTTGAACAGATGGGGGCTGTGCTCCCGTTATCGACCAGGGTTTTGATGAGAGTGAGCTATTTTATCCGAGACGGTTGGTTGATTTTGTTGATGGGACTAGTTGGGGCATTACTGGGTATAAGAGCATATTCAAACACCGAAGGCGGCAGGGAGATTTTTGACGGCTTAAGGCTCAGGATGCCAATTATAGGCAATGTGAACAGGAAGGTCGCCACTGCCAGGTTTGCAAGGACGCTCGGGGCATTGATGTCCAGTGGCATATCCCTGCTGCAGGGGATAGAGGTAACAAAGAAAGTGGTTGGCAACGCTGTGGTACTTAAGGGCCTGGCTGAGGTTGAGGATGACATCAAGAGGGGCAAGGGTCTTGCCGAGCCGCTGAAGAAAATAGAAGCCTTTCCGCCAATGCTCACCCATATGGCCAAGATCGGAGAGGATACCGGGACCCTTGACTATATACTTGAGAAAACCGCCGACTTTTACGACGAAGAGGTGGAAAGCGCGGTCACCAGGATGACCACGCTGCTCGAACCCGCTATTATCGTAGTGATGGCAGTGGTGGTTGCCTTTATAGTAATTTCGATAGTTATTCCTATGTTTGACATGATGACACGGATAAATTTCTAGATAGAAGTTTAGGATTGATTGTGGAAAGGGGGTGAACGGGGATGATACTGATGATAGCAAAGGCTATGAAGAGGGCAGGCAGGGATAAAAGGGGATTTACCCTGGTTGAGTTGATGGCAGTTATGGCAGTACTGGCAATCATTGCAGCGATAGCTGTACCGAGGTTTACTGGAACAATTAATCAGGCTAAGATAAATGCTGATAAGTCATCGGCTCTTATAGTCGCTCGGGCAGCAGAACAAAAATGGATTGACGATGGAGAAGATTCTGCAGAAGATTATCTGGCAAGTGAATTGGCCACTGCTAACTATTTGAGGGAAAAACCAAAGGTCCAGGCTAACAGCACATATACAAATTATAAGGCAGAGGTTAATAGCTCAGGTAAATGTACCGGAGTTTATTATTCAAATGATAATGGCACAAGCACAAGTTCAAGTAATCTGTTAGATTAAGTTAACTTGAATTGATTTCACAGGGCAAATATTTGCCCTGTGAACCACATTTTTTCATGGGACAAAGAATCATCCCCTGTCCCATGTGTAAAATTAACTGAGGAAGAAGAAAGGATACGATGCAGTACACAATTGTTTTCATTATCGGACTTATTGTAGGCAGCTTCTTGAACGTATGCATATGCAGGATTCCCGGGGGGCTGTCAATCACATACCCGCCGTCACGGTGTACCGAGTGCGGCAAGCGGCTGAAGTGGTATCATATGATACCTGTTGCAAGCTTCGTGTTCCTTGGCGGAAGGTGCGCATACTGCCGGGAAAGGATATCTCCGGTATACCCTGCCGTCGAGTTAATTACTGCAGTTCTCTATACAGCGGCGTTTCACCGGCTCGGTGCAGGGGTATTGTTTATAAAAAGCGCTGTATTGTTTTCTTTACTTATAGTCATAACCTTTATTGATTTAAAAGAACAGATTATTCCTGACAGCCTCATAGTATTCGGTTTAGCCGCAGGGATAGTCTTTACCATAATTGACGGCAGCCATTCTTTTAAGGATGCCGTGCTCGGTTTCGCAATAGGAGGAGGGCTTCTCCTGACCATCGTCCTGCTTTCAAGGGGAGGCATGGGGGGAGGAGACGTAAAGTTTATGGCGGTAATCGGCCTCTTCCTGGGGTGGCGGCTGACACTGGTTACGTTGTTCATTTCGTTTGTAACAGGAGGAATTACTGGTATCTTACTCCTGCTGACCGGAAAAAAGGGAAGGAAGGACCCGGTACCCTTTGGACCATTCATCGGCATATCGGCAGTTGCAGCGGTTTTATGCGGACAAACCCTGATTTCCCTTTACCTGAACCTTTACTAAGGGGGAAGTGCCATGGGGCACAGGAGGCGCGGAGGCTTTACGCTTACAGAGCTGCTGGCGGTCATGCTGATCCTGGCCATAGCAGCTGCGCTGGCAAGGTCGGGTTTCGAAGGGCTTATGGCCGGTGCGAGAGCAAGGGCTGCAATAAGGGAAATGGTGACCGATTTCCGGTATGCCCAGCAGATGGCGGTTAGCGAGGGTAAAAACTATTATGTTTTAATCGACTGGGAAAACAACTTTTACAGGATAAAAACATCGTCCCACCCCCAGCCAAAGGTAATCAAGCAAGTTTGGCTGGAAGGGAATGTCAGGCTGACCGGAATAAAAAGTAATGATAATAATTTTTATTCACGCAAGGAGTTTCATTTCTGCAGCAGTGGTGCACCGTCATCGGGTATAACCATATATTTACAGGATTACAGGGGAAAGGACTATAGCATTACCGTCCTGCCGGCTACGGGCAGGGTAAGGGTTTACTATTAAGCAAGGCGGGGTATAAAATGGGGGAAAATAAAAGGTTTTGTGGGGGATTTACCCTTATTGAGATTCTAATAGCCCTGGCTGTTCTGGGGGTAGTAATAACCCCTGTTATCGGCATGTTCACTTCTACTGCCCAGAGCAACCTAAAATCTCGCAGGAACACCGTAGCTTTGACGGTTGCAAGGGATATCATGGACAGGATTAAAACAGGAGATATAAACAGCGCTAATATTGTAGGTGAGATAGATAATTATAAATCCACCTATGGTGTTGAAATAAAGGTGGATGTGCCGGAGGATACAGGCAGCAACGCTTTAGAAAAGCTAAAGGTGTTTGTCACGCCCTTTGAGGGTATGGATGCGGAAAAAGAGGGTATCCTTGTGGCATCCTATACAACAAATGTATTTGTTTCCAGCATTGATACATCTCCGCCGGAAGGAACCGGAGGCGGGGGTGCAGGTGGAGGTGGAGGCGGAATCGAAGAACCCCCTCCGGAGGGCTCGGATGAAGATGATTATTGGAATTGGTATAATCGTCTGCTGAATTCGTTGCGTGCGGTGGGCGTTATTATCCTTGCGTTAACTATTGTCCCTATTGTTCTATGGATCAAGGTGGAAGAGCTGCATACACCAATAGATGCTCTGATTGCCAGCTACAATATTTTAGTACATATACATAATACCTATGGGGTAATAAACTGGGGTCACTTTACTAACGAGGTGAGGGACAGATACGGGGTACATCTGAGGATAAGAGATTTTTTCTAGATAAGGACAGGTGGGGGATTATATGGTAGTACCAAAGGGTAAAGGGGGTTTTTCACTGGTTGAGCTGCTCGTCAGCCTGGGCCTTATAGGCCTGGTAATTGCCGCTGCCGGCCTTTTGTATTTTTCCGGGGTTAAGGGGTGGGAGCGGAGCGAAAACCAGGTGGAGGTACAGCAGAACCTGAGGATTGCCCTCAACACCCTCAGTACGGAGGTCAGAAAGGCGGACGTCATAGAGATTGACAAAATCCAGAAAAGGATTACCCTTACCTTTTACGACGACGATGGCGCCGTCAGCGCCGTCAGGTCCTACCGGTTCAATGAGGATAGAAAAGAGATCTGGCTTGATGAAAGCAGCAGTACCGTTGCAATGTATATCCAGGACTGCAGTTTTGACTATGATGACGACAGCCTGTTGACCATATCTGTAACAACCCAGCCTTTGAAGGGAATGGAGAGCAGGAATTACACTTTCAGCATTAATACCAGGGGGAAGAGTGTCTATGAGAATTAATAACGATAGGGGCTCAGCCCTGGTTATGGTCATGATGTTTACTTTGATACTCACAATCCTGGGCACCGCAATGCTGGGGGTAGCAATCAACGAATACATGATGGAAAAAGCCCACAGGAACAGCGTTAAGGCCTATTACCTGGCAGAGGCCGGTATGGAGAAGGCCATATACGAGATTACCGACCTGGAATCAATAGAGGGATCAATAGACATAGGGGACATATGGGAGATGGAAAGCGAGGATGAAGACCTCGTAGACAGTGGTATTGCCGGAAATTTTACCGTAACAGTGGACGATATTAGCCTTACGGGAACCGTATATGTGGACGAGCTTGAAACGGAGGTCTATAAATATATTTATGAAATAATCCTCACGGCAGAGGGTCAAGTGGACGGAGCAGCAAAAAGATTGGAAGCAAAGATTGAAGTCGAGGACTATGTCGAGGATATTGAAAACAAGGTGCATGTAATATACTGGAAACAGACTAGCTGATAGGGGGGAAAAGGGTATGAAACTGAAAAACTACATGGAAGACGTGGTGTTTCACCTTTTGTTGGATATTCTTAAGGACATGGATGACGTGTGTAAATGTGAAAAATGTGTCCATGATATAGCCGCGTTAAGCCTGAACAGGCTGAAACCCCAGTACGTAGTAACCGAGAAGGGCGAGGCCTATTCCAAGGTATTGGAGATGTATACACAGTTTCAGGTGGATGTAACAACAGTAATTCTGGAATCCATTGAACAGGTATCCCGGAACCCAAGGCATTAGGCAGGAAGGGGAACAAGAATATGTGGGGATTGACAGGGAAAATGCTGGGGCTGGACATTGGAAGCAGCAATATTAAATGGATAGTTTATGGGGGTAGCTGTAAGACACCGGTTATACACAACTGGGGTATGGTTAAAACGCCACAGGATTCCTTAAGAGACGGAAGAATCATTGATAAGCACGGGCTGCTTGAAAAGATAAAGGAAGTGTTGGCTTCCGGGGAGAAGAAGATTTCAAAGGCAAGCATCACACTGTCCTGTCCGGAGATGATTATAAGGACACTGGAACTGCCAAAAATGAATTTTAGGGAAATGGACAGCGTTATAAATTATGAGGCTGAACAATTCATCCCCGTAAATGCCGGTGAATATATCAGCGACTACAGGATAATCGGGGAAGTAGAAAGGGATGGAGCCAGGCTGAACAGAGTTCTTCTGGCAGCAGTACCTTCAGGGATAGTTCAGGGATATGTTGAATTGCTGGAAGGCCTTGGTGTAAAACCAGGAGCGGTTGATTTTCACGGCAACAGCGCTGCCCGGCTTTTGTCCCGTTACCCCTCGGTTTCCTCTGACGGCAGCTTTGCCATACTGGACTTAGGGGCCTCAACCACCACTATTTCGATAACAGAAAAGGGAATTCCCATGTTTACAAGGGTGGTTCAGAATGGAAGCGAGGAGATAACCCGGTCCATTGCCAACTCTTTTAATCTTTCCATTGAAGACGGTGAAAAATATAAAATCCTTCACGGGAGGGTATTGAATGAGGGGGAAGAACCGCAGGAAGGTATGGTCAGGGATATGCTTGAAGGGGTAATGCCGGTGGTTGAATACCTGATAAGCGATGTATATCGCTCAATAGAGTTCTATAAAACTAGGACAGGTTCGCAGATAAACTCTATGGCTCTCATAGGCGGTGGAAGCTATTTACCGGGCTTAGGAGAATACCTGAGTTCCCATCTTAGCCTGGAATACAGGAGGATTGAGGGAGAACTGCCACTAAAAATCAAGAATGGATTTGATAATGACCAGCTCCTGTTTTATGCAAATGTGCTTGGCCTGGCTTACCGGGAGGAGAGGTGACAATGAGAAGGGATATTAACCTGCTTCCGGATAGATATAGAGATGCTAGACATAGAAGGAAAATTGAAAGGACCAGAAAAGCCATTCTGGCAACTATCATATTAATAGCTGCTGCTGCAGTGTACCTGCCTATCTATATGGTGAATAACCTTAAGAATGTAAGCGCCTCGGTGGAAAACCAGATCGTAGACAAAAAGGATGCGGCCAACTACCGGAGGGTTCAGGAGGAACTGCGAAAAGAAATAGAAAGAAGAAATGAAATTATTGAAGAATTACGCTCAAACGTACTTAGATGGTCGGGACTGATAGAAGAAATAGGTGAACAGGTGCCGGAGGGGGTGGCCTTACAGAGCATATCCTATGGTGAGGAAGACAGCGTGAAGATTATGGGCCAGGCGGCCACCTATAACCTTGTGGCTCAATTTCTGGTAAACCTGCAAAACATGGAGACTATTGAAGAGGCGAATCCGGTTACCATTGCTCAGGAGGAAAGCGGGCTTTACGGTTTTGATATAAAATGCATAATTCAGGGCGGAAGTGATAGTGATGAAACTCAGTAAAAGGGAAAGCAGATTGGTTTCTATCGCACTTTTAGCGGCGGTGGTTTTTATTTACTACCTATATTTCCTGTCACCTAAAATTGATGAATACAACAAACTTAAAGAAGAAGTGGAACAGAATAAACAGGAACTGGGGACACTTAAGGCCGCAGAGAGCGAACTTGCAAAACTAATGGACAGTATAAATAGCGACAAAAAAGAGATTACACGTCTCGAAGGAATCATCCCATCCAGCAAAAAGCTGCCTGAGATTATTGTTCAGATGGAAAGCCTCTCCCATGAGGCCGGTTTAAAGCTCAAGAAGGTTTCCTTCGAAACCCCTTCGGAAGGCAAGGATAACAAGGCGAAAAACAAGGATGTGGATACTAAGGAGCGGGAGTATGCTGAGATTTCTGTTAAGCTTTCATTGACGGGTACCTACGACCAGATATTGAATTTCCTGCGCAGCGTTGAGGAGACCGAAAGGATTTATTCTGTCAGAAGCATAATCCTTGCCCGGGAGTATGAGGTTGCCCAGAGCAGTATAGACGCTGATATTGAGCTAAGTACCTTTGCAGTAAAACATGACGGCGAACTACTTGATGATCCCGGTGCCTACGAATTTATGAACGGGACGTACGGTAGGGAGAATCCCTTTAAACCGCTGCTGGAAGAGACGGCGGCATACACCGTTCCAGCAGTGGACAGTAGTAAGAGCAGTACTGTGAATATGCCTTCCGACGAATTTATAGAAGATATGATGGAACGATTGTTTGACCAGATACTTAAGGATTTGATGAAACAGTGATACAGTACAACCCTTTAGGGTAGGTTTGGAGAAGCGGCTGCCAGCAGCCGTTTTGTTTTGTATAATATATAGTGATTGACAAATACATAAATAGGAAATATATTTTAACATATCATATAATATGGACAGGAGGAGGTAATCCGGGTGATTGTGGTTATGGCTTCCCGGGCGCAGGAGCAGGACCTGAAGCGGGTAATTGATATAATAACTGAGAAGGGGTACAAGCACAGCCTGTACCATGACAAAAACCAGTATATAATAGGTGTTATCGGTGATGTCAAAGGGCAGGACAAGCAGCAGCTTGAAGCATGCGATGAGGTGGAGAAGGTCGTAACGGTAACCCACCCCTTTAAACTTGCAAGCCGTGAGTTCTTTCAGGATACTACCGTTATCAATGTAAAGGGTATTGCAATCGGCGGGAGCAAAATGGTGGTCATGGCCGGGCCCTGTGCGGTGGAAGGAAGGGATATAACCCTTGACATAGCAAAGAGGATGAAAGAGCTTGGAGTTAGCGTGCTAAGGGGAGGAGCCTTCAAACCCAGGACATCTCCTTACAGTTTTCAGGGTTTGGGCAGGGAAGGCCTGGACTACTTGAAAGAAGCCGGGGATCTGACAGGGCTGCCGGTGATTTCTGAGGTTCTTTCTCCTGAGGACGTTGAAATGGCCTATGAGTTCATAGATATATTTCAGATTGGGTCCAGGAATGCACAAAACTTTTCCCTGCTGAGGGAGGTCGGCGGGACGGATAAACCGGTCATGCTGAAAAGGGGCATGATGAACACCATAGAAGAATGGCTGATGTCTGCAGAGTACATTCTGTCCGAGGGCAATTCAAAGGTTATACTTTGCGAGCGGGGCATCAGGACCTTTGAGAAGTATACCCGGAATACCCTGGACCTGAGCGCGGTTCCTGTTATAAAGAGGTTGAGCCATCTTCCCATAATGGTTGACCCCAGCCACGGGACAGGACACTGGAGGTTGGTTGCTCCGATGGCAAAGGCAGCGGTCGCTGCAGGCTGCGACGGCCTGATTGTAGAGGTCCACCCGGATCCTGAGAATGCCCTCTCGGATGGGCAGCAGTCCCTTAATTATGAGAAATTTGAAAGCCTGATGGAAGAACTGAAACCGGTAGCAAGGGCAGTAGGAAGAAGCATATAATTGATATTTTGGGGTGATAAGAATTGAAGCTGAAAAAAAATCTAGTCTTGATTGGATTACCGGGCTCCGGTAAAACTACCCTGGGTAGATTCGTTTCGCGTAAAGCCGGTGTACCTTTTATAGATACCGATGAATTGATTGAAGAAAGCACCGGAAAAACAATACCACAAATCTTTGCAGCGTGTGGAGAAACGGCTTTTCGCGAAATGGAGAGGGAAACCGTGCTGAAGGTTTCGCAGCTTAAAGGAGTGGTGATTGCCACAGGTGGGGGTGCATGGATAAATGAAGATAACAGGAAAGCTTTAAGGGAGAACGGAGTTGTAGTGTACCTTGATGCCAAACTCAAGGAGTTATGGGAAAGGCTGAAGGGTGAGGAAAAGCGGAGGCCTCTCCTTGCAGAAGGGTTCAGTGCGCTGGAGGAACTCTACTTAAGACGGCACAGTACATATATGACTGCAGACCGGGTCGTTGATGCTGCGGCTAAGACATTCGAAGACTTGTATGAAGAGATATACCCTGTCCTGGACATTTTTGAAGAGCATCAAGTTTCCCAAGCCCTGCCGTATGCGGTTGATATACATCTTCCGCAAAAATCCTACCCGGTGTATATAAGCCCCGGATTGGTTTCATCCGTGGGGAAATACATGGAGGAAAAGTTCAGTAAGAAGTCTGGTAATAAGCCGAAGGTATTTATAGTGACAAACCCTCTGGTGAAATCCATATGCCTGGAGGCTGCTGCCAAATCACTTACAGATGCAGGTTTTGATTTTGATGTATTTACGGTTCCGGACGGGGAAGAGCATAAAGGGCTTGAATGGTGCGAAAAGGCATATACAAAACTGGTAGCCCGGAGATTTTCCAGGGATGATGTTTTGGCAGCGCTGGGAGGCGGGGTTACCGGAGACCTTGGCGGTTTTGTTGCAGCTACATATATGCGGGGAATGAGGTTCGTTCAGATACCTACAACCCTTATCGGACAAGTGGACAGCAGTGTTGGGGGCAAAACCGCAGTAAACCTGCCGGAGGGTAAAAACCTGGTTGGATGCTTTCATCAGCCGGACATGGTTCTTGCTGACCCAAACCTATTGGTTTATCTTTCGGATTACCAGTTCCGGCAGGGGTTGGCCGAGTGTATAAAATACGGAATACTGCACAGTACGGATTTTTTTGAGTTCTTTGAAGGCAATCTCACAAAAATAAAGAATAGGGATGTTGGAACGCTATCCGAACTGGTGGCCGGGTGCTGCAGGATAAAGGGTGAAATCGTTGAAAGCGATGAACGGGACATGGGGTTAAGAATGAAACTTAACCTTGGACATACGGTGGGCCATGCCCTTGAGGCGGCGGCAGGGTACGGCAACCTGGGACATGGTGATGCGGTTGCGCTGGGAATTATTGCGGAGGGGTATATAAGTAAAAGGATTGGGGTGCTTGGGGAGGAACAGTTTGCCAGGATTGAGAGGTTGATAGATACTGCCGGGCTGCAAATAAGAATCGGTTTTTCCATACCGCAGGTATTGGAGTACATGAAGGTTGATAAAAAGAGGAATACTGGAAATATAAGGTTTGCTCTGCCGGCGGGTATAGGTCTGGTTGATATTGCCGGTGATGTTGATGCCGGTACGATCGAAGAAGCGTTGAGGTATATCGGAGGAGAGTACAAAAACAGGAGAGGTGAAGTATAGGAAGTCAGCAATATAGAGAGGACGTGATTTATATTATGAAGGTATTGTTTGGTCCGTCCGGGAACTCGGAATCCTTTTACGATGAGGGGAACAAGTCCTCTGTTGAAGCTCCGGGTTGGCTTAAGGCCAAGGGCCTTGACGCCTATGAGTATTCATGTACCAAAGGTGTTAAGATAAAGGAAAAAACAGCAGAGGAAATCGGACAGGAGGCGGAAAAGCACGGTATATTTCTCAGCATTCATGCACCATATTATATTAATCTTGCAAATCCTGACAGCGATAAACGCAAAAATTCAATCGGGTATATAATGGACAGTCTGCAGGCTGCCCGGTGGATGGGGGCCAAAAGGGTTGTTTTTCATCCCGGTTCATGCAGCAAGGTATCCAGGAGGAAAGCCCTTGAGATTGCAAAGGAGACGTTGAAATTTGCAATGGATCAGGCCGTTGAAAGGGGACTGGATGATATCAGCCTGTGCCCTGAAACCCTGGGAAAGAAGAATCAGCTTGGCAACCTGGAGGAAGTGATAGAGCTGTGCAAACTGGATAAAAGATTCGTTCCGGCTCTGGATTTTGGACACATACATGCGTTCAACCTGGGAGGGCTGACAGAGGATGCCGACTACGAAAGGGTATTTCAGACAATAATAAAGGAACTCGGTGAAGACAGGACCAGAAACTTACACATCCACTACAGCAGGATAGAGTATACCCGGAGCGGCGAAAAGAAACACTGGACCTATTCAGACACACAGTATGGGCCGGAATTTGAGCCCCTTGCGCGCTGTCTGAAGAAATTTGATGTCAGCGCGGTGATAATCTGCGAATCCAGGGGGACTATGGCGGAGGACGCGGTGAAGCTGAAAGAAATATACAACAATATACTGGGCAGCGGGCGAATTTAGCTATCAAATAGATGAATAATATGGTAATATAGAGTGGGAAAAAATGAAAAGAGTTCTGTGGGGGGATATTTTTGAACAGCAGGCTGGAAAAGGTCAGGAGAATTATACAGCAGAAAGAACTGGACGGGGTATTCATTTCGGACCCTGTTAACAGGAGATATCTGAGCGGGTTTACGGGTTCTACGGGATACCTGCTGATAACCCGGGGAAAAAGGCTTTTTATTACCGATTTCAGATACGTGCAGCAGGCAAAGCAGCAGTGTGAGGGTTTTGAAGTGGTTGAACTGCCAAGGGATATACTGGAAAAGATAAACGAACTGGTGGTTGAGTTGAATATAAGGGACCTTGGCTTTGAGGATGGCCACGTCAGTTTTATGCAGTATACCGGAATGAAGGAGAAACTTGAGAGAACCTATCTCCACCCCCTTGGGGAAGCCATAAATCATCTCAGAATGGTAAAGAATGCTGATGAGATAAGGCTGATAAAAACAGCGGTCGGTATAACAGAAAAGGCCTTAGAACATATAAAACCGTATATTAAGCCCGGTGTCAAGGAGAGGGAAATTGCCCTTGAGATCGAGTATTTCATGCGCAAAAAGGGCGCGTCGGCTGCGGCGTTTGATTTTATAGTTGCTTCCGGCTGGAGGTCGGCTTTGCCCCACGGGGTTGCCTCGGATAAAACCATCCAGGACGGTGAACTTATTACCCTTGACATAGGCTGTAAGTACGAAGGTTATTGTTCAGACATGACCAGGACCTTTGTTGTGGGGACTTATTCACCTAAACAGAGGGAAATATACGATATAGTGCTGGAAGCCCAGACCCAGGTGCTGAGCCTTATGAAACCGGGTATGACGGGTATTGAAGTTGACAGTATTGCCAGGGATGTGATTGAAAGGGCCGGGTATGGGGAGTACTTCGGGCATGGTTTAGGTCATGGCGTAGGTCTTCAAATCCACGAATCTCCAAGTTTAAGCCAGAAGGGTAAAACGGTCCTGGAGCCGGGTATGGTAGTAACGGTTGAGCCCGGCATTTACTTGCCAGACTTCGGCGGAGTCAGGATTGAGGACCTGGTAGTAATAAAAGAGGATGGTATAGAGAACCTTAACAACTCTTCCAAGGAGTTAACCACAATATAATTTCTTACACAGGAGGGATAAACATGATTTCAGCAGGCGACTTTAAAAAAGGAATTACCTTTGAAATGGACGGACAGGTGTATCAGGTATTGGATTTTCAGCACGTGAAGCCGGGTAAAGGAGCAGCATTCGTAAGAACAAAATACAAGAATATCGTAACAGGGGCAATCCAGGAAAGAGCTTTCAACCCCTCGGATAAATTCCCCAGGGCGCATATCGATACAAAGGAGATGCAGTACCTTTACGATGATGGAGACTTGTACTATTTTATGGATTCTGAAACCTATGAGCAGGTCCCTCTGGGTAAGGATATGGTGGAGGATGCTATATTGTATCTGCGCCCAAACGACATGGCAACGATAAAATTCTTCAAAGGGAACGCCTTTTCTGTGGACCCGCCCAACTTTGTTGAACTGGAAGTCGTGGATACAGAACCCGGCTTCAAGGGGGATACGGCACAAAACACCACAAAACCTGCTACGGTGGAGACCGGTGCCGTTGTTCATGTTCCGTTGTTTGTTGAAGTCGGTGACATTGTTAGGATCGATACCAGAACCGGTGAGTATATGTCAAGGGTTTAGGGTAATAATAGGAATAGGCTATATAAAAAAAGGAGGTTAGTTAAATGAAGTACTTATATGAAAGGGTTTCATATCTCAGGGGACTTGCGGACGGTCTTCAGATAAGCGAGGACTCAAAGGAGGGGAAACTGCTTCTTCAGATCGTTGACGTGCTTGAGGAATTTGCAGATGCGGTAAATGAACTTGCAGAGGCGCATGATGAGCTTGACGAATACGTGGAGTGCATCGACGAAGACCTGGCAGGTGTTGAAGAGGAAGTATTTGATGATGTATATGAAGATGATGAAGAATTTGAAGATGACGAAGAATTTGTTGAAGTTGAATGTCCTCACTGTGAGCATACAGTATTTATAGAAGAAGATGTTTTTAACGATGATGATGCCGATATTCTATGTCCCAACTGCCATGAGCCGATATATCTGGAGTTTGAGGACGAGGAAGAAGATGAAGAGGACCTCGAAGAATAACGAGAGCGGTGGCTGGCCCACCGCTCTTTTGATATGGATTATATCTCACTAAAGGAGATGATATTTTGCAGGAACGCATTGCCACCGAATATTCTAATCAATTGCATCAACTGATGGTTTCCGTATCAAAACACTTTTACTTTGGCAGTGACGGCTATGTAAAGTACCAGGAAAAACTCATGGATGTCAATATAAAAAACTGCCATAAATCCAGAAAGGAGCATCTTGTCTACTATATTTTGCGAGACCACTTTAGCGGAAGCTTTACCTTCCAGATTGCTACCACGAAAAAGCTTATCCCCCTTGCTGATTTCTTGTATTACGCCTGGAGTGAGGATGTGGGTGAAGAAAAATTCCTTTGGGGAATGCCGGATTTTATATTCATCCCCCAGATGATTACCTCAGACGATCTCCTTTTCGGATTAAACAGACTTTATGTCAACCCTTTGCATCCTCCCAGTGGTTTTGCTTCAGGGATAAGAATCATCAGGGATATTGAGGAGAATTTGGGTTACTTTATGAGCAGAACTGTTGACCATAGCTTGGAGGGCATGAACAAATTGCGATTTGAAGTATATAAGTACCTTATTGATTCCTCTTATCGAGATAATAAATTCGCCAAATGGCAGACAAGCCTGCCTTCCCAAGGTCATCCAAGAGCTGTTCCTGCTTACCCGGATTTCATCCGTCTCTTCTCAACGGGTGACGCCGGGGGCTCCGGTTTTGTCCTGGTGAGACAGGCCCAGAAAGACAAGGGTTCACAACAGGAAAAGCATAATCAGCAAAAGAAAAAGGCAGTCTATGATTATCCACCATTTTCTGAGGAAAAACTCAGCCAGGCTCAAGAGCTGATCTATGACGCCTGGGAAGAGCCGAACCGGCAAAAGCGTCTCGCTTTAGCCCGCAAAGCGCTGCGCATATCGCCTTACTGTGCCGATGCATACAATTTGCTGGCTGAAGAAAGCAAGTCACTTGAGGAACGCCAGGATTTATACGAACAAGGGGTAAAAGCCGGCCGCATGGCATTAGGTGATTTATTCTTCAAAAAGTATGCCGGCCATTTCTGGGGATATATAGAAACCCGGCCATTCATGAGAGCTTTGGCCGGATTGTCGGAATGTCTCTGGAGGAATGGGCGACGGCAGGAAGCCATCGAAAACTATAAAGAACTGTTACAATTGAACCCTAACGATAACCAGGGAATTCGCTACATCCTGGTCAATTGCCTGCTGGCCGAAGGGATGGATGGGGAGGCAGAGAAGCTGCTGTCAGAGTATCAGGAGTCGTCCTGCTTTATGTTATACAGCGAAGCCCTTTTTTCATTTCGGAACTTAAGCCGTGGCAAGGCTGCTAAGCATTTGGAGCAAGCCCTTGCGTCCAACCCCCATGTGCCTTCATACCTGTTAGGTTTAAAGCACATCCCCTTTGTTCTACCTGCCGCCTATTCATGGGGGAGCGAAGAAGAGGCTATCCTCTACGCAGCCGATGCCTATGATGTATGGAAAAGTACCCCAGGCGCTTTAGGTTGGCTAGCTGAAGAAATTAAGAATCCCCTGTAAAGTTGATGAGCATAGCCATACCTGCCAAGGGAAAGAAATCCGAATATGATACTATAAATCCAGGAGGTGGACTTGGGGTGGGAGTGGACAGTATGATAATTATCTGTTACTCCCACTTAAATAAGAATGGATAAAAAAGATATCACATACTATATGAATTTGCCCTATAATTATTTAATACAACCAATTACCGATGAAAGCGGTAGCTATTACTATGGCAGAGTATTAGAGTTGGATGGATGTCAAAGTACAGGCACTACCTTTGAAGAAGCATTTAAAAATTTATTAGAAGCAATGGAAGGTTGGCTAGAGGTAAAACTAGAGTATGGAGACCCAATTCCTACTCCTGTAGCAGATGGAGGCTATAGTGGAAAATTTGTGGTCAGGATACCCAAAAGTTTGCACCGGAAATTGGCTATAGAAGCTGAGCAGGAAGGCGTTTCTTTAAATCAATATGCAATATACAAATTAAGCAGATAAAGGCTTACTGTGCATCAGGGGGACGATTGTTCGTCCCCTGATTTTTTTATCTTATTTGATAATGTGTTCCAGAATATCTATGTTTCTTTCGTTACTGTTCATAGAGCAAAATTTCATCACTGCTTATCCGTTTCAGGAATTTATCTTTTCCTCATATGTTTGCACGTCCTCCCGTTCCGGATAAAAAAATTTAAGACATATTATATCCCCCATAAAAATAATATTTATATAAGAAAGGAGGACATGTTCGCAATGTACACCTACGATAAAACGATGGACCGCGAGAAAAACCGTTATCCCGGAGAGGGCATTTCCAAGGGAAGGTACAGGTTCATATTGGAATCGGTTCCTATCAGTATCAGAAGCCTCCTGAGCAACTTATCGATAGATGAACTTGACGGTATTGAGGAATTTCGGCTGAAGGTTGATGCTCCCTTGATGGTATATGGGAGCGGTTTTAATGCGTTCGTGACTGAAGACGGCAGGCTCAGCAAACAGAAAACCAGGGCATACGTTGTAACCGAAGAGGATGCTTCAAAAGCCCTTCAGCTTATGTGCAACTGTTCTCTTTATTCCATAGAGGATGATCTCAGAAGCGGTTTCATTACAATAAGGGGAGGACATCGTATAGGGGTTGCGGGTAAGGTAGTGACAGACGGGGGAAGGATAAAAACCATTAAAGATATATCCAGCCTTAATATTAGGGTCTCAAGGGAAGTGCTTGGGTGCGCTGGCAGTGTAATACCATATCTTATTAAAGATAGAACGGGGGTTTACAATACGTTGATAATATCACCGCCGCAGTGCGGAAAGACAACGCTGCTCAGGGATATAATCAGGCAGCTGAGCGGGGGCGTTCCATCCCTTGGATTTGAAGGAATAAAGGTCGGTGTTGTTGATGAGCGTTCTGAGATAGCGGGATGCTACAAAGGAGTACCGCAGAATGATGTGGGGATCAGGACGGATGTGCTGGATGCGTGTCCAAAGGCCCAGGGCGTGATGATGCTTATCAGGTCCATGTCACCGGTGGTTATTGCCACCGATGAGCTCGGAAGGCCCGAGGATCTGACGGCCGTGGGTGAAGCGGTGAACGCCGGCGTGAGCATACTGACCACGGTGCACGGGTGGGGCAGGGATGATGCCGCCCGGAAGCCGGTGATCGGAGAGCTGCTGAGGGATGGTGTGTTTGAAAGAATCGTGGTGTTGAGCAGAAAGCGGGGGCCGGGTACTATTGATGAAATCTATGATGGAGCACTGGGCAAAAAAATTTCCGTTTCCGGGGGTGGGGTCGGATGATTTTGAAGATGATAGCCTGTTCGGTTGTCCTATTTTCCGCAACTGCAGCGGGTTTTGTCATAGCCGGGAGGTTTTCCGGCAGGGTTAGGGATTTGAGGCTCATCCAGGAGGGGCTGAAAATGATGGAAAGCGAAATACTCTTCACATCCACGCAGCTGCCTGAAGCCCTGCTGAATACTTCCGCCAAACTGGAAGCACCATTGGATAGAGTGTTTGTGCATGCTGCGCAAATACTCGAGGGAAGGATGGGATATACGGCGGGAGAAGCATGGAATCTGGCCTTTGAAAAATACCTGGAGGCTCTTTGTTTCAACAAGGAAGACCTGGAGATTATCCGGGATTTCGGCAAGAGCCTGGGGTCGACCGACAAAGCCAATCAGGAGAAAAACTTCCGGCTGGCCAGACTGCAGCTTAGTTCCCAACAGGTTAAGGCGGAAGAGGACAGAGGCAGGAATGAAAGGATGTATAAAAACCTGGGTTTTTTGCTGGGTGTGACTATAATCATACTTTTAATCTGAAATCATACTATTGGTCTGAGGGGAGAGGGTTCCGCATGGATGTAAACATGATATTTAAAATTGCTGCCGTGGGGATACTTGTTGCGGTTTTGAACCAGGTGCTGGTCAGAACCGGCAGAGAAGAACAGGCAATGATGGTAGCCCTGGCAGGCATAGTAATAGTACTTATGATGGTAATAAAGATGATTAGTGATCTTTTTAATACGGTGAGGACCATGTTCCAGCTTTACTAAAGGGTGTGATGCAGATGGAAATTTTCCAGATAGTTGGTTTGGGTTTGATCGCTGCTGTGCTTGCGGTTCTATTAAAACAGCACAGGCCGGAGATAGCTTTACAGGTCAGTGTTGTCACCGGGCTGATCATCATAATGCTGATTATGTTTAAACTGGCTTCCGTACTGGAGGCGCTGCAGGGCATGGCACAGCGGATAAACGTGGACACCGTTTATATATCCACCATATTCAAGATCGTTGGCATTGCTTATATAGCTGAGTTCGGGTCACAGGTATGCAGGGATGCCGGTGAGACTTCAATCGCTTCCAAGATTGAGCTTGCAGGTAAGGTTATAATTATGGTTCTGGCAGTTCCAATTCTGATGGCGCTGCTTGATTTAATAATAAGCATAGTGCCCTGAGGGGAGGGGAAAACGTGAGAAAAAGGGCGGCTTTGGTTGTAATCATGGTGTTGTTAGTGTTTGGCCCCTCTACCTGTGCCTGGGCAGCGGAGGAAGCAGACAGCTCGAGACAGGGGGTTATTGATGCCCAGATAGACAGAATCGACATGGACGAAATGCAAAGGGTGCTGAACAGTCTTAACGAAGACGTGCAGGAATACATGCCCAGGTTAAGCGCAAAGGATATGATAAAAGGGCTGGCTACCGGCAAGGTTGGTATTTCTCCCGGTCAGGTTATTGCCGGAATCGGCAGATACCTGTTTTCGCAGGTGCTTGCTAATATAAACCTGATGGCAAAGTTGATTGTGCTTTCGGTTATCTATGCAGTATTAAAAAATATTCAAACGTCCTTTGGGAGCGGCATGGTGGGAGAACTGGCGCAGATGAGCTGCATGCTGGTGCTGATCGCTGTCGCAGTACAGAGCTTTGCGTTAGCAATGGATGTGGGGTCAAGGGCCATAGACAATATGGTTCTGTTCATGCAGGCGTTTTTACCGGCCCTTCTGGCTTTGCTGGCCGCTATGGGGGGTATCGTTTCCACCGCGCTGCTGCAGCCTATGATTGCGGTTTCCATAGGATTTTTCAGTACCATGTTCAAGAATATTCTGATGCCGGTTATATTCTTTTCAGCCATACTGGCAATCGTTAACAATATATCGGAAAGCTTTCACCTTTCCAAACTTTCTTCCCTGATAAAACAGGGGTGTGTTGCTTTTATCGGTCTGGTCCTTACGGTATTTATCGGGATAATGACTATACAGGGGGTTGCTGCATCAACCGCTGACGGAGTTACCATAAGAACCGCAAAATTCGCCGTAGACAACTTTATTCCCATTGTCGGGGGTTTTCTATCGGATGCCGTTGAAACCATTGCAGGCTGCTCGCTTGTGATAAAAAATGCCATAGGAGCCTTTGGCCTGATTTCATTGTTTGTAATAGTTGCTTTTCCCATACTCAAGATAATTTCACTGGTGGTCATCTACAAGGTTTGCGCCGCTATCATTGAACCCATTGCCCAGGGACAGCTGGTAAAATGCCTCAATGAAATGGCAGGCAGCTTGCTGCTTTTGTTCGCTACTGTGGCTTCCGTTGCGTTTATGTTTTTTGTATCGGTCACTATTATTATTGGCGCAGGAAATGCTGCCCTTATGATGAGGTAGGTGATTCGGTTGGACTTTTTAAGGCAATGGATAATCAACATTGTGGCAACCATGATATTCGTTTCCTTTATAGAGATAATAATGCCGGAAAGCAGTATGCGGAAATACATCCGGCTGGTGGTGGGGCTTCTTGTGATGATAGTAATAATTAACCCTCTTCTGAACCTGGCAGCCGGCGAGTTTGATATGGGAGACAGGATACTTGGAATGGCTTCGGCCATAAATATCCAGGATACAAGGCATCAGGTTGAAAACATTGAAGAAGGGCAGAGGGAGAGTATCATACTGGTATACAGGAACAGGCTGGAAGAACAGATAGCAAGGCAGGTTATCGAAGAAAACCTTGCGGATAATGTGATAGCGGAGGTGGACATTGAGGAGGACTTCAAGTCGGAAAGGTTTGGAACCATAAAAGGTATCAGGGTGTTTGTACATGACAAAGGAGACAATTATGACGGGATTAAAAAAATCGGAATAGACAAAGTGGAAATCAATGCAGGGAAACAGCCCCATGAAAACACTGTCGATGCGATGTCGCAAAGTCAAGCACAGCTTAGCGATAAAATATCGGAATACCTTGCGCGCATATATAGGGTGGCGCCGGATAAAATTGACGTGGTAATAAGGAGGTAAGGGTATGGTGGACTTTAAGGAGATAAAGGGCAGGCTGAAGGAAATAGGCAGCAAAAAAACGCTGCAGAACCTGTTGATTTTGCTATTGATAGCAGCAATTACCGTTATTGCTTCCAGCACTTTTTTGGATAGCAGCAGGCAGAATAGAAATAGTATCGGGGATTCAGACATACAATTAAATAAAGACCTTAATCTGAAGGCTTCATACGAAGAACAGATCGAGACCAAGCTTAAGAATACTCTGGAGCAAATCTCCGGTGTCGGGGAAGTATCGGTAATGATAACCCTGAAGGTCGGTAAGGAGATTGTCCCGGCTTCCAACGTTGTGGAGACTGAGAGTGAGACAAACGAAAGGGACTCCGACGGCGGAACCAGAACTGTTTTGCAGCAGAGCGCCGATAAAAAAGTGGTTGTGAACAGCGGCAGCACTGCAAGCGACCAGCCCTTGATCGTTAAAGAGATAATGCCGGAGGTTAAGGGGGTAATAGTGGTGGCCGAAGGGGCGGAGCACCCGGAGGTTGAGGCGCGGCTGACAGAGGCTGTTCAAACGGTCCTCGGCATACCTGCTTTTAGGGTAAAGGTCTATCCCAGATAATTTTGAATAGGGGGAATGTATATTATGATGGTTTTGAGGAGAAAGACACTTGTGCTGTCGTTCCTGGTACTGTTGCTGGTTGTGGTTGCGGTGGTCAACCATAATTTCAACAGGGAAGTGGCATCGGACAAGAACCTGACCTTTGTTAAGAGCAGTGACAACGAGTCTGGAGAAGTACCGGAGCCAGGAGAAAATATTGCAATGGATGACGAAACCGATGGAACTGTGGAGATCGAACAGGGCCTGGAAGCAAGTGCGGAAAGCCTGGCCTCTACCAGCTTCTATATCCAGTCGCGGCTGGATAGGGATAAGAACAGGAGTTTTTACATTGAAACCCTTAACGGTATAGTTGCCGATGACAAGATTGATAAACAGGTACGGGAGATGGCACAAACGGAAATGATAGCTTTGATCAAAAGAAGCGAGACCGAGAGGATAATCGAAAACCTTATCAAGGCCAAGGGCTTTAAGGATGCGCTGGTCATTATGGGCGATGAGTACGTAAACGTTATAGTCAGTTCAGAAAAGCTCACCCAGCCGCAGGTCGCACAGATAAAGGACATAGTGTCCAGGGAGGCGAAGGTTGGCCTGGACAAAATTAAGATTATGGAAAAACAATAGAATAGTTTGTAATGCTATAGGGCATTTGGTATAATAAGTAATAAAGTCAGCAACACGCAAAGTGGGGGTGTAGTAATCTATGGACAAGACGAAGCAGGAGCCTGAAGAGTTCGGTTCGGTTAAGATATCCGATGATGTCGTATCGATTATTGCAGGGCTGGCGGCCACTGAGGTTAAAGGTGTGGCTGGGATGAGCGGCGGCATTGCAGGTGGCATTGCAGAGCTTCTCGGGAAGAAAAACCTCGCCAAAGGGGTTAAGGTAACCGTGGGGGAAAAAGAGGCTGCTGTCGATCTATACATAATAGTGGAATACGGAGTGAAAATCCCGGATGTGGCCTGGGAAGTTCAGGATAAGGTTAAGAAAGCGATAGAAACAATGACTGGTCTTGATGTGGTGGAAGTCAATATACACGTTCAGGGTGTTAACATGGGCAAGGAAGAAGACCAGCAGGACCAGGAAAAGTTCAGATAGATATGATGCTAACCTCCTTTTCCGGGAGGTTAGTTGTTTAGTGTGTGGAAAATGTACAAGCCCTTCAAACCGGGTGCTATGTGGTATGTTGTATTTGTGGCGGGAAGATTATGAGAAGTTATGGTTATAATATTACTGCTGTGAAGAATAGGCGTAAATATGGGAGGAATACCGGATGAGTAGAAAACTGGCAAGGGAGATGGCTGTAAAATTCCTCTTCCAGATGGAAGCCAGGGGAGAAGATTACAGGGACATGGTTGATGATTTCCTTGAGGATAACCCGTTGAAGGAAGGGGACGAAAGGTTCTTCCGAGACAATATTGAAGGGACCGTAGCAAATCTGAAGGAAATTGACGGCCTTATTGAGCGCAAGCTGGTCAACTGGACCATAAGCCGGATACCCAAGGTTAACCTTGCTGTGCTTCGGAATGCTATCTATGAACTCATGTACAGGGAAGATATTCCGGTTAGCGTTTCTATCAATGAAGCGGTTGACCTGGCAAAAAGATTTGGTGATGAGGAATCCGGTGTATTTGTTAACGGCATACTTGGAACCCTGGTGAGAGACAGGGAGATTAGCAGGTGATTTTATGGACGCATACATGGGTATAGACACCAGCTGCTATACCACCTCACTGGCCATGGTTGACCGGGAGGGGACGCTCATAGCAGATGAAAGAATAATGCTGGATGTAAATATGGGAGATAGGGGACTGAGGCAGTCGGAAGGAGTGTTCCAGCATATCAAAAACACAGGCGTGGTTTTTGATAGAATCAGACCCCTAGTTAAGTCTTATAGCATCGCCGCAGTGTGCGCTTCAGCGCAGCCAAGGCCGGTAGAGGGATCCTATATGCCGGTTTTTTCGGTGGGCGAGAATATGGCAAGGGCTCTATCCTCCGCATTGGGTATACCGTACCTTATGACCAGTCATCAGGAAAACCATATTGCCGCCGGGGTATGGTCCGCGGGGGGACCAAAGGCGGAACGGTTTCTTGTGCTCCATCTATCCGGTGGAACTACTGAACTCCTTGCGGTGTCTGACAGCGGTAATGGCTATAGAATAGAAATCATCGGCGGGACTACCGATATCAGTGCCGGTCAGTTTATCGACAGGGTAGGCGTATCATTGGGACTCCCGTTCCCTTGCGGACCCCACCTGGAGGAATTGGCCGGTACCGCCGGGAAACTGCCGGTTAACAATAGAATCAGGTACTGGACCGATGGATTCAGGATAAGCTATTCCGGGCCGGAAACAATGGCAAAGCGCATGCTGGAAGAGGGTATTGACAAGCCTCTGGTTGCCCTGTCGGTTGTGGATTGTATATCGAGAAGTCTGGGGGATATTCTGGCAAGGGCATGTGAAAGCGTGGGGGTGACGGATGTGCTGTTGGTGGGCGGGGTTTCATCAAACAAGCATCTCCGGATGTATTTGAGCGACAGGCTGCGCGGCAATCTCTTTTTTCCACGGCCGGAATACTGCAAAGATAATGCTGTAGGCAATGCGCTGTTGGCAAAGGGTGCTTAAAGCTGGACCATTCTGTATGAAGGGCGGATTTTCATGGAATTCAGAGCAATGACGGTTAGTGAGGTTAACGGTTACATAAAAAAGTGCCTTGGCGTAGACCCGATATTATCCAGTATTGCGATCAAGGGTGAGATATCAAACTGCAAATTGCACAGCTCAGGGCACCTGTATTTTTCCTTAAAGGACAGCGAAAGCCGTATACGCTGCGTGATGTTCAAAAGTAATTGTGACGGCTTGAATTTTATGCCCGTGGAAGGCACCAAGGTTGTTGCCAGAGGAAGCATTTCGGTCTACGAGAGGGACGGGCAGTACCAGCTGTATGTCAGGGAGATGACCGAGGACGGGCTGGGGGAACTGTATGCAGCCTATGAGCAGCTCAAAAGGAAGCTTGAGGGGATGGGGTACTTTGATGAGAGAAAAAAGAAGAAAATACCCTTTTTCCCGAGGAAGATTGGAATTGTCACATCGGTGCAGGGTGCAGCCATAAGGGACATCCTGTCGGTTATCAATAGGAGGCTTGGAAAGGCTGAGATCGTCATATACGATGCACTGGTCCAGGGAGAAAAGGCCCCCGAGCAGATATGCCGGGGAATAGAATACTTCAACCGGAAGGAACCGGTAGACGTGATAATCGTGGGCAGGGGAGGGGGCTCAATAGAGGAACTGTGGGCCTTCAATGACGAAAACCTCGCAAGGAGCATATTTGATTCCGCCATACCAGTGGTGTCCGCCGTGGGCCATCAAACCGACTATACCATTGCCGACTTTGTTGCGGATTTGAGGGCTCCGACACCTACTGCCGCAGGGGAACTTGTGGTGCCCGAAATGAAGGACATTATACGGTACCTTACAAGCAGTCGTGACCGGTTGAATGCGGCAATCACAAAACAGGTAAGGTTCAACAGGGAGAAGCTCGGGCTGCTCAGGGGCAGCTATGGCCTTAGACAGCCCCTGGACAGGATAGCCCAGCAAAAGCAAAGGCTGGACGATAATATGAGCAGGCTGTCTAAGGAACTGGCGCAGCGCATGCGTGACAAAAGGCAAAGGCTGGATCGGACCGCCGCCGCCTTAAACAGTATGAATCCACTGGGAGTGCTGACCAGGGGATACTCAATCGTATGCGATGCTGATAATGGAAAAGTGATTTCATCCGTAGAAGAAGTTAAAACCGGTAAGGATATAAGAATAACCATGAAGAATGGAGAAATAGATGCAAAGGTGATGAAAATAAAAAGGGGGTTGGTAGGCTTTGCCGGAGAACAAAACCAGCTTTGAGGACGCAATGGAAAGGTTGGAGGAGCTAGTCAAGGAGCTTGAAGACGGAGAACTAACTTTGGATGCATCCCTTGAAAGATTTGAAGAGGGAATCAAACTATACCGGTATTGCATGCAGAAGCTTGAGGAAATCGAAAATAAGGTGGAAGTGATAATGAACGACCAGAACGGCGACCTCAAAAGGCTTAGCCTGGATACGGAGGGGAACTAGGGAATTGGACATAAGGATGGTAATAAACGAAAAAAAGAGTATAATAGACGATTACCTTGAACAATACCTCAGTAAACAGGAAGGGATTCCGCAGGTAATAAATGAAGCTGTGAGATACAGCCTGTTTGCAGGCGGAAAAAGGCTGAGGCCGATATTGGTCATCTCGGGGTGCGAAATATGCGGAGGGGAATACGGGAAGGCCATACCCATTGCCTGTGCCATAGAAATGATACATACATATTCCCTCATCCATGACGACCTTCCTGCGATGGATAACGACGACTACAGGAGAGGTAAGCCCACAAACCATAAGGTATATGGGGAAGGGATCGCCGTCTTGGCAGGAGACGCACTGCTTAACTCGGCCTTTGAATTGATGCTGGGGATTACCCCTATGGATGCCCGGACCCTCGACGCAGTTAGGCTTGTCGCGCGGGCCGCCGGGGTAAACGGGATGATAGGAGGACAGGTGATAGACCTTGAATGCGAGGGCAAGGAAGTCAGCATTGATGTTTTAGAAGAAATGCATAATAAGAAAACCGGAGCGTTGATAAACGCTTCAATACTGGCCGGGGCACTTGTCGGAGGATGCAGCGACAAAGAATATTACCTGCTTAAGGAGTACGGAAGCAGGTTGGGGCTTGCATTCCAGATAAGGGACGACATACTTGACGTTATAGGTAACGAAAAAATACTGGGGAAAAAAGTGGGGAGCGACGCCGCCAACAAAAAATCCACCTTCGTCACGCTGCTGGGCCTCCAGCGTTCAAAGGAAAAGGTTGCTGAGCTTGCCAGGGAAGCCAAGGAATTTCTCAGGTATTTTGGGGGCAAAGCGGGCTTTCTTGCAGAGCTGACCGATTATCTGGTGAACAGAGACAGCTAATGGAAAGAGGGGATTAGTGTTTGGAGTTTTTTCCGGGTATCTTCTATAATAGGGTTTTTATGGTGTCATTGGTTGCCTGGGCTGCAGCCCAATCATCCAAAGTCATAATTCTTTTGATAACAACGAAAAAACTGGATTTTGGCAGACTGGTAGGATCCGGGGGAATGCCAAGCTCGCATTCCGCTTTCGTGATGTCTCTTTCCACCGGGATAGGACTGATGTATGGCTGGGAATCATCCGCCTTTGCAATAGCCCTGGCTTTCAGCCTTGTTGTAATGTACGATGCGGCCGGTGTCAGAAGGTCGGCGGGTAAACAGGCAGAGATTCTGAACATTATTATAAGAGAAGTGGTTGAGCACAAAGGGCTAAAGGAAGAGAGATTGAAGGAGCTAATCGGTCATACGCCCATCGAGGTTATCGTTGGCGCTATCTTAGGAATTATTATAGCCAATTTGATGCTTTAAACGGGTTTGATGGCAGCATATACTCATGTTATATATACTTCGAATTTGGTGGTGCAGTATTCTAGTCAGTAGTTTTGTTTCTAAAGGCGGGGCTAAAAATCCGTCAAAGGGCACATCGATGAAGTTCCTTGGATTGGCTGCTGACGCCCAGTCGGGGGTTGATTCAGGGAGTAAAGAGGCGGGGGCGATCTGCAATGGCATGCAGGCGTTGACCCTCCCTCTGCGGAGACCTGGAGCGGTCAAGTTCCAGGAGTAACCTGCAACCCAGAAGTTGCAGCGTAGCCTGCCTTGAGTGAAATCGGTGGATGATTGTCAGGCATAATCCGAAGGGCCCTTCGGAGGACGTCAATGCTTTCGAAACCCATTTTGCAAAAGAGGCTAGGAAACAGAATGACTGTCGGGGAAAACTCCTAGACTGTTCCATTGGAGGCCTATCGGGGATTAAGGTGTGGACTAAGTGGTAATCCAGCCCTATCGCTGGCAACACGGTAGAAACGGGCTTAAAGGGAAACCGCTGTCCCGGCGACGGGGCAGTGCCTGTTTGGGAAAACCTGCTGGACCTAAGCCGCAAAATTTACCCGGTGCGCTGCCACCAAAAACGGCACGGCTGATAGCGAAAGCTATCAGCTTTTTTGTTGCATAAAAAAGTATACTTTCTTATAACTTTTTTGTACAGTAATATACCTATTTTTAACTGAAAACAAAAAATGCTATAATTTAATTATATGTAACAATACTAAATATATTAAACCTGTTTCATAATGGAGGACCATATTTTGAAGCCAAAGGAAAATAGCGGGAAGAAACAATCTAACAGGTGGGTAATCCTTATTACCATCTGGACCTTCATACTCGCTCTGACCTTCAGCTTTTTGTCGGAGACAGTTGTAAGGAACCTTCAGCTTACGGTAGCCTTTTTGATTCTGGCAATTATTGTTCTTACCGGGATTTTTTTTGATATAATTGGAATAGCTGTCGCGGCTTCCGACGATAAGTCATTGAACGGCATGGCTGCCCAGAAGATTCCCGGCGCTCGGGAGGCGGTCATGCTGCACAAGAACGCCGGCGCCGTGTCGAATTTCTGCAATGACGTTATAGGAGACATATGCGGCATCGTAAGCGGGGCTGCAGGCGCTGTCATAGTTCTGAGGTTTATCGTGCTTTATCCCGCAATAAAGGCTGCAACCCTGGGTATCCTGTTCAGCAGCGTTACCGCGGCCGTTACGGTGGGAGGGAAGGCCTTGGGCAAGAATATCGCAATCGAGAAGGCGGATGAGATTACCTACGAAGCAGGCAGATTCCTGAACTTCATTAATTCGAAGACCGGGTTAACCCTGATGAATTTTGACAAAAACAGCAGAAAGCGGTGAATAGCATTGTACGAAATACTGCAAAGCATTAATGGGCCGGAGAGCTTAAAGGGCATGAATGATATGCAGCAGAAGCTCCTGGCAAGGGAAATAAGGCACTTTATGATTGAGACCATATCAAAAACCGGGGGTCATCTGGCATCAAACCTTGGAGTGGTGGAGCTTACGATAGCGCTCCACAGCGTTTATTCAAGCCCCGAGGACAAGATAGTGTGGGATGTGGGGCACCAGGCATATATACATAAGATTCTGACAGGCCGGCAGGACAGGTTCCACACCCTCCGGCAGTTCGAGGGGATAAGCGGATTTCCCAAGATATGCGAAAGCCCCCACGATGTTTTCGGGGCCGGACACAGCAGCACCTCGATTTCCGCTGCTTTGGGGCTGGCGCTTGCCAGGGATATGGACGGGCTGAAGCATTCTGTGGTTGCCGTCATCGGGGATGGGGCCTTAACCGGAGGCATGGCCTTTGAAGCGCTTAACCATGCAGGGCACCTGGAAACCGACATTACGGTAGTACTGAATGAGAATGAAATGTCAATAGCGGAAAACGTCGGCAGCCTGTCCAAGTATCTAAGCAGGCTCAGGACTGACCCAAAGTATTTCAAAGTGAAGGAAGACATAGAAAACCTCATTAAAAAAATACCCGGCATAGGGAACAGCGTGGCAAGGGTAGCGGAAAAAGCCAAGGACAGCATCAAGTATTTCCTTGTGCCCAGCATGTTCTTTGAGGAGTTGGGGTTCACATATCTTGGCCCTATAGACGGTCACAATATCGTTACCCTCAAGGACGTTCTCAGGAGAGCAAAGAACCTCAAAGGACCGGTGCTCATACACGTGGTGACCAAGAAAGGGAAGGGCTATAAACCGGCCATGGACAACCCCGACAAGTTTCACGGTGTCGGATGCTTTGAAATAGAAACAGGCGAGATGATTAGCAATGGAAGCAGGCAGTCCTTTTCTTCGGCGTTCGGAGAAGCGATGATTGATATTGCTGCCGAAGACCCAAAGGTTGTAGCGATTACCGCTGCAATGGCTGATGGAACCGGACTGGGCGACTTTGCCGGTATATATCCCGGGCGTTTCTTTGATGTGGGAATTGCCGAGCAGCATGCGGTCACCTTCGCCGCCGGCCTCGCACGGGGAGGGTATAAACCGGTTTTTGCCGTTTACTCTACGTTCCTGCAGAGAGCTTACGACCAGGTGGTGCATGATGTATGCCTGCAGGGCCTTCCGGTAATACTGGCAATAGACAGGGCGGGCATTGTTGGACAGGATGGGCCGACCCACCATGGGGTATTCGATCTATCCTATCTGAGGCATATACCTAATATTAAGATCATGGCCCCCTGCGACTGCAGTGAATTAAAAGCTATGATGAAATATGCGGTGCAGGCCGGAGGCCCGGTTGCCGTCAGATATCCGAGGGGCGCGGAAGAGGATATGCCGTTCAGGAATAAGGACAGAAGCCCGTTGGAGGATGGAAAGTCAGAGACTATAATCGACGGAAAGGATATATGCATAATAGCCGTTGGAAATATGGTCGCAAGGGCGTGCAGGGTTGCTGCCAAGCTGAGGGACAAGGGCATAGAGGCCGGTGTTGTAAACGCACGTTTTATCAAACCGCTGGATACGCAGCTAATCGAAGCAATTCTAAAGAAAAGCAGCGTTTTGGCAGTGCTTGAGGATAACGTGATAAGCGGTGGATACGGCAGCTCTGTGCTGGAGTATATTAATGAAAGAGGGATAAAAGCAAAGGTCAAGCTGCTGGGCTTTCCCGATGAATTCGTTCCCCATGGCGATACCGGAAGCCTATATAGAATGTACGGCCTGGATGAAGTGTCCCTATATAAAAAGCTGATTGAATTCGTGGGGGGAGGAAAAGCCATTGGCTTCTAATAGGGAAAGGCTTGATACCCTCCTTGTTGACCTGGGGCTTTTCCAGAGCAGGGAAAGGGCAAAGCGGGCAATCATGGCAGGGATTGTATTTGTCGATGGTTTGAGAATAGACAAGGCGGGGACAAAGGTCGAAATCGGCAGCGAGATCACCGTTAAGGAAGACCCAATTCCCTATGTGGGCAGGGGCGGCGTTAAGCTTGAAAAAGCCCTTAAGCATTTCGGGATGAATGTTAGAGGGAAAAAAGCCCTCGACATCGGAGCGTCTACCGGAGGGTTTACCGATTGCCTGCTGCAGAATGGAGCAGAAAGGGTCTATGCAATCGATGTAGGCTACGGGCAGCTTGACTGGAAGCTCCGCCAGGACCCTAGGGTTGTGGTCATGGAACGTACAAACATCAGATATGTCAAACCGGAAGACATAGGGGAAACGTGTGACATTGCGGTGATTGACGTAGCATTTATCTCTCTGAAGCTGGTTCTTCCGGTGGTGAAAAGCCTGCTTCACGAAGACTGCGAAGTAATCGCTCTCATAAAACCACAGTTTGAAGCAGGGCGGGATAAGGTAGGTAAGAAAGGCATAGTGAAGGACCCGCACGTGCATCTGGAAGTTGTGGAGAGTATTGCCGGCTTTATGCAGGATTTAGGGCTGCGGGTTATGGGGCTGACGTATTCGCCGATAACGGGCTCGGATGGGAACATCGAATACCTGATATACGGCGCGGGCAAGGGCTACGAAAACCGACCGGGACAGGAGCCGGAAATAGATATAAACCGTGTGGTAGAAGAATCCCACAGCGTCCATGGCTGAAAATGAAGGGAAAACCGTTTTTTTGTAGAATAGTAATGCTGTACGGGAGGGATTCGTGAATTATGAATGAAAACAAGATAAAATTCGACAAAATCGGAATAATCCCAAACCTGCACAAGCCTAAAAGCCTGGAAATCGCTTTTCAGCTTATCAGTTGGCTGGAAACAAAGGGGGTTACGGTACTCCTAAATGAGATCACCGCCAACGAGGTACAAAGGCCCGATCTGGCAACAAGGCCTTCCGATATATATAAAAGTTCAGATTTTATTATAGTATTGGGCGGGGATGGCACGCTGCTGTCGGTTGCCCGACAGGTCACCTGGTACGAGACGCCGATACTGGGGGTAAACGTGGGGCATCTGGGGTTTCTTACCGAACTGGAGCTGGAAAATATATACGAAGGCATCGAAAAAATCTACAGGGGCGAGTACAGGGTCGACAAAAGGATGATGCTTGAAGCCGTTGCAGTTAAGAATAATATGATAACCGAGAGCTTTTCCGCCCTGAACGATGTTGTTATAACCAAGGGCTCCTTTTCGAGGATAGTTCAGCTCAAGACCTTTGTTAATAATAGGTATATTGAAACATATCCCGCTGATGGCCTTATAATATCAAGCCCTACGGGTTCAACAGCCTATTCGCTGTCTGCCGGCGGACCCATCCTGAGCCCCGATGTAAGCGGAATGGTGATTACCCCCATCAGCCCGCACACACTGAACTCAAGGTCCATAGTAATTTCGGATAAGGAAGAGGTCAAGGTAGAGATAGTAGGGGACCAGAACGACGTTATGTTAACAATAGACGGCCAGCAGGGATACAAGCTTAAGACCGGGGATATTATTATAGTCAGAAAGGCAGAGTTCTCTGCCAATATGATAAGGCTGACAGACAGAAATTTCTATGATGTTCTCAGGACCAAACTGAACGAGAGAGGATGCAGGAAAGAAGAATAAAAATTGGGAGGTAGGTAAATGAAAGTTGCCCGGCACGCCAAAATCCTTGAATTGATCGAAAACAAAGAAATTGAAACCCAGGAGGAGCTAGCGGAAGAGCTTAAAAAAAGCGGTTTCAACATTACCCAGGCCACAGTTTCCAGGGATATCAAGGAGTTGCGATTAATCAAGACGCTGAGCGAAACAGGCAAGTATAAGTACACTACTATAAAACCCCAGGACAGTGAACTTGTCGACCGGCATGTGAAGGTTTTCGCCGATTCAGTATTGTCAATCGATTACGCATCAAATATAGTTGTGATGAAAACCATCCCCGGTGCTGCACAGGGAGCGGCTGCTGCGATTGATACACTGGATTTGAGCGAGGTGGTCGGCAGCATTGCCGGTGACGATACGATTTTTGTTGTGGTAAGGGATCATCAAAGAGCTGTGGAAATTGTGAACAAATTCAAGAAGCTGATAGAATAGATTGGGGGTCAACCTTTATGTTGTTGGAACTCAACATTTCCAACTTCGCGCTGATAGATAATATAAAGGTATCCTTGGAAGAGGGGCTGAACGTCCTGACCGGCGAAACAGGGGCGGGAAAATCCATTATTATTGATGCTGTGAATATCGTACTCGGAGAAAGGGCTGACACCGAAATAATACGGACGGGGGCAGAAAGGGCCATGGTAGAAGCCCTATTTGATTATTCGGGTGTAGATGTCATAGAGGAAATGTTAAGGGAAACCGGAATAGAGCCCGAGCCCGACAGAACACTGGTTTTGAGCAGGGAAATAAAGAGCGGCCGGAGCATAAGCAGGGTTAACGGGAGGGCTGTTCCTTTGTCCGCCGTCCGGGAGATAAGCAAGCACCTGATCGACCTTCATGGCCAGCACCAGCACCAGTCGCTGCTGGATACCTACAACCATCTGGATATACTTGACCGGTTCGGCGGGGAAGACCTGCTGAACCTCCGGGCAAAGGTGGAGAGCCTTTACAGCGAGTGGGAGAAGGCTAAGCGTATGCTTGAGGAGATTTTGAGGAGCGAAAGGGAGAGGCAGAGGGATATAGATATGTATTCGTTTCAAGTCGAGGAGATAGACGCGGCAGCGCTAAGGCCTGGCGAGGACGGGGAACTGTCCAGGAAAAGAGAGGTCATGATAAACGCTGAGAAGATATACCAGTCTCTGGCGCAGTGTTACCAACTGCTGTGCCGGAACGATGATATGGGTATTGCGGTGGTGGACGGACTGAACCAGGCGGGTTCACTGTTAAGCCCTTTCGTACAGATGGATGCTTCCATTGAGGAGTTTTACAGGAGCGTAAGCTCAGCCTACTATTCGTTAAAGGAAACCTCCCGCGACATCAGGAACTACCTGGAAACGGTGGAGTTTGATCAGCAGGAACTGAACAGGCTGGAAGAAAGGCTTGACCTGATCAACAAGCTGAAGAGGAAGTACGGAAGTACCATTGAGGAGGTCCTTGAGTACAGGAAACAGAAGGGCAAGGAACTGGACAGGCTGCTGAACAGCGAGCAGGAAGCGGAAATGACCAGGGAGAGAATCGAAGCGCTGGAGAAAGAGCTTAGCATAATATGTGAAGGTTTGACAAAGCTGCGGGAAGAAACATCACAGAGGCTGTCGGAAAGGGTTTCAAAATATATAAGGAAGCTGGGAATGGAAAACGGTGTGTTCAGCGTCAGGATGGATAGCACCAAAGAATTCACATCCAAGGGTAAAGATGATGTGGAGTTCTTATTCAGCGCAAACCTCGGGGAACCCCTCAAACCCCTGAGCAAAATAGTGTCGGGCGGAGAAATGTCGAGGATAATGCTTGCCATAAAGACAGGCCTTGCGGATACCGACAGCATACCCACGCTGATTTTTGATGAGATAGACGTTGGAATAAGCGGGAGGGCGGCCCAGGTGGTTGCCCAGCAGCTGGCGGAAGTATCGCGAAAGCACCAGGTGGTTTGCGTTACACATCTGCCCCAGATAGCGTCCATGGCCGACAACCATTTTTTGATAAAAAAAGAGGAAAAAGATGGACATACATACACCAGGCTGAAGGTTCTGGACAGAGATGCCAGGATACAGGAACTGGCAAGATTGCTGGGAGGTGCGCAGGTTACCGATATTACCAAACAGCATGCCGGAGAAATGCTTAATATGGCCGAGAATTTAAAAAAAAAGCACTAGATAGTGCTTTTTTATTTGAAAAAATGGCTAAATACACAGTATTTTTATAGCATAAATAGGTTTTTAAAAGGTTAACTTAAAAATAAGAAATCATCATTTCAATTTGGAGGTGGAATTGAAAAAGGCTCTTGGGCTTGGGAGCGTGATACAGATTGCGGAAATGGCGTAGAGCAGTGCTGATAGCCCTTTTTCTTGCAGTGGCTGTAGCTTCTGCAACTGTTCTGTATGATATATATAGTTTTATTTCCATGCCCCAGGAATATCTGATAGTAGAAGGCGAAGAACAGACATTGGACTTTAAACTCCCACTGAAGATCCATGCTGTCAGCCAAGAAGGGACAATAAAACTAAACGGGCTTGACATTACGGGCGGCGGCATAGGCTTCATAAGCAGCAAACCCCTGACGATCCAGACCTCAGCTAAAGGCAGTGCCGTCATAGAGTTTAAACTGTTCGGCTTGATACCCATCAAGAGGATGACGGTGTCCGTCGTTCCGCCGGTTAAAGTAATTCCCGGAGGACAGTCTATAGGTGTAAAGCTTTATACCCAGGGCGTGCTCGTAGTTGCAGTTGCAGAAGTCACGGGTATCGATGGCAGAGCCTATAACCCCGCTGTTCAGGCCGGAATCGCTGTAGGAGATTCAATAATTGAGATAAATGGAATAAAGGTAAGGGACGCGGAACACGTTATAAGAATTCTGGAAAACAGCAAGGGAGAAGAAATACCTTTGGTGATTAAACGGGGCAAACAGACTCTCAACAAGACCATAAAGCCCGTGAAAAGCCATGAGGATGGCAAATACCGTATAGGAGCCTGGGTAAGAGATAAGACGGCAGGAGTTGGAACCCTCAGCTTTTTTTGCCCTGAGACCGGGAACTTTGGCGCCCTTGGGCATGCAATAACGGATGTGGACACAGGGCTGATGCTTTCGGTCGAAGAAGGGGAAATCCTCGAGTCCCGGGTAGCATCTATTCAAAAGGGAGAAAAAAGCAGGCCTGGAGAGATTAGAGGGATTTTTTTTGAAGAGCAGAATAAGCTGGGAGTTATCGAAAAGAATACGGAATTCGGCATATACGGGGTGATGAGCAAAATCATTGAAAACCCGTACTATCCTGAACCGATACCGGTTGCAATGCACCAGCAGGTCAAGGAAGGTTCCGCCCATATCCTGACAACCGTAGATGAAAATGTAGAGATGTATGAGGTCGAGATACAGAGAATAGCACGACAGTCCTATCCGGAACCGAAGAGCCTAATCATTAAGGTAACGGATAAACGGCTGCTTGAAAAGACAGGCGGTATAGTGCAGGGCATGAGTGGAAGTCCGATCATACAAGATGGCAAGCTTGTTGGAATGGTGACTCATGTCTTTGTAAATGACCCCACCCGTGGATACGGGATTTTTGCTGAATGGATGATTTACAATTCCAACCTAAATCAAAACGGTGACGCTACCGAGGTTGATAAAGCTGAATAGGAGCCTTAAAGGCCCCTATTCAGCCTATTAATTTGCAGAAAAATATTATTGCATAATGAGGAAATCACAGTCAAATTAGATAAATTTGGTATTATAGAAGGAATCGATTTTCCTTTGTCGAATTACTAAGTTGTCAACCAAAAATATAAGAAAAGGAGGGCTCCTTTTGGCTGAAAAAAAGATAAAAATATTAATAGCCGATGATAACAAAGAATTCTGTGAGATTGTTGGGGACTACCTATCCAGGGAAAACGATATTGACCTGGTAGGAACTGCAAATGACGGGTTTGAAGCGTTGGAACTGATTAAAGAAACAAACCCCGATGTAGTGGTGCTTGACATTATCATGCCGCACCTGGATGGTTTGGGTGTTTTGGAGAAGCTTAATACACTGGAGATTGAAAAAATGCCTAACATTGTTGTTTTATCGGCGGTAGGACAGGACAAGATTACTCAGAGGGCGCTGGCGCTGGGTGCGGATTATTACATAGTAAAACCCTTTGACATGCAGATCTTCATCAAGAGAATCCGTCAGATGATGGACAACAATATAATACAGGTGGAAAAGAGAAGAAAGAATCAGCCTGAAAACTTCTTCACCGAAGGGCAAAGCCTGGACGTAGAGATAACAAACATAATTCACGAGATAGGCGTGCCCGCCCATATTAAAGGATACCTGTACCTGCGTGAGGCGATAAAAACCGTGGTGAACGATATAGAACTGCTGAGCGCGGTAACCAAGGAACTGTATCCCAGCATAGCAAAGAAGTACAATACCACGGCGAGTAGGGTTGAAAGGGCAATAAGGCATGCAATAGAGGTTGCGTGGAGCAGAGGCAAGGTAGATACAATCAACAGCCTGTTCGGGTACACCATTCACAACGACAAAGGGAAGCCCACCAACTCTGAATTTATAGCGATGGTTGCCGACAAGATAAGGCTTAAGCAGAGGATTGGCTAAAAAAAAAGAGAAATGCACCCCGTTATACACGTGAAAACCTGTAGCGGGGTTTTTTGTTTGATTGGGCGCGATTAATACTCAAACGGTGAATATTAGCAGGCTAGTAGATGATATATTGGCATTAAACTGGTTTAATTTCAATGGAGTGAGGGATTGCCTGTGGTTGGTAAAATACCAACAGTTCCGAAGAATACCGTTCGGAAGCTGTTGGTATTTTTATACTGTCTAACGGTTGCTTTCGGGATTTTTGTCTTGTAACAATTTTTCATATTTTCGTAATACCGGATGATAAGCTTTCCTTGTCTAAGTTGGTCAGGATATTTTGATAAAACAGATTCTAATAAATCCTCTAGGCGGTTCTGACAGTGTGTATTGCCTGGGTCCAAGTAAAGAGCAATGGCTTCGGAATATTGCCCGGCAAAGGCAGCAGATATTTGATAACCGGTTTTGCCTCTTTTTCTGGGGAAGTATCCTTTATCGGCAAACTCATAGGTCTTACCACCTGCTATTAGGCCAGACATATCAACATCAACGATGACATCATTATGAGAAGCAGTAGAAAGACTATGTTTGCCAAATAGCTCATTATGAATACTCTGAAGCTGCTTTATGTTTTCCTCACCGGTACGGGTGAGCAGGGTATTAATCTGGGACTGGTCTGGGAAGCGTTCCATACCGAGTAGGTTTGCAGCCAACTTCTCAGGACCTAATACCTCATTAATGTCTTTGGTAGACTCACAGCCCATGGCTATAGAAGCTATGATAGTAAGTAACTTTTGGTAAACGTAGTATCTGACTTCCTTCATCTTGAGGCTGAAAGCCTTAAATGGTGCGAAAAAATTAATATCAAGACCAAACTGCAGCACAGATGCCAGCCATGCAGAAGTAGTTTCCTGGTTGCAATCACTATTTGAAACTGTTATCCTATCCATAGGGTAATACCACCTTTCGATTAGTGTTTTGATGAATTATTACTTCGATAGGCTCGGGTATTGCCCTCTTTGTATTTGTTGGGGTATTTACCATGGATTATATATCCAATTAATCTTTATTTGTTTGTACTAAATCTAGGTAACTATAATGATTATTTTACTCAAGAGGCAAAGAAAAGAAACAGCCGGATATTTATTGCAGATGAAAAAGAAATCCCGGATGGTTATCTGGAAAAGTTTAGATATATTGTTTTCCCGGAAAATATTGCTATTGCACTGGCTGCAGCTAAAGCGCTAAACATTGACAAGGATACTGCGTTGAGGGGAATGTTAAACGCTGACCCTGATCCGGGCGCCTTAATGATATATCCATTAGATAACGAAAGCCCAACATATTTTGTCAATGGTTTTGCCGCCAATGTTCCAAACTCAACACGAATGATCTGGGAGCATATAGCAGCCATCGGATATCCAACGGAAAACCCCATGGTAATTGTAAATTGCAGACCTGATAGGGTTGATAGGACATTACAGTTTGCAGAAGATGTCTTGCCAAATATGAATATTGATATTCTCGTTGCAATGGGTCAGACAGTGAAACCAATTACTGAAGGGGTAAATACTAAAAAATATCTCCACAGAAATACATAAATGCTGAAGGTTTGTCTCCACATGAGGTTTATAAAATAATTAAGGATTATTTTTTAAACAGAATAATTTTTGGCGTTGGAAACATTCACGGCGGCGGGGAAGAATTGGTCGAACTAATAATTACGGATAAAGTGCCGCAATTACTTTAGAAATCTTAAATATGAAATAAAAGGGTTTCAGTAAATCTTATTGCGAGGGAGGTGTGAAATGAATACTTTATACGGGCTAATACAGAACAGACAAGACATGAACACATCGGGAACTATCAGAAAAAACAGTCAGAATGAAGCTCTTGCGGTTTTTAATGCTTTAACGTTGAAAGAAAAATGCCTGTATCTTATTAAGATCAGCAAGAGGAATACCAGCGATCAAGCGCTTGTGCTGATGGGATTAGCTCTATCGATTATTGCTGTGAATTATCTGTTTTCTGTCATTATTTAAGAAAGGAGTGAGATAAGCATGAAAAAAGAATTTATCAAAATTCTAGCTTTAGTTGTAGTGTTTACATTTGGTATTGGTATAAGCACATATGCCTTCACAACAGGTTATAGTAGTTTTGATGAACTATTTGCATCTGAAGATGGTGCAGATTATACAATTAAAACTGATATCGGAAGCGATACAACAATTTTAGCTCTCCACGGAGGCGGTATTGAAAGAGGTACTTCGGAATTAGTTGAAGCATTGAGCGGGTACGGTGAATATAACACTTACTTATTTGAAGGACTTAAAGAGACTAATAATTGGAGTCTTTTTTTAAGGGCCATCGATTTTGACGAACCAACAGCCGTCAGTTTAGTCCAAGATTCGGATTACACTCTTTCAGTTATCGGAGCTGCAGGCGATGACGAGGTTACTTATATCGGTGGTCAGAATAAGTTGCTGGCAGAACTGATCAGATTGCATCTTATTACCAAAGGATATAAGGTAAAAACTTTAAGCCTTCCTGATCGCATTGCCGGGATTATGGACAGCAATATAGTGAATAAGAATAAATTGCTTAATGGCAGTTATCAGATCGGCGGCGTTCAGATAGCTATTTCCAAAGGTTTAAGAGATAAACTCGTAGCTGACTCCAGTATATTAAACGATTATTCAGACTCCATCCATGAAGCGCTAAGCGAAAGCTGGCCAATAATAGTTTCCCACTTGCAGAAAATTACTAAATCCGGCGGGTCTAAATCTAATGGGGTTAACGGGTTTTTGAATAAGCTTAACCCTTCAAAGCCTAACTTCGATAAGAAGATAAATAAGATATTAGAAAAAGATGCAAAGACTCCCCAGGATTTACTTGAAAATGTTGAAGACGATCTATTGACAGAAGAGTGACCTAAAAAAGTATTTGCTATAAATCCTATAAGGCTGGAGCTGCCAAAGGTAGCTTGCCAGCCTTTCGCTATACTACTGAATGCTGCTGATTGCCTCACTTATTGCGGAAACATAGCTTTTCAATCTATCGTTATTACCCGATAAAAACTGTGTCCTTAAACCCTTTGATATTTCTAACTGTACTCCTCTTCCGTTCATATTCTTATTCACTATATTATTTGGCGATATACCGGCCAGATTCTTCGGAGTATCTAACACAGTAAAACCGTACTTAGTCAGAGATGCTTTTATTCTGTTTCCTAATTCAGTGTCGAGGCCTCCGATATAGGTGAATTCTTCTGAACCGGAACACCCATGGATTGATAATGTCGTTTTAGATTTTGAAACCATTTCCAATGCAGTTGGTTCATCGAATTTGTCTGAAGTAATATGCAATTCTAAATTACCTTTGCTTTTTATGCCCATATATGAATAATAGTTGTAATTATTATGGGAAGATAAGGCATAAGCTAATTCAGTAGTACCTTTTTCAATTTTTCCTCCATGAATTGCAATAACTATAACATCAGAATCTGTCACATTGGTTTCAATTTTATAGTCAACATTTTTTACTTTATTTGAACTTAATTCTTTGAAATTGTTATAGATGTCACCAGAAACTGCAGCAGTTGGCTGACTAAACATCAAAATTGTAAGACAACAAGAAACAATAAGTCGTGTAGAACTTAAAAAACTGTATTCTCTCTTTATAATCATACCTATCAACTCACTTTTCTTATGAATGCTATATTCTATTATAAAGGATTTTTTTTTGCATTTCAGCAGTTATTGACAATTATCGTGTATTATTTTCAACTATCTCATGTATATTATTTCTGTTTGCAAAGAAGGAAGATAATAGAAAATAGCGAATGGTAGTATATAGAAGAAAGGCATTATTATTTATGAGGTATGAAGATGGAATTATGGGACTTATACGATGAAAATAGATGTTATTTAAACAGAACTCATTCTCGAGAAGCGTTGATGGTCACTGGCGAATATCATATAGTTGTGGAAGTATGGACAGCCAACAGCAGGGGTGAAATTCTGCTAACCCTTCGGCATCCGAACAAGAAGGATTATCCGAACACATGGGAGAATACCGGAGGTTCCGCTTTGACAGGAGAGAGCAGCAGAGAAGCCGCAGTTCGAGAGTTAAAGGAGGAGACGGGTATTGCGGCATTGGAATCAGAACTTACATTATTGGGTACTAAAAAGGAAGAAACAGCATTTGTAGATATCTATATAGTTCATAAAGATATTCCTGTTGAAAGTTTGACCATGCAAGAGGGTGAAACTGTTGAGGCACAATGGGTATCATTGAAAAGGCTTGATGAAATAATCTCCGAAGGCTTGTTGGCACTGCCAGTGGTTGAACGTCTCAAGCCCATACGTGAAGAATTCGAAAAACATGTTTTAATGAATAAGAGATTTAAAGCAATATGCTTTGATATGGATGGTACATTAATCAGAAACACGAACTCAGTCGAGTTTTTATGCAGATTAAACAATAGACATCAAGAGGCAAAAGAAATTGAAGAAAAGGAAGACCTTGGTGAGCTTTCCTGGATAGAAGCAGATCATAGAAAGGCTAAGCTTCTTGAGGGATTGGAAGTAAGCAGGATCAAGGATAATTTTGATAAATATATAAAAGTAATACATAACCTGGATATGGTTTTAAGAAAGCTCAGAGATACCGGATTTAAAGTTATACTGGTTACAGCCGGACTTGTTCAGGTTGCAGAAGAATTCAGCGCTGTACATCCGTTTGATAAAGTCTATGGGAGTAATTACGAAGTAATTGAAGGTAAGTTCACCGGCAGGATCATAAAACACCTGGGAGATAAGGGAAAGCTAAGCTCTGTAATTGATTTTTGCGAATTTTGCAAGATATCCATTGATGAAGTAATTTCGATAGGGGATAGCGCATCAGATCTAGAAGTTTTTAAACACAGCGGAAAGTCTATAGCAATTAACTATTCAAAAAAACTGGTCGGAAAAGCTGATGCATATATTGAAACAGAGAACTTAGAAGAAATCTTGAAGTTTATAATAACTGACTAAAATAATGAAACAGATTGTAAAAGAGCACAGGAATTTGCCATGGGAATAAAAAAACATTGATCCAGTAGGTTTTTCAGAATGAAAACCCGGCAACAAAAACTGGCGGATTAACGTCTAATTTTATATAATAATGAACGACAACTTTGAAGAAAGCGAGCATATCCATGGAGAATATCAGGCAGGAAATATATATGGCAATTGGAACGTTATGGTCATTTCAGTGTATTTATTTGGGTATCAAGAAACGAAAAGGCAAAAACTTCTACCACGAGCCAAAACTCATGAACCTTTTACCAACAGGCGGCAGTACACTTCTATTGGTGTACGACTTCATGGAAGCCTGGAAACTGGGTACCGACAGCGTTTCAAATTTTAACATTATACTACTTGGAATATTGGTTTTATCGACCGTTTTCGTTGTTTTTAGAAGCTTTTTGGGTGGTAAAAAGTATACGGTCTATAATATTGCCAAAACCGACATTGAGGCAATATTGCTGCAGACATTGAAAAAGTATGAACTGGAATGCAAAAAAGAAGAAAAAAATCCCCATTCCATAGTAACCAAGATATTACTAGAACAATACGATGCTTCTGTAGAAATGACGCAAAGGGGAGGAAGCGGGACCACATTCGATTTGGTATTTGAAAAATTCGACCGGGTATACAATTTTGAAGATATAGTTGCGGATATTAAGGAGAGCATTAATGAAAGCACAAAAGTTAGCAGGTTCCGGGGTGTACACGAATTTGCAGCCGCTATTGGAATTGTATTGTTTTTTGTTTGGATGAGTATTCCTGAGTTTAGGAGAAAAGAGTGCAAAAAACGCTGTGACGCCTTTAGTGGAGGCGTTTCAGCGTTTTTAAAAATGTCCTATTTTTTTAAGTTGACGGATAAATCCAGTTTTGTGCTTGCCCGGAATGCGTGAGGGTCATATTGCTTTTGAGCAATGGTTGCTTGAGGGTCTCTGCCAAATCCAGATAAGTTTGTGTGATCCTTGTTGGTGTCACAATGTTGTTTGGAAAATCGCCCTGCACCAGAACCAGGGGTTCCCTTATCGCTTCCATAATCCGGGCCGCCGAGACACTGATATTCTTCTGCGTTTCCAGGATGTATTGAGCATATCGCAACATACACAGACTGATGAAGCATATTGCAAAATGACCGTGAATGTGGTCGTCGGTCCATACAAAGACCGGGCGAGCTCGTAAATCGGTCTTTAGAACCCGGAAACTTTCCTCAATCTTCCATAGCCCTCTGTAGATAGTGCTGACCTGCTCTGTACCCAGAGCAAGATGATTCGTGATGACTGCGTAGTAGCCGTCATACCGGGCAGCAGCCTGGATTTTCTCTTCATCAATAGTCCAGTTTTCGGAGTCCAGATCCATCTGCAAATACTGATTGCAGCCCCGCCTGATTGCGGCTTTCAGCTGATATGGTTTATCCAACCGCTTCTTCAGCCGCTCAATCATGCGTTCCCGGTCAGACCGGTCCTTGGCTGCCCGCTTTGCAGACCAGGTCAGATGGATGTTCACCGGAATCTCTTCGGTCCTGTACTTTCTGGGTCGCCCTCTCTTTTTGTTTTCCTTGTTTTCTTCCGGCGCAACCGGGACTTTGATCTCAATATTCTGCCGAACAATCTTCGACCGAAACGTCACTTCCCCGGTCTCCGGATCCACCACATCCTGCCAGTCTTCTTCCTGCCAGACCAGTTCCTTAAAGGCTTCTGGAGACCGTTTAAGCGTGTAACTGATTACAAAGTCATAACCTTCTCCAATGAGGTATTCCAGATTGCTTCCGCTGTTGAGACCCCTGTCGGCCACCACGGTAATCCTGTCCAAGCGATACAGGTTCCTGAGATTTTCAACAGACTTTCTTAGCGTGCTCTGGTCCACCGTGTTTCCAGGAAACAGTTCATAGGTAATGGGAATGCCATTATTATCTAGCAACAGGCCCATGACCACCTGCACCTCGTTATTTTTGTGATCCTTTGAAAAGCCGAACATTCTCAGTTCCCCCCAACGGGTACTCTCAAATGCATACGTTGTGACGTCATAGTAGGCTTCCGTGCTGTGGCGGTCGGTCTTCTTTTCGAAGAAGGTGCACAGATGTCCAATCAGAGCCTCTTTTTGATCCGCCAGGACATCCAGTACATCATAAAAAAGATCCAGACCCAAAGGTTGAATGCCGGCATAGCGGTGCTGTTCGGATGCACCGGCATGGATGCTTGTGGGACTGGCACAGCGGTGGGCGGCCAGGTAATAAAGGGCCTGGGCCACGGCTTGGGCATTACGTTTGCCGCAGTTTTGAATGAAAAACTCATCCAGTGCCATGTGGTTCCACAGTTGTTTCACCAGGGCATGGCCGAAAGCATAAGAGGGGACAACGTCCTCAGGTAGGGTGATGTCCGCCACCGGAACCTGAAGTGACAGGGGTGCCCTGGATAGTTTTTGTTCCTTCGTGATCCGGGCGGCCTCTTTTTTTAGTTTCGCTATGATATCCGGGTCTTCGGTCAGCATCCGCTCGTAATTGCCCAGGGTTTTGACGACCCGGGTTTTCTTTTTCTTGGTGCCCGGGATGCGGGATCTTCCCGGAACTGGATGACCCGGGCTTTTCCTGAGCCTGTGATGGCAACGTACATAAAACCCTCCTGCGTATTTGTCTATTTGAACTCATTGTATCATTTCGAGCACCAAAAATCAACAATATAACAGGAAATAACAGGACAAAATATTGAGATAAATTTTGCATCAAAAAAACCCGGGAAACCTGATAGATTCAGCATTCTCGGGTGGTACTATTCGTTGTTATTGGCGATTATCTCCTAAAGTCAGGATTAAGGAGAGCATTAATGAAAGCACAAAAGTTAGCAGGTTCCGGGGTGTACACGAATTTGCAGCCGCTATTGGAATTGTATTGTTTTTTGTTTTATTTACTCCAACGACGTTTAGTTAAGAAAGAAGCTCAAAATTAGGCCATGTTTATTCTTATACTTCTTTATTAAGCGAAAGACGCCTGAGAAATTATCTTGGGCGTTTTTAAGTTATAAGTATTTTTCAGGAGTTGTTTGTTTTAGTAACAAATTATCTAAATTGCGCCCATGCTAACGATGGCGCGTTTGGATATTTGCACGGGGAATTATATGTGGTAGAATAAGGTAGAAGTTTACTTCTAAGGTTCAGGGACGCCGTTAGCCCGCCGCCCGCTATACGAATGGGGCTCAATCTAAGCGAAATCTTGGGGGATTTATTTGAAGGGGAGGATATAAGTAATGAACCTTCTAATTGCCGGCTGGGTTTTTATACTAGGGCTTATGGTATATGTTACAGTGCTGGATATAGGTAAGCTAATTAAGATAAGGGCTATCTGATGTATAATAAAAAATGAATCTGCTATATGCAGCGGCAGAGAGGATGAGAAAAATGCTGCCTGATACAATTAAACTGATTTTATTCGACATGGCAGGTACGACAGTAGATGACCGATGCGCCGGTTCATCTTTTGTTGTCAGCGCATTCATCAAGTCATTCAACAAACATGGATTTGAAGTGAGCCTGGAGACTGTTAATAAATATAGAGGAATGCAAAAGCGTCAGGCAATACATGACATTATTAGCAGTATTGATCAGGATCGAAGTTCCGGGGAAATAATAGACGGCATTTATAAAGAGCTTTTATCAGAACTAAAGGTTCATATTCCCAAAATGAAGGAAATTGAAGGCACCAGTGAGATATTTCACTTCCTGCAAAGTAGAATGATTAAAGTAGGTGTGGGAAGCGGTTTCCCAAGGGAAATTATTGACATGATAGTATCACAGTTGGGCTGGAAGGCTAAAGGCCTGGTTGACTATATCCAAAGCGCAGACTCTATTGGGGCAAGCCGGCCAGACCCCAAAATGATATACCACATGATGAATGAATTTGGCATATGCAATCCCCATGAAGTAGTAAAAGTGGGGGATACGGTGGTGGATATTCTTGAAGGCAAAAATGCCGGTGTCTGGACGGTGGCAGTATTAACCGGTTCACAGTCTAAAGAGCAATTAGAATCTGTGGGACCGGATTATATGCTTAATAGTGTCAAAGATCTGCCTACATTATTTTAATCCTATTTTTCAACAAAATAAAGAAAGGAGAGAGAATATGGTTAAACAGCAAAACATAAAAAATAGGGGGATACTTTTCACCTATGACAGTTTTCCAGAGTGCGGCTTAAACATCTATCTTATAAAAGGGAAAAGATTCAACTACATTATTGATACCGGATTAGGCCCATTAAGCCTTGAGCCGGTAAAAGAACACATAAAAAACGATGGCAAACAGGTTATAGTAATCAATACCCATTACCATTGGGATCATATCTGGGGCAATAATGAATATAAAAATTCAGTGATTGTATCCCACGTACTGTGCAGGGAAATCATCGAGGAAAAGTGGAATGAGATGATGGGCAAGTATAATGATTATTGTTATGGACCGGTAGCAAAATGCCTGCCGAATTTAGTTTTTGAATCAGAGATTTACTTTCCGGAAGACAAAATCAGGCTATTCCATACGCCCGGACATACGATAGATTCCATCAGCATTCTCGATGAAGAAGAAAAAGTAATTGTAGTTGGGGATAATGTTGGTGACACAATAGAAGAACTTATTCCAAGCATTTATTCTAAAAAGGATGATTACATAAATACATTGAAAAGATATGAAGAATTGGACTTCGATACTTGTATATCAGGGCATAACGTAGTCTTAGGGAAAGAAGCGATAGGAGAAATTCTGAAGATGCTGTAATCGGGTCTGTGTCAGACCTAAGGACAAAATGTAAAATACCAGGAATTTTTAACATGAGCCTTGACAGAAGCATCTGGAGATAATAATATTGAATAAAGATTATAAGTAATAATGAAAAGGCTTTGACGAGGAGGAGTATATATCTCCCTGAAGCGCAGAGAGGGGATGAGGGTGGAAATTCCCCGTGAAGGGTATATAGAAGGTAGCCTCCGAGCCGTGAACCGAAATCTTGTGAGAGTAGACTTCAACGGATTTCCACCGTTACAGGGGAGGTAGTATCGGCATGTATGCCCGTACTATGTCTGAGTGTGTACATTTGTACGAACCTAGGTGGTACCGCGGAGATTCAAACCTTCGTCCTATACAGGGCGAGGGTTTTTTATTGCGAAGGCCAATATACATAACACAGGGGAGGTATTTTATATGCTGGAAAAGAAGTATGAATTCAAGGAAATAGAGCCTAAGCTGCAAAAATTCTGGGAAGGGGAAGGGATATACCATTATGAGCCGGATAGTTCAAAGGGCGTATATTCTATAGATACACCGCCGCCTACGGTAAGCGGGAACCTGCATATAGGCCACATTTTCTCCTATACCCAGGCTGAAATGATTGCAAGGTTTCACAGAATGCAGGGACAAAACGTGTTTTATCCCTTTGGATTTGACGATAACGGTCTGCCCACAGAGAGGCTTGTAGAAAAGGAAGAGGGCATAATAGCTCAAGACATGCCAAGGAGTGAGTTTATTAAGAAATGTATGAGTACCACACAAAAATACGAAGCGGAATTTAAAGAATTATGGCAATCCCTTGGTTTTAGTATTGATTGGAGTCTTCAATATGAGACTATCAGTCCCCTGGCTCAGAGAATATCTCAAAGGTCATTTTTGGACCTCGCCAGGAAAGGGAAAGCATATCTGAAGGAAACGCCCGTGTTATGGTGTACCAGCTGCCAGACCTCGATTGCCCAGGCAGAATTGGACTCTTTAGAGAAAGAAGCTGCTTTTAACTGGATACCGTTTCAGGTTGAAGATGAAGAACTCATAGTTGCAACCACAAGGCCCGAGCTGCTTTGCGGATGCGTTGCTCTACTCATCCATCCTGAAGATGAACGCTATGTTAAGTATATTGGAAAGGAAGCAATAGTACCGCTGTATGATTTCCCGATACCGATTTTGGGAGATAAAAAGGTCAGTAAGGAAAAGGGTACCGGTATAGTAATGTGCGCAACCTTTGGCGATACTACGGATTTGGAATGGTATAATGTTTACAGGCTTCCGTACAAGAAAATCATAAATCCCGATGGAACTATAAGTGATGATGTACCTTTTATTCACGGCCTGAATGTTGGAGAGGCAAGGGAGAAAATAATCAACAAGCTAAGGGAAGAAGGCCTTTTGAAAAGGAGTGAAAAGATACTCCATACCGTTGCTGTCCATGAAAGATGCGGCAAAGATATTGAAATAATCACTTCAAAGCAGTGGTTTATTGATATCCTGAACGATAAGGACAAATTCCTTGATGCTGCTGATAAAATCAACTGGTATCCATCTTCTATGAAGACAAGATATGAAATATGGGTACAGAATCTCAAGTGGGACTGGTGCATATCACGGCAAAGATATTTTGGAGTTCCGTTCCCTCTGTGGTACTGCAAGGATTGTGGCTCCATTATATTTGCCAGGGAGGAGGACCTGCCCGTAAACCCGTTGGAATCTTCGCCAAAAGAGCCGTGCTCCTGCGGGAGCAATAGTTTTATCCCTGAAGATGCGGTCATGGATACATGGGCAACATCATCATTAACGCCTATGATCAACTCAAAATGGGGAGAAAAGGGAGACGCGAGCCAGAAGCTTTTACCTATGAACATGCGTACACAAGCGCATGAGATCATTCGTACCTGGGCATTTTACACAATTGTAAAGAGTATATATCATACAGGGCAAATCCCCTGGAAGGATATTATGATTTGCGGCTTTGTAATGGCAAAGCAGGGAGAAAAAATAAGCAAGTCCAAAAATAATGCCTCATTATCTCCCAAAGCTTTAATCGACAAGTATTCCGCCGACGGTATCAGGTATTGGGCAGCTAATTCAAAACTTGGAACTGATACAATGTTTTCAGAGGACGAACTACAGACATCAAACAGGTTTTTGACAAAGCTATGGAACGCCGCCAGGTTCAGCGTGATGCATCTGGGAGATTATCAGAAGCAAAAGGATGTAAAGCTGATGCCGATTGACAGGTGGATTGTGGAAAAATATAAAGATGCGGAAGCAAAAGCAGCGGCATACCTGGAACAGTATGAGGTCGGTGCTGCACGGTATGAGATTGATGAATTCTTCTGGAAGGATTACTGCGACAACTATCTTGAGATCGTCAAAGAACGGCTTTATAAACCTGAAATCCATGGGTATGAGAACAGGCTGTCCGCCCAGTTTGCTCTTTACACCAGTTTCCTTGGCATACTTAAGACGTACGCCATATATGTTCCTCATATAGTTGAAGAAATCTATCAGGCATATTTCAGGGAATATGAGGAAACCGCATCCATCCACAAAACCATCTGGAGCAGGGCTGACGAAGCTGATGAAGATATCCTCCGGTTTGGGGAAACGGTCAAACAGATTTTATTGGAAATAAGAAGATACAAATCAGAGAGAAATCTATCTCTAAAGACCGAGGTGGATACTATTCGGATATTCTGCCCGCAGAGCTTTATACCTTTGCTGGAGGAAACAAGGAAGGACCTGCATGCCTGTACCGGGGCCAAAACAATCGAGTTCAGGGAAGGAGAAGGGCTGGCGGTTATTATTGGCAAGGGAGGATTTTGCTGTTATTGAATAATTCTGTAGTATTTCGCAGCCTGTGATAATACAATATAATGAAAAATTATATTGGAGTGTGTTATTGATGAGCGGTAGAATTTCAGATTTGTTGGAAACTATATATGCTGAACTGCAAGAGATAAAAGAAATTATAAAAGAAAATAGTGATGATATAAGTAAATTACGAGCCAAAATTGATAACGGTATTCCCAAAAATGTTGATACGTTATTTGAAACCAGGGAAATAACAAATAACAGACTGGAACAGATAGAGAATAAAATTGATAAACTTTCAATGAAGGTAGAAAGACACGCGGTAAAAATACAGGTTAGCGGAAAAGGGAAAAAGAAAACTTTCTAGCAAATTTCTATTTGGTACATAGGACTAATTTGGGGTATGTTTGAACTTTTCGTAAAAACCAAAAAGACCTCGGCTTGAGGTCTTTTTGTCATTTTAAGAATATTTGCGATAATATGCAGGTTTTTTCCATTTTTAGTCATATTATTATATAAAATAGGATTTATAGCCTATTGCTGATTGATCCAATTTGTCGGAAGAAAGGGAATGGGAGAAAAAAGGAGGTTAAGCAAAAATGAATAAGAAAACGCTGAAGATGATGCTTATAAGCTTGTTATCTGTTGCTTTGCTTGCGGGGTGCTCGGCTAAAAAGCCGCAGGAAGTTGAACCGACAGAACCGCCGGTACCGTCAGTATCATATGAAGAGCCTGCAGCCAGCAGTGATTTGGACAATACCAAAGAAGTAGAAAGCCAAATGGAACAGCAGGAAGCAGAAAGAGAAGAAAATCTGCGGTCAGAGGAGCAGGACGAGCAATTGTTCCAATCCTATATTGATCATATTGTAAGGAGTGCATCAAGGCTTGGACCGGTTCATCTTGGAGATACACTTGAAGATGTCATAAAAAACTTAGGGGATAATTTTACCGAAGAAACGATCAAGGATGATGCAGGCTTTTTCCCGGAGCCTCTGGCGCTGTTGGATTATGAAGGACAAATAGAATTATGGATTGGGAAAAAGACGAATAGAGTGGTCGGGATAAAGGTTTCAACTGAAGAATTCCAAACGGATTTAGGCTTTAAAACAGGGGATAATGCCAATACAGTAATAGACAGATATAAAGACCTATATGGAGAATTTGAAAGTCCTCACGGTGGGATAAATCTTGGCTGGTTTGAGGTGGAAAAGGATGTAGTGATAATATTTGATTTTATTAGAGATGATAATTCCAGATTTAATCCTGAAATAACTCCGGACTCAAAGGTGGAGTATATTGAGCTGATATATGCCTGGATACTCGACTGATTTCCGGAGACAGGGAGCGATGAAATTATGCATGTGCATAAAGTGTTCTGGGAGCAGCCATATCTATCGGAAATAACGGCAAGGATAACAAGTATCAATGAGAGCGTTGTTACCCTTGATAGGACCATAGCCTATGCTTTCTCAGGCGGACAGGAATCAGACGCCGGAACTATTGATTCGTATAAAATCCTGAAGGCGGAAAAGGTTGGGAAAAATATTTATTATACGATTCACGGCAGCCATAACCTAAAAACCGGAGACTCGGTGCTGGTCAAGATTGACTGGGAGAGGCGATATAGGATAATGAGGTTGCATTTTGCCGCTGAGATCATTCTTGAGTTGATCAACCAGAACTATAATCATCCTGAAAAGCTGGGCGCGCATATATCGGAGGAAAAAGCCCGGCTGGATTTCAGGTGGGAAGGCAGTATAGCAGACACTTTTGACCTTCTGTCAAAGGAAATGGAAAGCATTGTTGAAAGGGACCTGGAGATCAAAAGCAAGTTCATTGATGAGGAGAATGAGATCAGATGCTGGGAGATTGAAGGCTTTGCGGAGGTGTTGTGCGGAGGAACTCATATAAAGTCGACGGGCGAAATCGGGAGAGTTGCACTGAGGAGAAACAACATCGGCAGGGGAAAAGAAAGAATAGAAATATATTTAACTTGAAACTGGCTTTTAATTTGACTAAAATAGATTCTAGTGAGGATAACAAATTACACTATGGAAGGAAAAAAATGAAGGGGGATACAAAATTGTTTAAAAAAGGCATAGGCATTCTTGTGGTTGTTCTGGTAATTGCGCTGGCCCTGGCGGGCTGCAGCAAAGAGACCACCGGCTTCAAAGTGGGAATGGTTACTGACGCAGGTACAATTGATGACAAATCATTTAATCAGGGAACTTGGGAAGGCGTGCTGCGCGCTGCTGAAGAACTGAAGCTTGAAACTAAGTATCTTAAACCCAGTGGAACAACAGAGGCCGACTACATTAAGGAGATAAGCAACCTGTATGATGCAGGCTTCAAATTCATAGTTACTCCAGGTTTTAAGTTCGAAACCGCAATATTCCAGGCACAGGATAAGTATCCGGATGCGAAATTTGTTCTAATTGACGGTTACCCGCATTCAGGAGACTACGCACCTGTTGTGAAGGAAAACACGGTTTCCATATTCTTTGCCGAGCATGAATCAGGCTTCCTTGCCGCTGTTGCGACAGCGCTGCAGCTTAAAGAAGGCGAAGTGGGATTCATAGGCGGTATGGAAATTCCGGCTGTCCAGAAGTTTAACTGGGGCTTCCAGCAAGGTATTAAGTATGCTAACGAGAACCTGGGCACAAATATCACTATTAAAGCAGAAAACGTAATATACCAGGGCTCCTTTGACAACGTCGCGGCCGGACAGCAGCTCGCTGCCCAGATGTTCGACAAAGGTGTGAAAGCAATTTTCTGTGCAGCCGGCGGTGTTGGCGTCGGAGCTATTAACGAAGCAAAATCGAGGGCAAAAACGGGCGAAGAAGTATGGATTGTCGGTGTTGACGTGGACCAGTACGCAGAGGGTATATACGAAGGCGATAAGTCAATCATTATTACATCTGCCATGAAGTATATAGACCAGGTTTCCTATGATATGATTAAGGCCGAATACGAAGGAAAATTCCCTGGAGGCGAGACGCTTGTTTTTGATGCAAAGAACAATGGCGTAGGCATTCCTGCCAAGAACCCGAACCTGAGTGATGAGGTACAGGCAAAGGTAGCTGACGTATTTAAGAAGCTGCAAACTGGAGAAATTAAGGTATCGGATCAGCAGGGCAGCTTGATTAAATAGCTGCAAATAAAAAGCTTTACGGGAAGAGGACAGGTGCTTGTCCTCTTCTTATTAATGTAAGGGGACAAAGGAGAAGATATGATGGATTATATTGTGGAGATGTTGAACATCCGTAAAGAGTTTCCCGGCATTGTCGCTAACGATGACATTACACTTCAGTTAAAGCATGGAGAAATCCATGCCCTGCTTGGAGAGAATGGTGCCGGAAAATCTACTCTGATGAGCATTCTATTTGGCCTTTACCAACCGGACCGGGGTACCATAAAGGTCCGCGGGAAGCAGGTGAACATTGCCAACCCCAACGTTGCCAATGATCTGGGGATTGGAATGGTACACCAGCATTTCAAACTTGTGCACAACTTTACTGTTACCGAGAATATCATACTTGGAATGGAAACGAAGAAAGGTATTGTAGTGGATATTAAATCAGCAGCTTCCCGCGTGGAGGAGCTATCGAAAAAATACGGCCTTAACGTGGACCCCTATGCGAAAATCGAAGATGTCTCGGTTGGAATGCAGCAGCGCGTGGAAATAATGAAGATGCTTTACCGGAATGCGGAGGTGCTGATTTTCGACGAGCCTACTTCAGTGCTGACACCGCAGGAGATTCAGGATTTGATGAAAATCATGCGAAACCTGATAGCAGAGGGGAAATCCATCATACTGATTACCCATAAACTTAATGAGATAAAGGCTATAGCGGACCGGTGCACCGTAATACGCAGGGGTAAGCTCATCGGGACCGTTGACGTAGCATCCACGACAAAGGGCAAACTGGCGGAGATGATGGTAGGACGGGAAGTGAGTTTTAAAGTAGAAAAGAAGGAATGTGAACCTGGAGAAGTGGTTCTTAGGGTTGAAAATCTCTCAGTATTGAATAACCGTAAGGTCATGGGACTGAAGGATTTTTCCATTGAAGTCCGTTCCGGTGAGATAGTAGGTGTTGCCGGAGTTGAGGGGAACGGACAGACCGAATTGGTTGAAGCTATTACAGGGTTACGGAAGGCCGCATCAGGAAGGGTACTGCTAAACGGGAAGGATATTACCGACCTGTCCATCCGTGAGCGGATCAAGTCCAAAATGGCACATATACCGGAGGATAGACATAAATACGGCCTTATTCTTGATTATTCCGTTGAGGACAACATGATCATGAAGGTATATTACCAGGAGCCGTATTCTAAAAGCGGTCTATTAAACCGGGAGGCCATTCACCGGCATGCGGAGAAGGTGATGGATGAATTTGATGTAAGGGCCGGGAAAGGCGCAGCTTCTGATGCAAGGTCACTCTCAGGGGGAAACCAGCAAAAAGCGATAGTTGGCAGAGAAATCGACCACGACCCTGACCTGTTAATTGCGGTTCAACCTACACGGGGTTTGGACGTGGGTGCCATAGAGTATATCCATAAACGGATAGTAGAGCAGCGGGATAGGGGAAAAGCGGTGCTGCTGGTGTCTCTGGAGCTTGATGAAGTGCTTAATCTGGCTGACCGTATTGCTATAATAAACAACGGTGAACTCATAGGCATCGTAGACGCGAAGGATACCAACGAGAACGAAGTAGGCCTCATGATGGCTGGGGTAAAGAGGGGTGATATTGCATGAGGATACGGATTAAGAGGGAAAATTTAATGCCCCTGGTGGCCGGCGTGCTGGGGCTGCTTGCCGGAGCGGTACTTATGGCAGCCACCGGCAACAATCCGTTTCAAGGATATGCCTACCTGTTCAGGGGTGGATTGATGAACATCGAGCGTATCGGGAACAGCCTTGCCACCGCTACTCCGCTTATATTCACCGGGCTTTCTGTCGCGTTTGCGTTTAAAACCGGCCTTTTCAATATAGGTGCAGCCGGTCAGATGCTTATAGGGGGGATGTGCGCTACAGCTGTGGGACTTACTTTTATGTGGCCCAAACCGCTTCTTTTAACGGTTATGATAATAGCGGCCATAATTGGCGGAGCCGCCTGGGGCATTGTGCCAGGGCTTCTTAAAGCGAAATTTAATGTTCATGAAGTTGTTGCGACCATCATGATGAACTGGATTGCCTACTGGACCGTATATTACGTAGTACCGGCCTACTTTAAAGGTACGTACCTGGAGACAGAATCCCGAAGGATACCATATGCTGCATCCTTGAAGGTGAGCTGGCTAACCGATATGTTCAACGGTTCCTATATAAACCTCGGTTTCTTTCTTGCTATTATTGCGGTAGTTGTTATAGCTTTCATACTGGAAAGGACAACCCTGGGTTATGAACTGAAGGCCGTTGGCTATAACAGGCATGCGGCCGAATACGCAGGGATACGTGCAAACAGGAATATAGTGCTGTCCATGATGATCGCCGGTGCCCTTGCCGGCCTTGGCGGGGCAGCTTTCTATGTTGGATACGCTTCCAACATTCAAATTGGTGTACTTCCTTCCCAGGGCTATGATGGTATAGCAGTTTCCCTGCTTGGCACCAACTCACCGTGGGGTGTTTTCGGCGCAGCAATCTTTTTCGGCCTGCTGCATTCGGGGAAGGGTTTTATGAACGCCATGACGAAAATCCCTCCGGAAATTGCCGATACGATTATTGCCACTATTATTTATTTTTCAGCTACCAGCATACTGATTGAGAGAAACTGGGACAAACTGAGGAAAAGAATGGGGGGTGCAAAGTAATATGTGGGGTATAGTTGTTCAGGTTTTTCCATATGCCATCGCCTTTACCATTCCACTCCTGATTACAGCCCTTGGAGGGCTTTTCAGTGAACGAAGCGGTATTGTGAATATAGGACTTGAAGGTTTAATGGTTGTAGGTTTTTTTACGGGAGCGCTGGTTATTTATAGATTGGAAGCGTTTATGCCGGGTTCTGCAGTCTGGATAGGGCTGTTAGCGGCCTTTGTTGCCGGAGCCCTTTTTTCCCTGCTTCACGCCTTTGCCAGTATTAATCTTAACGCGAACCAGGTTATCAGCGGGACGGCGATAAATATGATTGCCGGGGCCTTAACGGTATATCTTGCCCGAAACATAACGGGCAGCGGCAACATCCATATCGTACACGGGTTGGTACGGAAAAGTGTTCCTGTATTATCCAGGATTCCGATTATCGGGAAGCTGTTCTTCACCCATACCTACGCAACAACATGGCTGATACTTGCAATACTTTTAATATCATGGTTTGTGCTTTATAAAACTGCCTTCGGACTGCGTCTGCGGGCCTGCGGTGAGCACCCCCAGGCTGCCGATTCTGCAGGTATTAACGTTTATCTGATGCGTTATATTGCCGTTATGATATCCGGTGCCTTTGCCGGTCTCGGGGGCGCTATAATTCTTGTAACATATTCCGGAGAATTCAACGGTACCGTTGGAGGTCAGGGATTTCTGGCGCTTGCGGCGTTGATATTCGGGCAGTGGAAGCCTCTGGGGATACTGGGCGCTACTCTTTTTTTCGGATTTGCAAGCACCATTGCCAACGTATCTCAGGTAATACCGGCATTGACCAGGATTCCGGGCATACTGCTGAAGACCTTTCCCTATGTGATAACATTGATCGTGCTGGTGATATTCTCAAAAACTTCCCAGGCACCACGGGCTTCAGGGGAGCCCTATGACAAAGGAAAACGCTGACAAAAGGTGCCCAAAGGCACCTTTTACTGCTGCTGAAGGAATAATACTAAAAGCATCGCATGATAAGTGTTTCATTAAAGCTTTTGGGAGAGATGTAACATGAGCATAGCAAAATCAGGTATAATAATAGGTGCTGCTACATTGGTTGTCCTGTTCATATTCTTTTGGGCTCTATCACCGGGGTCGACACCGGCTATTAAAGATGAACAGGGGAATGTGCCGGCAGATAGTATTGCATCTTTGGACAAGGTTGATATTGGGGGCATGGATCAGTGGATACTGGTCAGGGGAAAGGATGTTTCAAATCCTGTTTTGCTGTGGCTTCATGGAGGTCCGGGGGCAGCCCAGATGCCGATAGCCCGTCATTTTAACGGTGCACTGGAAGAGCATTTCATAGTTGTTCACTGGGACCAGCGGGGTGCGGGAAAATCAAACCCGTTTGGCTTTGAGGAGCAGACCATGACCTTTGAGCAGTTTGTGGACGATGCCCATCAGATGACCCAGTATCTAAAAAAAGGTTCAATAAAGATAAGATATACCTTGTAGGGCATTCCTGGGGCTCGCAGATGGGCATCATGCTGGCACATTTATATCCTGTGACGACTACTACGCCTATGTGGCAGTCAGCCAGGTTGTGGACGATAATGCCGGTGCTGAGATTGCGTACAAGTGGTTGATGGAAGAAATTAAGAAGAAGGGGAATAATAAAGATAGGTGAACCGGAAGAGTTTAACAAACTGCTGGTTCGAGTGAAAAAGGAAACAATGGAAAAGTTTAAGTAACGGGGCCACGAAGGAGTTAAATATTTGTGATAATAGGGGGATGACAGTTGATAATCAAAGCTTTTATATGTGAGGGATCGGACGGTGTAGATTTGCTAAGAGACATGGGCAGGAATGGTATTTCCGAGTATTTAAGAGGCGTAGGTACTGACTGCCGGGTTTTTGACGATTACATAATTGCCAAGGCTCCAATTTTTGATACAATGGGTTATATCAGGATTGATTTTGGCGGCGTGGAAGAGAAAATCACGAAAATCGAGTACCAGGTATTATCCGATGAGAAGAACCAGAGGAAAATTTTTGAGGAGTTATACATAGATATGGAAGGAATGCTTGGTTCTCCTGCCGTAGAGGATAGCCATGATAACAATAACGGTGACATTCCGGTAGTTGTCTGGGAGAATAATAATATACGGGCAGAGCTGTCATCGATTGAAATATATGGGCTGTACTTGCTTATTGAAATCACAAGGACGGCATAGAGCTGTAAAATAGACGATACAGGGAGGAAAGAATGATAACGAATATTATCTGGGATTTCGACGGCACCCTCTATAATACTTATCCGGCAATAGCCATGGGTTTTATTAAAGCCCTGCAGAGGGATTACAATACAACTTATGACTATTTGCAGGTGTATAATTGGTCAAGGACAGGGATCAACTATTGTTCGGAACGGTTGGGAGAGAAACTGGGAATGGACCCGGAAGCTGTCAAGGAGAGCTTTGAAGCATACTATTTAGCAGGAACAGGTATCGATGAACTGCCTTTTCCCGGCGCCGAGGCTGTGTGTGAAGCTATAGTGAAAAGAGGCGGCAGGAATTTTATAGTAACCCATAGGGGGAGGGCGTCGCTGGAAAGGCTCCTCTGCAAGCACGGTATGGATGCCTATTTTGACGAGCTCGTGTCTTCTGATTGCGGCTTTGCAAGAAAACCTAGCCCGGAAGCGTTTGATTACATTATTCAAAAATACAGGATTTCCATAGATAGAGTTATAGCGGTGGGAGACAGGCAAATAGATGTCCAGGCGGCGAATGCCGCAGGGGTGTTCTCCTGTTATTTCGACTCCGGAGGTGAGACATACTGTGAAGCGGATTTCCAGATATCAGATCTGTTTCAGCTGCTATCTATCATCAATGGAGAAAATTAAGATAAATAAAATAAAGGGTACAAGGAGGATATTACAGCGATGATACCCAACTCTGAGAATGACAGAGGCGTTAATAATAACAAAGAGGGGGCAGAGGTGACAAAAATGAGCAATCCCGGTCTGGCATCAAACTTTATTCAGAACATCATCAATGAGGACAATGAAAAGGGCACCTATGGCGGGAGGGTACATACAAGATTTCCACCGGAGCCAAATGGTTACCTGCATATCGGCCATGCAAAGGCAATATGCGTGGATTTTGGTATTGCTGCCCAGTATAACGGTCTTTGTAACTTGAGGTTTGACGATACAAATCCGAGTAAAGAAGATGTCGAATACGTAGAGTCAATAAAAAGGGATGTGAATTGGCTTGGTTTCGACTGGGAAGATCGTGAATACTATGCATCTGATTATTTTGAACAGCTGTACCGGTATGCTTTGCAGCTGATAAAAGCCGGCAAGGCTTATGTATGCGATCTTAGTCCGGAAGAGATCAGGGAATACAGAGGCACGCTGACCGAGCCGGGAAAGGAAAGCCCGTACAGGAACCGGTCGGTTGAAGAGAACCTTGACCTTTTTGAGAGAATGAAGGCAGGGGAGTACGAGGACGGCACAAGGGTTTTGAGGGCAAAAATAGATATGGCATCACCGAACCTGAACATGCGCGACCCGGTCCTATACAGGATACTGCGGTCAACCCACCACCGAACCGGCGATAAGTGGTGTATCTATCCCATGTACGATTATGCCCACCCCCTTTCGGATGCAATCGAAGGGGTGACCCACTCCATATGTACCCTTGAGTTTGAAGACCACAGACCGCTGTATGACTGGATATTGGCTGCACTGGAGCTGCCGAACCCGCCAAAACAGATAGAGTTTGCAAGGCTGAACCTTACAAACACGATAATGAGCAAGAGAAAGCTGCGACAGCTGGTCGAAAAAGGCATTGTGGAGGGATGGGACGACCCGAGGATGCCCACGTTGTCCGGGCTGCGCAGACGTGGCTATACACCTGAAGCAATCAGGGACTTCTGTGAACGAATCGGTGTGGCAAAGAGCAACAGCGTGGTTGATATAGCACTGCTGGAGCACTGTATCAGGGAGGACCTGAATAAAAAAGTCCCCAGGGTTATGGCTGTTCTCAGACCCCTCAAAGTGGTGATTACCAACTACCCTGAGGGTGAGGTTGAGTATGTTGAGGCTGAAAACAACCCGGAGGACCCGGGCGCCGGGACAAGGAAACTGCCCTTTGGACGGGAAATATATATCGAGCAGGATGATTTCCTTGAAGATCCCCCGAAAAAATTTTTCCGGCTTGCACCAGGAAAGGAAGTCAGATTAAAACACGCCTATATTATAAAATGCGAAGATGTAATCAAGAATCAAAAAACCGGAGAAATCGTTGAGCTTCGCTGCACATACGATCCCGATACTATAAGCGGCGGCCCGTCAAGCGGTAGAAAGGTCAAGGGGACCCTTCACTGGGTATCGGCAAAGCATGCGCTGGACGCAAGAATAAGACTGTACGAGCACCTTCTGATTGACGAAGACGCTTGGGGGGAAGGAGAGGAAAACGATTTTCTTTCCCAGATAAATCCGAATTCCTTGGAAGTTTTAACCTCTAGCAAGGTAGAGGAGAGCCTTAAGGATGCGGCACCGGGCAGCCGGTTCCAGTTTTTGAGGCAGGGGTATTTCTGCGTTGATACCACTTCGGGTAAGGATAATTCCCTGGTATTTAACCGCATTGTCTCGCTTAAGGACACATGGGCGAAAATTAATAAGAATGAGTAGATTGCAAATGCCCGTTGCCGGCTTCTATGCCTATACGGGCATAAATATTAACCATAAACATATTATGTCAACTAACAGTACCAGAGAGGTGCCTTGATATGGAGTATTGTGAATTCAAACAACAGCTTATGGAATTGCTGCAGGATGATTATTCCGGCGGTGAGATTGCCGAGGAGATGTACTTTTTTATTATGGGCCAGTTTTTGGTATTTGCATTGGTAAAGGCAGGGGGATTGGACAGACGTATGAGAGAGTTGAATTATATAACCAACCCGTATCTCCCTATCGGTATCAAGGAAGTGGAGAGGAGAACGATGAGGTTTTTGAAAAGGTTTAAAGAAGCCGGTGGATGCGCAGGGCATAGGGAGAACTTTATATATCGGATACTGGAGAAATACAGGTATATTAATGGTGAAGGAATAAAAAATCAAAGGACCTGTGAAGAGGCTTTCTATCTTGGCCTTCACAGCGAAAATATCATAGCTGATACTGGAAAATTATAACCAAAAAAGAATAATCGCACGGGCTGAATAGGAATAATAAGCAAAGAAATTATTCACGGTGTCTCCGTGAATAATCCGTATCAAATCAAGAAATGGAGGTTAACATATGGGGAAGACCGTGCTTGGAATCCAAATAAGAGACCGGTTCGAATGTGTTCCGGAAACACAGGAACTGTTTACCGAATTCGGCTGCATCATAAAAACCCGGCTGGGCCTCCACCAGCAGGCGGAGACCGGAGACGCCTGCACTGAAAAGGGCCTGATAATACTGGAGCTGGTAGAGAATTGCGACGATCGATGCAGGGAATTCGAGGAACGACTGAACGAAGTTGAAGGAATCAAGGTCAGAAAGATGGAGTTTTAGATAGCAGCCATCTATACCGAACAGGCGAGGGCGGTTATAGTTCTAAAGGCCCTGTAGGCGGTAATAACATCCGGAGCAGTATAGGCGACTGTATTGGCTCCGGTTCTTTCTATTCCGGGCATTATTTCGGCTTCGTCCGCCATACCGCTGTTCATCAGTGTGACTTCCATATGAACCGGCTCTACGGCCTTTACGGGCAGCATCCGGTCTTTATTCTGAATCGCCGATTGTGCCGCTTCTTCTATCAACGCACAGGCTCTTTCAGGATGCATGCACAGGGCTGAGTACCTTCCCCTGGCCTTCTTTACTGTAACAGCCTGGATACCCGTAACCATCGCTTCAGCCTCACAGGTAAGCTGGTCGTCGCCCGTTGCCATTAGAACGGGTACATTGTAATGGCCGGCAATATAGCAATTGAGGCCGAATTCCCCTATATCCGTCCCGTTAATCTTCAGGTTATACACCGACCTGCTGCTGTACGTGTGATTCAGCACCCCACGGGTATTAATCCTCGAGTGGTAGCCTATCAGCAATACCCCGTCAAAGGTGTCGTCCAGTCCCTCCATCATGCTGTTAAGCTTCGGGTAGCCCGATATTAAAACAGCCTCGGGGTGAAGGTCTTCAATAACTATGTTTGTCATTTTGTTGTGGGAGTCATTAACAATCACTTCAGAAGCCCCGGCCTTTAGAGCGCCTCTTATTGCCGCGTTAACCTCTCCCGTCATTAAGCTTCTTGCCCGGTGGTAGTCGTACCCGGATTCCGATGTGCAGTCCCAGTTGACGATACCGCATATTCCTTCCATATCCACTGAAATATAAATTTTCAACAGGCAGACCTCCTTTTTACCCTTTATAAAACTATTATAACAGGTTTGTTGGATTAATTTGCTTCATCTATTAAAAATAAGTAAAATGTAATATAATAAATGCTATGAGAAATATCGGAGGAAATGTTTTATGGAGAGCTTACAAGAGAAAAACCACAACCCTGTCCTTCCGGCAAAACCGCCGGATGAGCTGATACCCGAGGGATACAGGAAAAAGGTGCTGGTGATGTGGTTCAGTTTTTTTGGCGTGCTTTTCGGGATTGCAAATATGGGAGGAGCGCTGGGCTTTGTTCTGCCGGTATCCCTGATAATCCTTGCGGCGGATTTGATTCTGATAGTGTTTGGGCGGGTCAAGGACAGGCCCGTATGGTTATATAAGGAGGCCTATGAAGGCTTCAGCAGGAGGAGATATGATAAGGCTTTAAAGAAACTGGAAGAGATAGTGCGGCTGAGACCTGATATGGAAGGCAGGCTCCTACCTGCTTTGATGGTATGCAGGAGCAGGACGCGGGATATCGAAAAAGCTCAAGCTGACATGCAAAAGCTATTCTCAGGCGGCATGATAGGCAGTGATACAAGTCCACTTTTGCTTATTGAAGCGCTTTGTTTGTTAAGGATAGCAAAGGATTGGAGCAGGGTTATTGAAGTAGCAGGCTATATTCCCCAGGACAGACTGTACGGGGATTATTACAAATATTATATGGGTATAGCATTAGCCGAAACCGCAGACACGGAGAAGGCGGCTGAATACCTGGAATCCATTGAGGAGAAGTATAGATTCCCCGACCTGAAGGCATATTTGGACAGGGACAGTACTGATCAGAGGATGTAGGGGGAGAAGCACGGGTCAATATAGGGTGGAGGTGTTTGAAATGAGAAAAAAGATACTACCGGTGCTTTTACTGGCTGTAGCGCTAATGCTTTTAGGGTGCAGCAGGGACACTATGAAGGTAAGCACAGGAGAACTGGATTTTGAATTTATCGATAACGCAAGCAAAAAATCTGCAGCCGGTATGGATCCAATGGTTCTGGATGTAAAACTGCTTGACGAGGATAAAAGCAGCATATATATAGGAGTTAACGTGCCTTTCAATTCATATATAAAAAATATTTTCATGGATGAGGGCGGAGAAATAACCATCGACCTGGATATGAAGCCCCAGATGGAGAATAAGGATCCTTTCCAATCCCTGGCTCCCTCGGAAGTGTACATAATAAAATTAGACAAAGCATATAGGGGTGCCTTTCAGAGAGAGGGGTTAACCTTTACGGTTCAGTCAAACAAGATGGATAGGGTGATCGATTACCAGTCAGCTCAGCTTCAAGCCTGGAACCATCTTGATACAGACTTTACCAGCACACTCAACTGCCTGGCTTTATATAATAAGGATAGTGAGCTGAGGCTCTCATATATCTTCTTTTTCGGGGATACGGAGAATATTAACAGGGCAGGGAACGAGCTTATAAGCGGTGTAATAGCCGTAGACGCCTTGAACGGCCAGATGCTTGAATACAGGCTGTTTTCAAGGAAGAACCTGCCCGGCACCTTCCGATTTGCCAAAGGTTACACCGTAGAAGGATGGAAGGACCCGCTCACAATCATCGGCCGGGGAGCAGATGGGAATAGTTACTTCCTCATAGATATGCTGGGGAACCCTGAGCCCCTTAAGGAAGACAGGGCATTGGAGCTGATTGACAGTTATACGAACAGTACGGCTTCAATGGATGGATATAATCTGTTACAGGAAACCTCGGAAAATGATCTTGGGTTTATGTACACTGAAGAGGCGTTTGTGATGGAAAAAAGAACATCAAGGAAAATTCCCATTGTACTGCCCGAGAATTCATATATTGTCGGTGCGAAATGGGACAGGCAGGGGAAGAATCTGTACTTTACAACGGAAATTGCTGAGCCCAGCTACGGCAATTTTTGGTCATATTATACATTGTGGAGTTTAAGCCTGATGGACGGCAGTTTAAAGGAGATAACCAAACTGCCGGCGGGGGACTTCTACATCAATACCGACGGCTCTAAGCTGGCATATAACGGGCTTGAAGGAGATTTGTTCATACTGGATTTAAAGAACATGGATAAGGCAGACAGAATACTTAAGTGAGCATAGCAGAATATAAATGCAAAAATTGCCCTGCAGGGCAATTTTTACTGTGAAAAAATCAAATAATAAGTATAATGTAGGATAAGGACTGGTGTGCAAATGAGTATTAAAGGAAACGTAAGAGTCGATAAAAAAACGAAAAACCTGGTAAAGCGGTTGTGCCCTGGGGAAATTGCGCTTATCTGTCACAGGGACCTCGACGAGTTAGGCGCCCTTTCTTTGATTAATGCGAGGGTGAAGGCTGTTGTAAATGCAGATATATCCATAAGCGGTAAATACCCGAACCTTGGGCCGGAACTCCTGTGCAAGGAGGGTATACCCTTAATCGACGGTGTTGGCCTTCATATAATGAATCAGGTAAAGGAAGGCGACATCTTGGAGATTTGCGGGGGAGACATACTGAAGCACGGAGAAATTATCGGAAGCGGAACTGTCCTGGATGCGGAGAGCGTAAGGGAAATGATGAACAGAGCAAGGGACAACATAGAAAAGGAACTGGATAGTTTTATTGACAATACCCTTGAATACGCAAAAAGGGAAAAGAGATTCATACTTGGACAGATCGAAATGCCTCATATAAATACAAGGGTTAAGGGAAGACACGCCCTTGTTGTCGTTAGGGGAAGGGACTATAAGGTCGACTTAGGCGCTATAAGGTCATACATTGAGGAGGTCAAACCTGTACTGATAGGGGTGGACGGGGGAGCGGACGCCCTGATGGAGTTTGGATTGGTCCCGGATATTATAATAGGCGACATGGACAGCGTAAGCGACAGAGCCCTCAAGAGCTGTTCGGATATTATCGTTCATGCGTATGCCGATGGGAGGGCACCGGGATTAGACAGGGTGGAGGCCCTCGGCCTGAATGCGAGCATCCTTTCTATTCCCGGGACAAGCGAGGACATCGCCATGCTGCTTTCGTTTGAGAAGGGGGCTGAACTGATTGTAGCCGTGGGCACCCATTCAAATATGATAGATTTTCTTGAAAAGGGCCGCAGGGGTATGGCCAGTACTTTCCTGACGCGTTTAAAGGTTGGGAGCATTCTGGTCGACGCAAAGGGCGTCAACAAGCTTTACAGGGAGACAATTAAAGCGAAACATCTGGCCGGTCTTGTTGTGGCGGCAATGATTCCCGTATTGATTGTAGGATTTATGTCGCCTCCGCTTCAGCAGCTTGTAAAGCTGCTGGCGATTAGGATGAAATTGATCATGGGATTTTAAGGGAGTGTGTAAAATTGATTATGAGTATGCGGTATTACCTTATTACTATAGCCTCAATCTTTCTTGCCCTGGGGATTGGCATCTTCATCGGATTTACGCTGGATGGGCAGGAGATATTTGTAGAACAGCAGCAGAGCTTGATTAGTGAGCTTGAATACAGGTTCAGTGAGCTAAAGAACGAAAATGCCAGCATGAAAAAGATTGTTGATGCAAAGGAAGAAGAATTGATGCTCCACAGGGAATTTATTAATCAGGTGTTTCCCCGGCTGGTGGAAGGCCGGCTTGTCGGACAGAATGTTGCAATAGTTGAAAGCAGCGATGAATTCATATATACAGGTCTGATAACATCGCTGAAAAGGGCTGGCGCGAATGTAGTGTCCGTCACATTTATAAAAGATGGCTTCATCAAGGGAGATGCGGAAAAAATCGGTATGGTGCTTCAAAAAATCAACGAGGAATTGGAGCCGGAAAAATCACAGGAGTATCTGGTTAAAAGGCTTGTGAACGCAATTCTCACTCAGAAGGATAGGGAGTTTGTAGCGGCAATGAAAGAATTTCAACTGATAGAGGTATCAGGGGAGTACGATGCACCGGTGGATTACTTCATTATAGCAGGCGGAAGTACGACAGGCGGCGCAGGTAATATTGACAAAATTGACATACCCATGATTTCTGCCGTAAAAAGCAGCAGCATACCGGTAGTGGGAGTCGAGAAGACCGATTGTTCGGATTCTTATATACCCCACTATAAAAAAATGAAGATTTCCACAGTAGACAACATTGACAGTATCATCGGGCAATACTCTCTGATTATGATACTGCAGGGCAATGAAGGGCATTTTGGCGTGAAGGAAACTGCGGATTCCTTAACACCCGATGATTATAAGGTTAAATAGGGTGGTTGAGATGAAGGACAGTGTAACAGTAATTATTCCGGCGTACAATGAGGAGCTGGCCATAGGGGATACGATAGATGGCCTCAAAAGCACCGGCCTTGTGGAAACTATACTTGTAATAGACGACGGGTCGAAGGATAGAACGGGGAATATTGCAAAAGAGCATGGAGCGAAAGTAATAAAACTCGAAACAAACATGGGTAAGGGTCATGCCTTGAACCTCGGGGTTAAAATAGCCAATACCGAAATAATAGCCTTTGTTGATGCTGATTTGGGGATGTCATCCTCTGAAATAAAAAAACTGATAGTTCCGGTTGCTGAAGGAAGAGCGGATGTTGCAATAGCACAGTTTCCGCCGGCAAAGAGAAAGGGTGGTTTCGGGTTGGTTAAGCGGCTGGCCCGGCATACTGTCAAAAGGTTTGCCGGTGCGGAGATAAATGCATGCCTATCGGGTCAAAGAGTATTTCGCAAGGAGGTACTCGATAGCATCGGCCCGATACCCGGGGGATATGCCGCAGAGGTCGGCATCAATATCCGTGTGCTGAAAAAAGGTTTCCGGATCGAAGAAGTACCGGTTTTTATGACGCATCATGAAACCGGGAGAGACATCAGGGGTTTTATTCACAGAGGGAAGCAGTTTGTTGATATTATAAAGCTGTACATAGAGGCGGGTGTTGGCAAATGGCTATTCTAACCGTAGCCGTGACGGCGGCGTTAACAGCAGTAATGGTTCCCTTTGTGGTCACCATGCTGAAGGCTGCGGGAGCAGTACGGGGCAACTACCGGGGAGACCAGGTGCCGGTGAGTGTGGGAATAGTGTTTATACCTGCAATAATTACCGGCAGTTTCTTGATTATGATAGTACATCCGGAGCATAAAGAGATCATGCTTCTGGGCATACTGGGCGCAGCGGTAATGGGGTTTGTGGGCATCATCGACGACCTGCTGGGCTCACGGAGTGTCCTGGGCTTTAAGGGGCACCTGAAAAGCCTGCTGGAGGGAAGACTGACAACCGGCGGGTTCAAGGCGATAATTGGCGGGATTGTGGCAGCGTCAATATCCATATACATTTCCACAGGCGCGGGCGAGTGGATACTGAACGTTTTGGTTATTGCCCTGTTTACAAATCTGTTGAATTTGTCGGATTTGAGACCGGGAAGGGCTATAAAGCTTTTTTTTATGCTGTGGTTTATTTCATTCATTCCGGCGTTTAACCAGGAATACAGGTTCCTGCTTTACCCCCTTATAGGCGGAATACTCGCATACATGCCCACAGACATAAAGGCAAAGGGAATGATGGGTGATGTGGGATCAAATGTGCTGGGAATAGCTATGGGCTTGTACTACTGTCTTATCAGCTCTGTCTATCTGAGAATGGTGATACTTGTGATACTGGTATTTTTGCAGCTGGTGGGGGAAAGGTATTCCTTTACAGCAATTATTGACCGTAACAGAATACTGAGCTTTATTGACGGGTTAGGCAGGGGGAAGGTGGGAGGTTATAATGATAAGGACTAGAGTAGGCACGGTAAAGAGGATAATCGCCGAAGCCCATGGGACACAACTGCTTGAAGTTGAAGTGGATGGGAAGGACGATAAGGCAATATCCTATTTGGGTTTGACGGGAAAGGTGCAGATAGGAAACAGGCTATTGCTTAACACAACAGCCTCTTATCTGGGTTTGGGCACGGGAGGATATCACTTTGTAATGGCAAATTACGACAGCCCTGCTGCGGATCTGCATGGTAAGGGGCATATAATGAAGCTGAGATATACGCCCCTGCAGGGAAAATGCTTGGCTGTTGAGGAGCAGCAGAGCGAATGGCATGAAAGGATTAAGGCATTCGGAGGGCTCAGGGGGACCCCGGTTTTGACCGTGGGCCTGCATAGTATGCTGCCGCCTTTATGCGCTGCTATAAAAATCTTGAAACCGGATAAGAGAATCGGATATGTTATGACGGACGGGGCGGCCCTGCCTATGGCATTCAGCGATGCGGTAGCGGAACTGAAAGAAAAATCCCTCATTGAGACGGCGGTATCCGCCGGAAATGCTTTCGGAGGGGACCTGGAAGCGGTTAATTTTTTTACCGGAATAATTGCTGCAAGGGAGGCTGCCGGGTGTGATATTATCATTGTCGGTATGGGTCCCGGGATAGTAGGAACAGGAACCAAGTACGGTTTTTCCGGAATTGAACAGGGTTACATAATAGATGGAATAAATACCCTCGGGGGCTTGCCCATTACCGTTCCACGGGTCAGTTTTGCAGACATGAGAAACAGGCACCGGGGCATCAGTCACCATACGATCACAGTGCTTACGGAGATTGCAAAGACGCGTTCGGTGCTGCCGCTGCCAGTAATTGAGGATGAAAAACTGAGATGCCTGAAGGAGCAGGTAACCCTCCACGGAATTGATAAAAAGCACAGGGTTTTGTTCAGGGAGGGCGACCTGGTGTTTGATGCGGTGGAAGAATACGGTTTGCAGGTGACAACAATGGGTAGAGGGATAAAAGATGACCCGGACTATTTCAAAGCTGTAGGCTCAGCTGCTGTGTACTGCTGTGAATATGCTCAATAACTTTTTTGTTTCTCCAGGTATTCCTGCAGGGAAGAGTTATCCCTGCATATTATATACAGGTAGTCCAGAATCTCATGAATTTTTCCTACAAGGTACAGGCTATTGGGGGTTGTAACTTTGTACATGACATCCTCTCCTGACTCCAAATAGTATCATGTAATAATGTATTCAGGTTTGAAAAGATTATTCGTATTTGAAAGGGGAAATAAGATGGAAAGGACGATTGAAAGCAAAGAGATTTATAGAGGCAGGATAATCAACCTGAGGGTTGATAAAGTATCCCTGGAGAACGGAAATACTGCAACCAGGGAAATCGTTGAACATCCGGGAGCGGTATGTATTGCCGCCGTAAAAGATGACAATACTCTTATTTTTGTAAAGCAGTATAGAAAAGCGGTGGAAGATATGCTTTTGGAACTGCCGGCCGGAAAACTTGAGGATGGTGAAGAACCTGAGGAGTGCGCAAGAAGGGAACTCATGGAAGAAACCGGTTACAGGGCAGACAGGGTTAATTATATGTTCAGCTTTTATACTTCTCCCGGATTTGCAAACGAGGCCATGCATCTTTTCTATGCATCCGGCCTCCAACCCGGCTGTGACAATCAGGATGATGATGAGATGGTTGAGGTTGTGGAGATAGGTATGGACAAAGCACTGGAAATGGCTGTGTCCGGAGAGATAATGGATGCAAAAACCCTGGTTGGGGTTCTGGCGGTAGCAAGCCTGGGAATGGGTGCAGAAAAAATTCGTCTGACTGGGACCGGCAGGCTGGAGACTAAGGAGTAAAGGGGAGGGGTTTACGGCAGGATGGCAAAAGATATGGAATAATGGAAGGTAGACGGGCATAACATTTACTAGTATAAGACTGGCTAAAGGTTATGCCCGGAGGTGTTTTTGGGGTGATGTTAAAAAAGGCGATTTTAAAACATATGAAGAGCAACCTGCTGCTTTATTTTATCGTCTTTGTATTTTTTGTGGGTGGTGTAGCTGCCGGGGCATTTACCGTAGATGCATTGTCAATAACTCAGAGGGAAGAACTCGTCATTTACTTTCAGGGATTTTTCAATGTGTTGGATGAAGGGCCTGTACCTTCGGCAGCCGTATTCAAACAATCGCTGAAAAACAACTTTCAGATAGTTGCCTTGAATTGGGTGCTGGGAGTGACGGTAATAGGCATCCCCGTCATATTGCTTATGGTGGGGCTTAAAGGCTTTGTTATCGGTTTCTCCGTTGGCTTTCTGGCAGAGGAGATGGGCTTCAAAGGCCTGTTTTTTGCCCTTGCGGCAATTCTCCCGCAAAACATACTACTGGTTCCTTCAATAATCATAAGCGGGGTGTTGGGCATTTCTTTTTCCACTGCAATAATCAAGAGAAGAAAAGCAAGGCATAAGAAAAGCCTGGCAAGTGAGTTTACGGTTTATTCGCTCAACATGGCTGCAGTTGTGGTCATAGTGGCTGTGGGAGCTTTGATTGAGGGGTATGTGTCTCCGGTCTTTATGAAACTGTTTGCAAATTCTAGCTATGGACGTCAAATAATTTTGTAACACTTGTTTGAAATTTTGTGTTGGTTATTGAAGGACAAGCTGGGGAGGTGTATAATAATATTTGGGCTGGAAATATTATCAATCAAGTAGTATTTCGGCTCAAATAAAACATAGGGGAGTGTGTTTTATGATTATTGGTGTACCAAAGGAGATCAAGGCCAATGAGAACAGGGTCGCTATTACCCCGGCCGGGGTAGAAGCCTTCGTCAGGGCCGGCCATGAGGTTGTGATTGAGAAGTCGGCCGGAGTTGGAAGCGGTATAACTGACGAAGAGTATGCGGCAGCCGGTGCAAAAATGCTTGACAGCAACAAAGAAGTATTCGCCAAGGCTGACATGATTATGAAAGTAAAGGAACCACTACCGCCCGAATACAACCTCTTCAAAGAAAACCAGGTATTATTTACTTATCTGCATCTCGCTCCGGAACCCGAATTGACAGAAGCATTGCTGGATAAAAAAATAATAGGTATCGCGTATGAAACCGTGCAGCCAAACGACGGCTCGCTGCCTCTTCTCGCGCCTATGAGCGAGGTTGCAGGCAGAATGGCGGTGCAAATAGGCGCCAGGCTTCTTGAAAAGGTGTTCGGTGGAAGAGGCATGCTGTTGGGCGGCGTACCCGGTGTAGCACCGGCTAAGGTAGTTATCGTAGGGGGCGGAAATGTCGGCACCAACGCTGCTAAGATGGCAGTTGGCCTTGGCGCGGATGTAACTATCCTTGACATCAGCACAAAACGCCTTGCCTATCTGGATGACATTTTCGGCAATAAAGTAAAAACCCTTATGTCAAACAGCTATAATATAGCGCAGGCAGTGAAAGGTGCAGACCTGTTGGTTGGAGCGGTTCTCATACCAGGGGCAAAGACACCAAGGCTTGTGACTGAAGAAATGGTAAAAACTATGAATAAAGGCGGAGTAATTGTAGACGTCGCAATAGACCAGGGTGGCTCAATAGAGACTATTGACAGGGTAACAACCCATGAAAACCCCACTTACATAAAATACGATGTCGTTCACTATTCGGTGGCAAATATACCCGGTGGTGTACCAAGGACTTCCACATTCGCCCTTACAAATGCAACCCTGCCCTATGCGCTGAAGCTGGCCAACATGGGCGCAGAAGAAGCCATGAGGGCAGATGTGGCCCTTAAGAGAGGACTTAATGTGTACAAGGGTAAACTTACATTTAAGGCAGTGGCCGATGCCCATGGCCTCGAATATACCGATGCCGACGAAGTTCTATAAGGGTGAAAAGGCTTTCCTTCGGGAAGGCCTTTTTTTATTGCATAAGAAAGTATGCTTTCTTATGCAATAATGGAGTTAATTAAATTCATGATCTATCCGATATAATATATAAGTTCTTAGTTGGTAGTTGGTAGTTGGTAGTTCGTAGTTCACAGGCGCCCGGGTTAGGCCTTTGGGGTTTTACCGAAAAACCTTGCCCTGACGTCTGTCATCTATTAATTGGTAACTATACTCTGGTAACTGGTCACTGAGTGAATTATTTTTCAATATAGGGTAATAATAGAATCAAATGATTTATGTCAATTTGTGAAGGGGTCAATGGAGGATTTTTCACCTTCGCGTTGAAGTATACATAAATGTCTATAAACAAACAAAAGGGGAAACGTAAAAAATGAATGATCTTCTTGAAAAATTTCTTGTCTACATCAAGGAAGTCAGAAAACTATCGGATAATACGGTGGAGTCTTATGGCCGAGACCTGAGGCAGTACCTGGAGTACATAGGAAACAAGAGAATTCTCAGCCTCAAGAATACAAACAAAACAACCATTATTACATACCTGCTTTATCTTCAGAAGTTAGGGCGCGCTACCTCTACAATATCAAGAAATCTTGCTTCCATTCGAGCATTTTACCAGTATCTTGTATCTGAAAGGATTATTGATAGGGATCCCACCATTAACCTGGAGTCGCCAAAGGTAGAAAAAAAGCTTCCTACAATACTGACAAGCAAGGAGATCGAACTTTTGTTGGAGCAGCCTGATTGCAGCGACAGCAAGGGTATCAGGGATAAATCGATGCTGGAGTTGTTATACGCTACGGGGATAAGAGTATCCGAACTGGTTGCCCTCAACTACTCGGATGTGAATATAGAACTGGGATATATAAAGTGCTCTAAGAGCAATGAGAAGGAAAGGGTAATACCCGTAGGAACCATAGCCGTTGAAATGCTCGACAAATATATTAATGACATAAGGCCCTCCATGGTCAGAGACAAGGCAATAAAGGCACTGTACGTAAACTACCAGGGGAAAAGGCTGACGCGGCAGGGCTTCTGGAAAATTATAAAACACTATACAAACAAGGCAAAGATAAATAAAGACATAACACCCCATACTTTGCGGCATTCCTTTGCGGCGCATCTGCTGGAAAACGGAGCAGATCTGAAATCTGTACAGGAAATGCTGGGGCATTCCGATATATCAACAACGCAGATATATACGCAGATTACCAAAAACCGCATCAAAGAAGTATACAAAAAGGCACATCCGAGGGCGTAAAGCCCTTTTTATTTTTTAACCACATTAAAAGTGGTATAATTTAATAGGGGTATGCCATATATTGGAGACATTCTTTTTATCAGTGACCGGTGACCGGTGACTAGCACCTAGTACCTGTGATCTGCTAGCTACGGACTACCAACTACCAACTACGAACTACGAACTTAGGAGATGGGAGGGTGAATATATGATAGGCAGGGTTATATTGATTGTAATGGACAGCGTGGGAATTGGAGAACTCCCGGATGCTTGGGAATACGGCGATGAGGGAAGCAATACCCTGGGACATATATACAGCAGTGTGAAGGGATTTAGGCTGCCGAATATGGAGAGAATGGGATTGGGGAATATTGACGGGATTACTGAAATACCTGGGTGCGAGGAACCGGTCGGATGTTACGGAAAAGCGGCGGAAATGTCTAAGGGCAAGGATACCACGACCGGCCACTGGGAGATGATGGGAGTAATACTGGATAATCCCTTTCCAACGTATCCAAAGGGTTTCCCCGGGGATTTGATTATGGAATTTGAAAAACAAATAGGCAGAAGAGTTCTTGGCAATAAAGTTGCGTCGGGAACTGCAATAATTGAAGAACTGGGAGAGGAACATATGGCAACCGGGTTCCCGATAGTTTATACATCCGCCGACAGTGTGTTCCAGATAGCCGCCCATGAGGATGTAATACCCCTGGAGGAGTTGTACAGGATATGCGAGACAGCGCGGGGGTTGCTTGTAGGACAGCACAGGGTTGCAAGGGTCATAGCAAGACCCTTTTCAGGAACCCCCGGCGCCTTTGGCAGAACTTCCAACCGAAAGGATTATTCGGTTGAACCGCCAAAGAAAACCCTTCTTGACTATGCGGTAGATCAGGGAATAGAAGTGTCAGCCGTAGGCAAGATTGTCGATATTTTTAGCGGAAGAGGTATAACCCGTTCTGTGCATACATCGGATAACAGGGATGGTATAGATAAAACAGTTCGCTATCTTGAAACTATCGAGAAGGGAATTGTATTTACCAATCTTGTGGATTTTGATATGAGATTCGGACATAGAAACAACGTTGAAGGGTACGCAAAGGCCCTTGTTGAGCTGGACGACGGGTTAACCTTGATTATGGACAGGATGGGCGACGGGGATATACTCATAATTACGGCTGACCATGGCTGCGACCCGACAACCGAAAGCACAGATCATTCCAGGGAATTCGTGCCGATACTTGTGTATGGGAAAAAGGCAAAGAGAGGCAATAACCTGGGTATAAGAAAATCCTTCTCGGACATAGGTGCAACAGTGGCAGATGTTTTGGGTATCAAGAACTACAGCCAGGGTGTGAGCTTTAAAGAAATAATCCTATAAGCGAGGTAAGAAAATATGAGAATGTATGACATAATAAAGAAAAAAAGAGATGGGGGTCCCTTAACCGGTGAGGAAATAAGATTCTTCGTGGACGGTTATGTTAAGGGGGATATTCCTGATTACCAGGCTTCCGCATTATTGATGGCCATTTTTTTCAACAGGCTTAACAGGGATGAGACGGCTGTATTGACGCAAGCGATGGCAGATTCCGGTGAGAGTATAGACTTATCATCGGTTAAAGGGATAAAAGTGGATAAGCATAGTACAGGGGGTGTGGGGGATAAAACCTCCCTGGTGCTCGCACCATTGGTTGCAGCAGCGGGAATACCCGTGGCAAAAATGTCCGGTAGGGGGTTAGGTCATACCGGAGGTACGATTGACAAACTGGAATCCATACCCGGGTTTAAGGCAGAGATGACAAAGGCCGGTTTTATTAAATCGGTAAACAGCATTGGTGTGGCTATAATCGGCCAGACAGGTGATATTGCTCCTGCGGACAAAAAACTTTACGGGCTTAGGGATGTAACGGCAACGGTTGATGATATTTCCCTCATTGCCAGCAGCATAATGAGCAAGAAACTTGCAGCGGGAGCGGATTGCATCCTGCTGGATGTAAAGGTAGGCAAGGGAGCCTTTATGAAGTCCATGGACCAGGCCAGAAAGCTGGCGGAGGTGATGGTGGAGATTGGCAGGGCGGCTCACAGGGAAACCATTGCTGTTATTAGTGATATGGAACAACCTTTGGGTTTCGCCGTAGGAAATGCGCTGGAGGTTAAGGAAGCCATAGAAACGTTGAAAGGAGAAGGGCCGGAGGATTTTGATAAATTGTGCCGGGAGCTGGGGACACTAATGCTGGTGCTTGGAGGAATAACCAGGGATACCTCCGAAGCAAGGGCTATTGTGGATGATTTGATTGCGAGCGGCAGAGCCCTTAACAAGTTCAGGGAATTCGTCCGAAATCAAGGCGGGGACCCGGAGGTAGCTGACAGGCCGGAAGAAATCCTGCCTATTGCCAAGGATACAGTTAGGATAGCTGCGGATAGGGAGGGGTATATCAGTGAACTGCGGGCGGAAGAAATCGGGATATGCGCGATGCACCTAGGCGCGGGAAGGGCTAACAAGGAAGATACGATTGACCCGTCGGTGGGGATTGTGATGAACAGAAAGGTTGGAGATTTTGTGAGAGAAGGGGACAGTATCGCAACCCTGTATGTTAACAGAAAGGATAATCTGGATACGGTGATCGACATGTTCCGGTCATCAATTGGGATTTCAGCGACGCCCGTTTCCAGGATCGAGATAATAAAGGAGATAATCAGATAGTGTATATCTTCGTGGAAAAGTGAATATTCAATGGATATGATTTAACCAGGACCGCATAGGCGGTCTTTTTTTTGAATAACAATATTTTGTAATGGTTAACCTAATAACGAATTACTGTTTTGGAGGGACGAATATGAAAACTAAACCACTCAGATATGCCGTTTTATTAATAATCATTGCCATATCACTATCATGCACGGCGTTTGCGCAGGAGATAAGTATCGATGCAGGCGGGGCTGTACTTATAGACGCTTCAGGCGGTAGAGTTCTTTTTGAACAGGATGCGCACAAAAAATTGTATCCTGCCAGTGTAACAAAGATAATGACCCTGTTGATTGCAATGGAAAAGCTGGACGAAGGGCAGATCGGTCTTGAGGACCGGGTTGTAATAAGCAATAATGCGGCTAATATGGGAGGAAGCCAGCTTTGGATGGAGCCGGGGGAGGTTAAAACGGTTGAGCAATTGCTCAAGGCTATAGCTGTGGCCTCTGGAAACGATGCAAGCGTTGCCCTTGCCGAACATATCGCGGGAACCCACGAGGCTTTCGTTCAGATGATGAACCAGAGAGCGAAAGAACTCGGCATGGAGAATACCAACTTTGTGAACTGCCACGGACTGCACGATGAAAACCATTATACGACTGCATACGATGTTGCATTGATGTCAAGGGAACTGGTGAAGCACAAGAAGATATTCGAATTGACAACCATATGGATGGAAGACATTGATGTTGGTAAAGAAGGAAGGTTCAAAACCTTCACTATGGTAAATTCAAACAAGCTTCTCAGAAGATACGAAGGTGTTGACGGTTTGAAAACAGGCTCCCATTCGCAGGCCAAGTACTGTCTCTCAGCTACAGCCGTAAAGGGCAGCCTGAGGCTGATCGCGGTGGTTATGGGCGCGCCGACATCAGAAATCCGTTTTGCGGAATCAGCAAAACTGTTAAACTACGGATTTGCACGGTTCAATTCTGTTCCCATTGCCAGCAAGGACGACGTGATTAACCAGTTGAAGGTGTCTAAGGGGAAAGAGAAGGAGATAAACGTAAAACCAGGCACCGACGTTAACATACTTGTAATTAAAGGGCAGGAAAGCAGCCTTGAAAGGGAAGTTGTGCTCCCCAAAACCATAAAAGCGCCCGTGAAGGAAGGCGAGAGGGTAGGGGAAATGCTGATAAAACAGGATGGACAGGTTATAGACAGGATTGAACTGATTTCAGATAGGACTGTAGAGAAGGCAGGTTTCTTTGAAATGCTCAAGAGATTGATAGTGGACTGGGTCGTACCCGAATGATAAGAGCAGGCAAATGATAAACCACCCGTTTTACGTTTTACGGGTGGTTTATCATTTGCGTATCATTAAATATATGGTAGAATAAAAATATTGGATAAAACCGCGATGGGGCGTCGATTATGGAGAAGATGAAAAGGATTATAAAAGACCGGCTCCCGGCTGAACTGCAGAAGGTTTTGCAGGATGTCAATGCCGATGTAAAGGATATGGGATACAGGGCATATCTTGTCGGCGGAGTTGTCAGGGATGTTTTGCTCGGCAACAGAATTGAAGACCTTGACATCGTTGTAGAGGGAGATGCCGTAGAGGCAGCGCGCATTATCGGGGGCAAGTATGGCAGTGCCGTTAAGGTTCACAACCGATTTAAAACAGCGACGGCTACTATAGGGCAGAGATGGAAGGCTGATTTTATTACCGCGCGGGAAGAGATATACGCAGCTCCCGGCGCCCTCCCGGATATACGCCCGTCCTCCCTCTACAACGATTTGTTTAGACGGGACTTCACGATAAATACCCTCGCAGTATCCCTTGACGATTATACCCTGATAGATTATTTCAGGGGATTGGAGGATATTAAGGATAGAAAACTGCGGGTGCTTCACGATAAAAGCTTTATTGACGACCCCACCAGAATATTCAGGTGTTTAAGATTTGAGACACAGCTCCGTTTTGAAATCGAAACAAAAACCAAATCACTGCTGGTGGAAGCGATAGACGCCGGTTTCCCTTTACTATTAAGTATTGACCGCCTCAGTAACGAATTTGAACGCTTGTTTGCTGCGAACGAATTTGGCAGAATATTTTTGCGTATGCATGAACTCGGCATCCTTGAACAGCTGTTCGATACTGAGTACTCCATTGATAATGTGTGCGAGTTATTGAAAAATGCCCCTGTTCGAGGATGTGAAAGAAAGACGTATATTGCTTTAACGTTGTTCGATAGTATTGACAGCAAACTGCTGGGATTGATACTTCACAAATATAAGAAGTATTACGAACAGCTTAGCTGCTTAAGAAGAAAGAGGCAGGATATATGGAGAAACCATGGGAGCGAGAAACTTGATTTTTCCGAACTTTACGAGCTTTTCAAAAGCGTGGACATGGCAGTGATCAAGTTCCTGATGACGGTGGAAGATGAGGCGTTTCAGAAATGCGCGAAGGAATACTGCGAAAAGGTTGTTCGATTCCCTATGCACATAAGCGGAGAAGATTTAAAGGCTCTGGGCTTCGAGCCGGGCCCTGATCTAGGTGAGATGCTTGAAAGGGCTAAGAAGCTGATTCTTAAAAACAGGATAGAAGGAAAGGATGACCAGATAGAGTATTTAAGAAGTATGGTAAAAGGGAGTGGTGAACAATGGGATAGGGCTTAGAAACATTTTCTTTACCTTACCTGCAATCATTATTGTATTAAGTGTTCATGAGTACAGCCATGCCAAGGTTGCCGACCTTTTAGGCGACCCAACGCCAAGGAACAGGGGAAGATTGACCCTTAACCCCTTAGCCCATATCGACCCCTTGGGGCTGCTTATGCTTGTGCTTGTCAGGCTGGGTTGGGCAAAACCCGTACCGACGAATCCAATGTATTATAAGGACCGGAGAAAAGGTACGCTCTATGTATCGTTAGCAGGCCCGCTGTCAGGCGTTGTACTGGCATTGATTGCGGCGATCCTGCTTGCAGTAAGGTTTCGGTTGGCGTTGGATGTCCCTCTCTGGGTCATTGATTTTCTCAAATCGATATACCTGTACGGGCTGATTATTGCGGTGTTCAACCTGATTCCGGTTTATCCGCTGGACGGCTCGAGAATACTGGGCAGCTTGCTGCCTCCCAAAACGGCATATTCTTTGCAGCAAAACCAGGACAAAATTCAGATTGTCTTTTTGCTGGTGGTTTTTCTGGGGAACAGGCTGCTGTGGGCTGTTCTAAACCCGGTAATCGGGATTCTTGATTTTATTATCCAGAGTATTACCAGCTTGATTTATTGATATTTTTTTGCTTTAAATATATAATAACTAAAAATAGATTTTACAAAAGGGGACATTCCGCGGCAAGGAATACATCGGGGACATTCCTCCCCCCCAGAGCTATGCTTCAAAGAGGAGGTGTGTCCCCATAACTTAAAGCAGCGGTGTGTCCCCTTACATTAATAAGGAGGAATAAGAATGTCTAAAGGCACAATAATGAGCGGTATGAGACCGACCGGGAAACTGCATCTCGGCAATTATTTCGGAGCCCTTGAAAACTGGGTAAGGCTGCAGAATGAGTATAGGAGCTATCATGCCATAGTGGATTGGCATGCCCTAACTACCGCTTATGAAGACACAAGCGAGCTTCAGGATAACATCATGGAAGTGGCTTTAGACTGGCTGAGTGCCGGGCTGGACCCGAACAAATGCACAATATACATCCAGTCCGATGTAAAAGAAATAGCGGAGCTGTTCCTGCTCCTTTCAATGGTAACCCCGGTATCCTGGCTGGAGAGATGCCCGACTTATAAGGACCAATTGAAGCAGTTGGAAGGGAAAAATATAGCAAATTTTGGATTCCTCGGATACCCATGCCTTCAGGCAGCAGATATATTGATTTTTAAAGCCCAGTACGTGCCTGTGGGTGAAGACCAGATACCTCACCTTGAACTTAGCAGGGAAATTGCCAGAAGGTTTAATTATCTGTACGGTGAAACGCTTCCGGAACCCGAGGCGCTGCTAACCGAGGCAAAGGTATTGCCCGGCCTTGATGGGAGAAAGATGAGCAAGAGCTATAACAATGCAATATACCTGTCGGACAGCGAGGATGAAATAAGAAGCAAGGTTAGTCAAATGATAACCGACCCGCAGAGGATAACAAAGACCGACCCGGGGAATCCGGACATTTGCTCGGTGTACGCGTTCCATAAGGTCTTTACTGAACTGGCAGACCTGAAAGAAACCGAAGAGGCCTGCAGGGGAGGAAAAGTAGGGTGTGTTGCCTGCAAAAAAAGGATGGCGGAAAACCTGGTAAAATTCCTGGAACCGATAAGGACTAAAAGGACTGAACTGGAAGCCAATCTTGATGATGTAAGGGATATTCTGGACACGGGTGCAAAAAAGGCCAGGGAAGAGGCAAAGATTACGGTTCAAGAGGTTAGGGAAAAAATGAACCTTAAATAATTGGAGTGGGAACAAATGACCTATAGGGTAAAACTGGAAGTGTTTGAAGGTCCCTTTGACCTGCTATTCCACCTCATAGAGAAGAATGAGGTGGATATTTATGATATTCCCATTGCGGAAATCACTGCCCAGTACCTGCAATATTTAGAGGATATGAGGTATTTTGACATTGAGGTGGCTAGCGAATTTCTTGTAATGGCAGCTACCCTTATCCAGATTAAATCAAGGATGCTGCTCCCGCAGCAGGAGGAAGACGGTACGGAGGAGGATATCGACCCAAGGCAGCAGTTGGTTGAAAGGCTGATTGAATACAGAAAATACAAGGGCATTACAGAAGAACTGAAAAAGAGAGAGGACAAGTATCAACTTCTTCTCTTCAGGGAACCGTCGCCTGTAGAGAGCTACGTGGACTACGAGCCAATATTGATAAATATTGATATTTCAGACCTGTGCAAGGCCTTTGATAGCGTAATGAAGAGATACAGCAGCCTGTACAATGAGGATACCGGCCTGGAAAGAAGTATACGCAGGGAAAGCATCACGGTCGTCGACAAAATCAAATATATCACGAACAGGCTTAGATACGAAAAAGAGGTTCTGTTTCAAAGCCTGTTCGGTGATGGAGAAACCCGGGAAAGCATAGTCGTAACTTTTTTGGCAATGCTTGAATTAATCAGGCTCAAAAGGATAATGGTTGAGCAGAGGAATACTTTTGGCGATATTATTATTAGAAATAGGAAAACAAAGGCTGGAGATAAGTAATGGACAAAAAGGAATTCAAAGGCATTATCGAAGCGCTGCTCTTTGTTTCGGGAGACCCCGTCAGCATCCGGGACCTGGCCGGAGCGCTGGAGATTGAGCAAAAAGAAGTTATGGAAATAATTAGAGAGATGAAAGACCAGTACAATTTTGAGAGAAGGGGAATACAGATTATTGAAGTGGACGGCCATTTTCAACTGGCTACCCGCCCTGAACATTTTGAATTCATACAGAGGCTGTACTCGCCTCAGAGAAAACAGGGATTGTCGCAGGCCGCTCTGGAAACTCTCGCTATAATTGCTTACAAACAGCCGATAACAAGGGCGGAGATCGATACAATCAGGGGTGTGCAGTCAGATAAAGCCCTTTATACCCTGTCTGAGCGAAAATTGATACAGGAAGTGGACAGGCTTGATACCGTGGGACGGCCTATTCTATACGGTACTACCATTGAGTTTCTAAGATACTTTGGTTTCAAATCGATCGATGACCTGCCCCAGCTGCTTGAAGAGCAGATAACCTACCTGGACGAAAATACACGCTGAAGCGTGTATTTTTTTACTTTGGAGGCAAAAATATACTTGAGCAGCCAGGAAGCGGGAGGTTATCTGATTTGGGCTATCTTAGATATGTTTTTTTATTGTGGGTGGTTTCTTTAATACTTATACCGTTTACGAGCATCACCATAAGAGTAACCTATCTTAGAGATGGCAGCGATGATGAGTTGATAGCGATAGTAGCCGGCCTGTTCGGCCTGGTAAATATAAAAAGAGAAACCAACCTGATTAAGCTGATGATGTCCCTAACGTCAGGTGTGGAAATGGAACATGAAATCGAGGCAACGAAAAAAGGCAGACCGATAAAAGAAAGCAGCAGCTTTTTAAACTATAAAGAGGCTGTATGGGAATTCCGAAGGGCTTTGCGGCTGTATAGAAGATACAGAAAAGCTATTGACTTTCTCAGGGAAAGAATAACGGTTAAGGAACTGAGCTGGGAAACATCTCTGGGAACAGGAGATGCGGCTGTCACAGGAATGGCCGTTGGATTGATGTGGACGCTTAAGACGGCTGTCATAAGTATACTGGACACCAGACTCAGGAACCTAACGTTGGGAGCCGTAGAGATCACTCCCAGTTTCGACTGTGCAAAATTCAGAACTAAATTTGACTGTATATTAAGATTTAAAATCGGTCATGCTATAATTGCGTCGATCATTATTATCACAGCAATTTTAAAGGATGGTGATACCTATGAGTGAGCATCCGATTGAAGCTTTGATGAAAACAACGATGGAGAGTCTCAAAGAGATGGTGGATGTCAATACAATTGTCGGTGATCCTGTGGAAACCATGGATGGAACTGTAATTGTACCTATATCAAGGGTTGCTTTGGGGTTTGCATCCGGGGGAGGAGAATACCAAAAAAAAGCGGAGGAAAAAGAGCAAGGAGGCGGAAAGCTGCCCTTTGCCGGGGGAACCGGTGCCGGAGTTTCAGTTCAGCCGGTGGCGTTTATGGTGGTGGGGAAGGAACACATAAAGTTGTTACCCGCAAACAGCAGCGGAATGGTCGAAAGGCTCATAGAAATGGCTCCGCAGTTAATAGAGGATTTGCAGAGTTCCTTTAAAAAGGTAAAAAACAACATGTCAAAATCTGAAACTGAACATTGATACTAGGTACTAGGTGCTAGGTCCTAGTATTAGTTCGCAGTTCGTAGTTGGTAGTTCGTAGAACATAGATCGCAGTTCGCAGTACCGTGGTGGAGTTTTCATGTCTTTTCTTTTCCTAGGGCTTCGCTGATGTCTGCCATCTGCCGACTGCCGACTACCATCTGACAACTGGTAACTGATATCTGACAACTGATGTCTGACAACTGATGTCTGGCAACTGGTATCTGGCAACTGGCATCTGATAGCTGATCACAGTCACTGGCAAGGGAGGTGAAGCGTTGAAGAAGTTGATGATGCCCTTTATTGTCCTACTGTCGATGATATACCTGTTTGTACCCTGTCCGGCTGCAGCTTCACAAACCCCTAATGCAAAATCAGCCATTTTGATCGATGTTGTATCGGGGAGAGTCCTGTATTCAAAAAACGAAAAGGAAAGGTTGCCGATGGCAAGCACCACCAAGATTATGACGGCTATAACAGCCATAGAAAACGGCAGGCTGGACGATGTGGTAACCGCTAGCTTCAGAGCTCAAAATACAGGAGGCTCATCGATCTATTTGCAGGCCGGAGAAAGGCTTTCCCTTGAAGACCTGCTTTACGGCCTTATGCTTGAGTCCGGAAATGATGCAGCGGTGGCTATTGCGGAGCATATTGGAGGGAGTATTGAAGGATTTTCCAGGATGATGAACGAGAAAGCCGCTGAAATAGGAGCGTTCAACTCAAGTTTCGCAAACCCTCACGGATTAGATAATCGGGAACACTATACAACGGCGGAGGATCTCGGAAAGATAGCTTCCTACGCATTGAGGAACGAGACCTTTTCTACAATTGTTTCAACCAAACAGAAAAAAATACCCTGGTGGGGAAGGAGCTATAACAGAATTCTCACTAACAAGAACAAGCTTCTTTGGAACTTAGAGGGAGGAGACGGGGTAAAAACCGGTTATACCGGTAATGCCGGGAGATGCCTGGTTTCTTCGGCAACCCGGGACGGATGGCAGTTGGCCGGTGTTGTCCTTAATTGCGGCCCAATGTGGGAAGAATCTATAAATATGCTTGAATACGGATTCAGCACTTACAAACCGGTAACCTATTACGAACAGGGCCAGTTCGTAAAAACTGTAGCGGTAGCAAATGGTAAGAAAGACAGGGTCAGGCTTGTGACCGACAGGTTGGTCCGGATACCGCTGACTGAGGAAGAAGAAGAAAAAGTCATTGTTGTCGAGGAATGGGAGGATATTCTAAGGGCGCCTGTAAAGGAAGGGCAGACAGCAGGATCTGTTAGGGTAGAATTGGAAGGCAAGGTGCTGTTCAGGGCAAACCTGATATGTCAGGAAAGCATTAAGGAGAAGAGCTTAAGGAAATTATTCTTTGAAATCCTTTCAAATGCGATATAAGCTAAAAAATAAACAGGGGCGGTTCCTAATTTGTGTAAATTGAGAACTGCCCCTGTTTGCCTATTCGCCTCTTTTTGCATTTTTTATTGTAACAAATACCTGAGCAAAAAAATAACCTGATAGTATAGGGCTGAAGTGACTCCTATTTCTGCTTAAATAGGAGTCACCATTGTTGTTGGAATGGTTATAGTTTCTTAAGGTTAAAAAATGCTGGGGGGAGATGCGGCTTTGGTCAAAAGGAAACTGGAGTGTATAGATGCCGGCAGCGAATACTGTCCGTGTTATCTGGCTGAAACAAATGAATGCATAACATGCTCTCATTTACAGGGGAAAGAGTTTTGCGACTGCAACTGGAGGGGGGTATGCATATATCAGGAATATGTATGGTCGGGATACAAGAGTAAAGGAATACGGTGCACCTGCCGGGCGGCGCTGTTGGAAAAGAAATATTTGTCACCCAATACAATCCTGTTCAGGCTTGGTGTCACAAGGACACTTGCCAGAGAATTGGATAATCCCGGAGCCTATATTTTCATCAGAAACGAAGACAAGCCGAGTTATTTTGACGTGCCGATGTCCGTTATGGCTGTGAATACGGAAGAGAACGAGATATCTGTTGCAATGCAGGTTGTCGGAGCAAAAACAAAGGCTCTGGAGAGCGTTAGGGAAGGGTTGGTTATCAGAGGTCCTTACTGGAATGGTATACTTGGACAGAGGTACCTGAAAGGAATGAAGGATGGAAACTGTCTCGTTATAGCAAGGGGGATCGGCCAGGCTCCTGCAGCTAAGGTTGTTAGGTATTTGTGCAGGGGCGACAACCAGGTTAAGATTATAGCCGACCCGGGTAAAGTAGGGACTATATTTATCAAAGAGTTCATCGGAAACGCACCCTGTGAGATAGAGGAGTTGGATCTGACTTCAAAGCAGGGACTGAGAATTATAAACAAGTATCTAAAGAACGAAAAATATGACATTGTGTTCAGCGGCGGATCGGATAAGCAGCACCTTTATATTATTCAGGAAATTGATAAGGTACAAGACAAACCCTACCTTGTGGTAACAAACAACAATGAAATCTGCTGCGGCGAAGGAGTATGCGGAAGCTGCTCAACGCGTATCGAAAGCGGGGTACGGGTGAAAGCATGCAAGGTACAGCTTGACGTTCGAAAAGCAATCGAAAGGAGGATACTAAATGGTTAGAGTAGTGGTAATAGGAGGAGGCTGGGCCGGGTGCGCGGCTGCGGTAACGGCAAGACAGGCCGGAGCCGAAGTGTTGATACTGGAGAAAACCGACATGCTTCTAGGCCTTGGCAACGTAGGCGGCATTATGCGGAATAACGGACGTTACACAGCCTCCGAGGAATTAATTAGCCTTGGAGCAGGCAAGCTTATAGAAATAACGGATAAAGCGGCAAGACACTCAATGGTCGATTTCCCTGGTCACAGGCATGCCACTCTATATGACGTCACCAAGGTAGAGCCCATGGTAAGAAGGCTGCTTCAAGAAATGGGCGTAGAGATAAGGACTATGGCTAGGGCTGTTGATGTAGAAAAGAAAGGCGCTGCAATTAAGGGTATACTAATGGCCGATGACAGCATAGTTGAAGGGGATGTTTTCATTGAAACAACCGGGTCAACGGGACCCATGGGCAACTGTCTCAAATATGGAAACGGATGTGCCATGTGCATACTTCGCTGTCCGTCCTTTGGACCAAGAACGAGCATAAGCCAGAGAGCGGGGGTTGAAGATATTCTCGGACAAAGGGGAGACGAGTGCTATGGAGCTTTTAGCGGTTCGTGCAAGCTCAACAAGGACTCCTTGAGCGATGATGTAAGAGAGACCCTTGACAGAGAAGGCGTTGTTGTGCTTAGGGTTCCGGAGGAAGATATCAAGATGGATAAACTATCCATTAAAGTATGTCAGCAGTATGCCTTGAAGGAATTTGCAGAGAACGTAATTCTCCTTGATACCGGCCATGCGAAGCTTATGACTTCCTATTATCCCCTTGAAAAACTGAGAAAGATAAAGGGGTTGGAAAATGCAAGATATGAGGATCCGTACTCCGGAGGAAAAGGAAACTCAATAAGGTATTTATCAATAGCTCCTAGAAGCAATGCAATGAAGGTCGATAATCTTGATAACCTTTTGTGCGGCGGAGAGAAGGCGGGATTATTCGTAGGGCATACTGAGGCAATTTCAACGGGCAGCCTGGCAGGGCACAACAGTGTTCGCCTTGTATTGGGAATGCCTTTGCTTGAACTTCCAAGGAATATCGTTATCGGAGATATTATCGCGTATGCCAATGAGAGAATAAAAACAAAGGAAGGGCTGAAGAAAAGGTATACCTTTGCCGGCTCCGAGTATTTCGAACGTATGAAGGAAAGAAGGCTCTATACCATAAATCCGGAAGAAGTAAGGAGAAGGGTGGAGAGAATGGATTTGATAGATATATTCAGCGAGAAACTGGTATAATATAGTATAATATAACTGGAAAGCAGGACGCAAAAGGAGGGCTGCCGGTGGAGAGACTGCAGAAATTCATGGCAAGGTGCGGGGTGGCTTCGCGCCGAAGATGCGAGGAGATTATAGAAGAGGGAAAGGTAAAGGTGAACGGCAAAACAGTAACCGGGATGGGATATAAAATTGAGCCCTGCGAAGATGAGGTTGAAGTCGAGGGCACTGTAATTAAACCGAAGGAAAGAAAGGTCTATTTAATGCTTAATAAGCCTGTCGGGTATGTTTCCACTGTCAATGACCAGTTTGGCAGGAAAACGGTGCTGGACCTGGTGAAAGACGTGGCAGAAAGGATATATCCCGTTGGCCGGCTCGACTATGATTCGGAAGGTCTTCTGCTATTGACAAATGACGGGGACTTCACTTACAGAATGACCCACCCCAGCCATGAGGCAGATAAGGAATACCTGGCTTTGGTTAATGGAGTTCCCACCGAGAAGGAATTAAACCTTCTGAGGAACGGCATAGAGATTGAACAGTATGTAACATCCCCGGCAAAGGTTGACATAGTCGAAATAAAAAGGGGTAAGGCCCTGCTGAGGATAACGATACACGAAGGGAAAAACCGCCAGGTTAGAAGGATGTGCGATGCCGTTGGCTACCCGGTGGAGAGACTCAAAAGAACTGCGGTCGGCCAGGTAAGGCTAGGCAGCCTTAAGGTAGGACAGTGGAGGTATCTCACTAAGAAAGAAATAGATAGACTAATGGAATGAGATAGGCAAGACCGGACAGGGTGAAAAGCAACCTGACCGGTCTTGCTGTGCAGGACTATTATTGATAAAATATGTTTGTCATTACAAGAAGGAAGGGGACCTATGTGAAAAAAGCACCGGATCGGAATGTAACGGTAATTGTTCAGCTTTTTCTATGCAGCCTATTCTGGGGGACCTCCTTTGCAGCTGCAAAGATAGGCCTCAGACAGCTTGAACCGATTAATATGGTGGCGCTGAGGTTTTTGATAGCGTCTACGGCGTTTTTACTCTTGTTCAGGCGTTTTGAAAAAAGCAAGCTAAGAATTCCTTTAAAGGATATTCCAGTGTTTTTGTTCCTCGGTTTCCTGGGGATATCCTCATATTTTATACTGCAGTATTCTGCATTAAAAACCACCACTACGATTAATACATCTATTATTATTGCAACATCCCCGATAATCACCACCCTTCTTGCCGCTAAATTTGCCGGAGAGCCCCTGTCCGCCAGGAAGATTGGCGGGATAGCCCTGGCTTTTGCAGGAGTTTATACGATAATAACGGGAGGCACACTGATACCGGGTTTTAACTCTGATACCTATAAGGGTGATTTGATGATATTGTTGAACTCTTTCATGTGGGCTGCTTTTACTTTGATAGGAAAGCGGATCATGGAGAAGTATGAATCTATCGTTGCAATAGGATATATTACCATTTTTGGGACACTGCAGCTTCTGCCTTTCGTTTTTTTTCCGTCATTTCTTTCGGAGCATTCACTGCTGCAAGTACTGCCCCACTTGGGAATTCAGACCCTGATGGCCGCCTCGTACCTGGCGCTTATATGCACTCTATACGCTTACAGCGCATGGTACAAGGCAATTAGTATAATCGGCGCTTCAAGGACTTCAGTATTTTTGTACCTTAATCCTATATTCGCGATACTGACGGGGATCCTGCTGCTTCATGAGCCCTTTACGTTATCACTATTCATCGGTGCATCAGCAGCTTTTTCCGGCGTATACCTTGCCGCTGTACAAAAAGACAGGCGGCAAAAAACAGTAAGCGCCGGATAGATAATATTTATCAACAGAATAGGGAGGGATTACCATGCTGCACTTTCGGAGATTAAGACCGGGGGAGGAAATCGGTGAAATAGCAGAAAAAGCAAGACTGGGTCTGGGAGAAGATGAAATGGTTATGCTGGCCTTTGACGACGGTGAGTTGGTAGGGATTTGCAGCTTGACGATTAAGGCTGACACAGCCTGGTTGAACTCTTTGTATATATGTGAAGAAAAGAGGAAACAGGGCATAGGCACCGGACTGCTGAAGAGCATTTTATTTGCAGCAAAGAACAAGGGTGCAGCGATTGCAAAGATTACAGAGCATAGAGAGCTTACAGGTTTTCTGCTCAAAATGGGCTTTTGCCGGGATACGGGTATGGAAGGCATACTGCAGGCCGACCTGGACGGATATTTCAAATGCTGCAATAATGCTTTGAAATAGGGGAGAATAACTAATATAATAAAACATGAACTTTACACATTAGAAGGAGATGAAGAATTTGGAATTATGGTACACTGAAAAACAGACAAAGGATGTTGGCATCACATGTAAGGTAAAGCAAACGCTTCATGTGGAAAAAAGCAAGTTTCAGGATATCGCCCTGATCGATACGGAGCAATATGGAAGGATGCTGGTTCTTGACGGCACTGTTCAGACAACAATAGAGGACGAATTCGTATACCATGAGATGATAACTCACGTACCGCTGTTTTCTCATCCTGACCCCAGGAAGGTAGTTGTCGTTGGGGGCGGCGACGGTGGAGCAATACGCGAAATCCTTAAGCATCCCGGCGTTGAGAAGGCATACCTTGTGGAGATTGATGATAGAGTGGTTGAAGTTTCAAAGAGATTTCTTCCGGAGATAAGCGTTGCCCTGAACGACAAGAGGGCTGAGGTGAGGATCGAGGATGGAATAAAGTTTATTAAAGAAAACAGGAACCAATTCGATGTGATTATAGTAGATTCAACGGACCCTGTCGGCCCTGCCGTCGGGCTCTTTGTTAAGGACTTTTACCAGTCCATTTTCGACTCGCTGAAGGAAGACGGCATATTTGTCGCCCAGACCGAATCGCCCTTTTACAACAAGGATCTGATTTCACGGGTTTATAGGGATATAAGTTCAATATTCCCTGTTACAAAGCTGTATGTATGTTCCATACCGACCTACCCGAGCGGGTACTGGGCCTTTACAATGGGGTCCAAAAAATTCAACCCGCTGGAAATCCCCGAAGGAAGAATTAAGGACCTTGGAACCAAGTATTACAACGCCGACGTTCATAAAGCCGCCTTTGTCCTGCCTAACTTTGTAAAACAACTCTTGGAATAGGAGAGCAATGGCTATGGATACTATCAAGGGTAAACCCGGCTTAATAAATGTGTTTTTGGAAAGCGGCAGGGACTATAGTGGATCCAGTGCGGTAATAATAGGGGCACCGATGGATTTCACGGTGAGTTTCAGGGCAGGGTCCCGGTTCGGGCCAAATGCAATCCGAGAGATGTCATGGGTACTGGAGAATTACAGCCCGTATATGGACAGGGACTTGAGCAACATGAATATTTTTGATTACGGGGATCTGGAACTGGCCTTCGGCAACCCGGAGAGGTCCCTATCAATAATTAAGAACGCTGCAGCAGAAGTTTTCAATGATGGTAAATTTCCTGTATTTTTGGGGGGAGAACACCTGATAAGCCTTCCGGTAATCGAGGCGGCCTTTGAAAAATACGGAGGCGATCTGGTACTGCTTCATTTTGATGCCCATGCAGACCTGCGGGAGGATTACGCAGGGGAAAGCCTTTCCCATGCCACTGTTATCCGACAGTGCAGCAGGTTTATCAAGCCAGAGAATATTTATCAGTTCGGCATAAGGTCGGGTACCGGCGACGAGTTCACCTGGGGCCGTGAAAACACCAATTTTTACCCCTTTGAAATAGTTGAACCGTTAAAGAAGGTGCTTCCTGAGATAAAGAATAAACCCGTGTACATAACCCTGGATATAGATGTTGTAGACCCGGCCTTCGCCCCCGGTACCGGCACTCCTGAGCCGGGAGGATGTTCGGCGGCGGATATGCTCAAGGCCGTTCACCTGTTAGCGGATTGCGACGTTAAAGGATTTGACCTGGTAGAGGTTATGCCGGACAGCGATCCGGCAGGGATAACCGGCGCGCTGGCTGCAAAAATAGTCAGGGAAGGCCTGCTTTCGTTCGTCAAGTAATCAGAGCAGTGGCCAGTGATCAGTGACTAGTGGTCAGTCATCGGTTGACAGATGACAGATGTCAGGGCAAGGCTATAGGGGGTAAAAATCCAAAGGCCTACCCGGACACCTGTGAACTGTGATCTGTGATCTACGAACTACGAACTATAATCTAACACCTAGTACCTAGCACCTGTAATCTGTTATCCTAAAACAGGAGAATGATAGATATGCTGGATGTTAAAGAACTGGCAAAGTGCATAATCGAAAAGGCCGTAAGACCCGGGGATAAAGCAATAGACGCCACGGTGGGAAAGGGGTATGATACTGCCTTTCTCGCAGGTCTCGTCGGAGAAAGGGGCTGTGTATACGGCTTTGACATACAGGAGGAAGCCCTCTGCAAGGCAAAGGAATACCTTGCGTCCGTCGGGCTGGATAGAGAAGTAATACTAATACAGGACGGACACCAGCATATGAATAAGCATGTACATGAAAAAGTACGGGCAGTTATGTTTAATCTGGGGTATCTTCCTGGGGGCAATCATGAAATAAAGACAAAAGCGGACACTACGATCACCGCCTTGGAAAAATCTTTGGATCTGTTGTTGCCGGGCGGTTTGATAACGATTGCATCCTATACCGGCCATCCGGGAGGTGAAGAGGAAAAGAACGTCCTTAAACAATATGTAACTAACCTAAGCTCTTCTATGTACAAATGCGTTGCTATAGAAGCCCTGAACCAGGGCAACAGCCCTCCGGTACTGTTTGTAGTTGAGAAGAAAGGGACAGGGAAATAAATCCTACAAACCCCTACACAATCCTATTTTGACACCGTTGCCCCCTAAATATTATAATTAAACTATAGATATTTCCATATATGCGGATTTTGGCAAGCGGGATTCGGTAATACCGCATCTGTGATTGCCCATCTGCATATAAATATAAGGAAATATAAAAAAGGGGGAATTATATTGAAAAGTATGAAGCTTACAACCAAAATCCTTATCGGATTGATTGCAGGTATCGTTGTAGGTCTTTTGCTTGGAGGTAATCCTGGAGTAGCCGACAGCTACATCAAACCCTTTGGAACCTTGTTCCTGAGAATGATTAAATTGATAATCGTTCCTCTAGTGCTGTCCTCATTGGTGGTAGGCGCTGCCAGCATGGGTGATGTGAAAAAGCTGGGGAGAATCGGGGGCAAGACAATCGCTTACTATTTAATAACCACTGCAATAGCGGTAATAATCGGACTTATACTTGGTAATCTGATAGTTCCCGGTGCAGGCTTGAGCATACCGGTTGATGCTACGGTTCAGGCACAGGCTGCGCCAAAGGTTGTGGACACCCTGTTGAATATTATACCGGATAATCCATTATCTTCTTTGGTACAGGGTAATATGCTACAGATAATTGCCTTTGCGTTGTTCCTGGGCATAGGCATCACGCTTGTAGGGGAGAAAGGAAAGCCATTTCTCAGCTTTTTTGACAGCATGGCAGAGGTCATGTACAAGATAACAGCTGTGGTCATGTCCTACGCACCCATCGGGGTATTCGCCCTGATTACACCGGTAGTAGCAGCTAACGGACCTACTGTTCTGCTGCCCTTGGCTAAGGTTATTGCGGCGGTGTACATTGGATGTATCCTGCATGCAGCCATTATGTACTCCTCTATGGTAAAGGCCTTTGCGAAGATGAATCCTATCACATTCTTTAAGGGAGCCTTACCGGCCAGCACGGTTGCATTTAGTACCTGCAGCAGTTCGGGAACCCTGCCGGTGACATTAAAGTGCGCCCAGGAAAACCTCGGGGTATCCGAAAGCGTTTCCAGCTTTGTGCTGCCGCTGGGCGCCACGATAAACATGGACGGTACAGCACTGTACCAGGGTGTATGTGCGCTGTTTGTAGCTCAGGTATACGGCCTTGAGCTATCATTAGCTCAGCAGTTGACAATCGTGCTGACTGCTACCCTGGCTTCGATAGGAACAGCCGGGGTACCCGGCGCCGGCTTCATAATGCTGACAATGGTACTCCAGGCGGTTGGACTGCCCCTGGAAGGGTCGGTTCTGATAGCGGGAATTGACCGGGTGCTTGATATGGCGCGAACTTCGATTAACGTTACGGGAGACATTTCAGCTGCGGTCGTAATAGCCGCCACCGAAAATGAATTAAGTACGCCCCAGGATGCGAAGCAGACGATCAGTGCCTGATTTTGGACGGCAAATTATAGTATCTGAAGAAGCCCGAGCATTCGGGCTTCTTATTTATAAAGGAGAGTGTTCGTATGGCAAAGACCGTTGGGGTGATAGGCGGTATGGGACCCATGGCCACCCTGGATTTTTACCGCAAGATTATAAAAAATACCAAGGCGGACAGTGATCAGGGACATATACATGTGCTTATCGACAGCAATCCAAAGATACCGGATAGAACGGCATTTATTCTTGGCAAGGGAGAAAGCCCTTTGGATGAAATCGTGGCATCCGCTGTAAGACTTCAAGCAGCGGGATGTGACTTGCTGGCGATGCCGTGCAATACCGCCCACTATTTCTATGACGATATCGTTGAGCATATCGGTATTCCGCTGATTAACATGGTGGAAGAGGTTGCCGGACATGTGTCGGCATGTTATGGAAAGGCGGCGAAAATTGGGCTGCTTGCTACTATAGGAACATATGAAGCAGGAGTTTATGAAAAGTATTTTAAGAAATATGATATTGATATTATTGTCCCGGATGATACCGGAAAACGTGAGGTTTTCAGTGCAATATACGGGGTGAAAAATGGCGCGGGAGACGTTCCGGTTGACGGAGTCTGTGATGTGGTAAACAGTTTAGTTCAAAATGGGGTTGATGGCATTGTACTGGGATGTACAGAGCTTCCTCTTCTTGTTGAAAAATTTCCTTCGGGAATCCGATATATCGATGCAACTGAAATTCTTGCATTGAAAGTAATACAAATGTCTTGTTGAAAAGAAAAGGTGTGTCCCCTTACATTAAAAACTAATTTGTGGTAGAATTATGTCGTTATATTAAATAGCCAAGGTAAATAAACAAGAGGAGGTAATTCAGGTAAATGACCAGAGTAAAGATTACAGAAACCATATTCAGAGATGCGCACCAATCACTCATTGCCACCAGGATGACAACAGACGAAATGCTGCCGATAGCAGAAAAGATTGATAAGATAGGATACCATTCGATAGAGATGTGGGGAGGAGCGACGTTTGACGCCAGCCTTAGATTTTTAAACGAGGACCCCTGGGAACGGCTTAGAAAAATCAAGAACAAAATGAAGAATACTCCCCTTCAGATGCTGTTAAGGGGTCAGAATATACTTGGATATAAGCATTATGCCGATGATGTTGTTGAAGAATTTGTAAAGCGGGCAATCTATAATGGTATAGACATAGTCAGGATATTTGACGCCTTGAACGATGTGAGGAACCTGCAGAAGGCCATGGAGGTTACCGTAAAGGAAGGCGCCCATGCCCAGGGAGCAATAAGCTACACAATCAGCCCGGTTCACACCACAGAGGTTTATGTGAAGCTAGCAAAAGAGATGGTGGAGATGGGGGCCGGATCAATATGCATCAAGGATATGTCAGGACTATTAACCCCGTATTACGCCTTTGAACTGGTAAAAGCTTTGAAGGAAGCGGTTACAGTGCCGATACAACTGCATTCCCACTGTACAAGCGGGCTGGCGCCAATGACATATATTAAAGCTATAGAAGCCGGAGTGGATGTTGTGGACACTTCACTTTCACCCTTTGGTTCCGGGACGGCGCAGCCTCCTACAGAACCCCTTGTAGCTGCTTTGCAGGGTACTCCCAACGACACCGGATTGGATATGAACCTCCTCAACGAGATTGCAGAGTATTTCAAGCCGATAAAAGAAAAATACATAGATAACGGCATGCTGAATCCGAAGGTGCTGTCAGTAGACATAAACACACTGGTATACCAGGTACCCGGAGGAATGCTGTCCAATCTGGTCTCACAGCTGAAAATGCAGAACGCTCTTGATAAATACGATGAGGTGTTGAATGAAATTCCCAAGGTAAGGGAAGACCTGGGTTATCCACCGCTGGTTACACCCACCAGTCAGATAGTGGGAACCCAGGCGGTTATGAACGTATTGAGCGGAGAAAGATATAAAATGATACCCGTCGAAGTTAAGAACTATGTCAAGGGGCTTTACGGGAGGCCGACCGTGCCGATAGCAGAGGACATCAAAAAGAAGATTATCGGGGATGAAGAGGTAATAGACCACAGGCCCGCGGATGATATCCCACCGCAGCTTGAGGAACTGAGAAACGAGATTAAAGAATATATTGAACAGGAAGAAGATGTTTTATCCTACGCATTGTTCCCGCAGGTAGCAATAAAGTATTTTGAGTACAGGCGGGCGCAGAAATACAAGATAGACAGCGAACTGGTAAATCTTCAGGACAGGACACATCCCGTATAAGGCAAACTAACCCCGGTGCCATGGCACCGGGGTTATGACTGCACTCTAGCAGCTCTCGTGCAGATAAACCTTGTTCACCCTGTTGGTGATGTATTTGATTATCTTGGCTCCGCTGCCCGGCTGTATTCTGCTGCCGCACTTGAGGCAGTAGTAGTTGGGTTTCTCAACGCTGCCATAGGATATTTTCAGGGGGAGCATCCCGTACTTCTGCCAGCTGCTCCATCCTGTTTTACACAGATCCTTCCTATTTTCATAATCAGCATAGACCCACCTAAGCAGCCTGTGAAAATGAAAGGGGTATTTTGTATAGCGGATGTAGCGGGGAGGCAATCCCAGCGATATTGTGTAATCCTCAAAGGTTTTCTCTACAATGGTTTGAAGCGGGTCCTCGATTTTCGTACTGCTCGCGTTGAACCCGTTGGCCTTCAGCCATCTTTTCAGTTTGTCGAACATATAGCCCCTGCACACATGTATAGGTTCACCCTTATCTATGTTTATGCTGTTTATGGCACCTGCGACTATATCGATTACAAAATCCTGATATTTTTTGTCTTTGAAATCCTGAGGCCGGTAGAACTCGAGCGGAACAATATCATAGCAGTATTCACCGGTTTCTACCCGCATAACACCGATGCAGGTACCGCCTAGAAGGCTTCCGCTCCCAGCGTCATCTATTTGAATCATCAGTTCACCTCTTGTTTGCGGTCATAAACATAGTATTCCAATTTAGCGGGATAATAAATCGTATAATTATCACGCATAGGCAAGTATATTTGCATGTGGAATATTTTTGGAATTGCTGGTATAATCCTGAGTGAAGCATGAACTGATTTTGTTTTTACCCTAGGAGGTAGATCTATGCGTATACTTATAACCAATGATGACGGGATCGGCGCTTTCGGAATAAAAAGCCTTGTGGAGGCTTTAAATGGCATGGGAGAACTCTATGTTGTGGCACCGGAAAGGGAGAGGAGTGCAGTTGGCCATGCAATAACCATGCACAAACCCCTTAGAGCAAACAGGGTATCGCATTTTGGACCAGGAGTAAAGGCATGGGCGGTAAACGGTACGCCTTCGGATTGTGTTAAACTCGGAGTGGAAGCCCTTCTTGAAAAGGAACCTGACGTGGTTTTTTCAGGAATCAACCGGGGTCCGAACCTGGGCACAGACGTACTGTATTCCGGGACAGTTTCAGCGGCTATTGAAGGGGCAATCCTGGGTATCCCTTCGGCAGCCCTATCCCTTGCATCTTTTGAAGCGGATGATTACAGCGTTGCCTGCGATTTTGCGGCAGCCCTGGCCGACAATATATTTAGCAAAGGACTTGAGAAGGATACTCTGCTGAATGTGAATGTACCGGCGCTGAAGAGGAGTGAAATAAAGGGAGTAAGTGTGACAAGCCTTGGTACCCGGAGGTACAGGAATTCATTTGAAGCGAGAAAGGATCCCCGCGGTCAAGAGTATTTCTGGATGTCGGGCGAAGCGGTAGATGAGTATAATAACGACGACTGCGATTTGAATTTAATAACCCAGGGCTATATCACTGTTACACCCATCCATTTCGATCTGACTAAGTTTGATATGATCAGTAGAATAAAAGAGTGGGAATTTCACATTTAGGGGGTTAGGTATATGGAACAGGAGCCTAAGCTGCAGCTTATTGCAACAAAGGAGATGAAATATAATGATGACCTGTATAAAATGGTGGACTTTCTTAATAAGACGCTAAAAAACAGAGATTTAATCTTTGGGCTTGCAATGAAGGATGATGGGAACATGATTATAAGCATATATGAGACGTGAGGCGCATAAAGTGCTTTGCGTTTTTTATTGCCTATATTGGGGACATTCCGCGGCAAGGAATACCCGCAAAAAGCGGTGTGTCCCCTTTCCGCTTTAATGTAATAAAAGTTTGTATACAATTCGACAGGTAATCAGGTATACATTTGTGTGAAAAATGAATTTTAAGTTGCATAATAAGGGTTTCTATAATAGAATTAAATCGTAAATGAAGTTATTATTGCATTTTTTTCTATATTGCTAAAATACATATAATTCTTTGAAAGGGGGCCAATGGGATGGCGGTCAAACAAAAAGGACTGGTGATAAAACCGGACTGGTGCAAGGGCTGTGGTATTTGCGTTGCATTTTGCCCTAAGGATGTACTGAAAATGGAGAATAACAAAGTTACGATAGCGAACGGAGACGCATGCAACGGATGCGGGCTCTGTGAGCTCAGATGCCCCGATTTTGCTATCTACCTGGAGGAGGATGAGAAGGATGAATGATAAGAATGTGAGGCTGATGCAAGGCAACGAAGCGTGCGTTGAAGGTGCAATTGCTGCAGGCATGAGGTTTTTCGCAGGCTATCCGATTACCCCTTCAACAGAAATAGCAGAGGGTTCTTCCGAAAAACTACCGCAGGTAGGAGGAAAGTTTGTGCAGATGGAAGACGAAATAGGAAGTATAGCTGCTGTAATCGGAGCATCCCTCACCGGACTTAAATCCATGACAGCCACCAGCGGACCGGGTATGTCTCTTAAACTAGAAAATATTGGGTATGCTGCAATAGCTGAGATTCCTTGCGTAATAGTAAACGTACAGAGGGGCGGGCCAAGCACAGGTTTGCCCACGTCACCAGCCCAGGGCGATATAATGCAGGCCCGGTGGGGAACCCACGGAGACCATCCCACGATCGCATTATACCCATCATCAGTTTCCGAGATATACCAGATAACTATCGAAGCGTTTAACATGGCGGAAAAATACAGAATGCCCGTAATCTTGCTTATGGACGAGGTTATAGGACATATGAGGGAGCGGATTGAGCTGCCCGAACGGAGTGCCCTTCAGATCATTGACCGGAAAAAGCCTTCGGTTGGACCGGAACAGTACCTGCCGTACCAGGCGGATGCGGACGGTGGGGTGCCGGAAATGGCCTCCTTCGGCGACGGATACCGGTTCCATGTAACAGGATTGGTGCACGATGAGACCGGTTTTCCAAGCAATAGCTCTGAGGTTACTGCCAGGTTGATTAACAGGCTGATGAAAAAAATTGAAAACAACCTGGATGACATTCTCAGATACGAGGAGGAAAACACCGGGGATGCTGATACCCTGCTGTTAGCTTACGGGTGTACCGCAAGATCGGCAAAAAGTGCAATGGATGCTGCAAGGGAGGAAGGAATGAAGGTAGGGCTTTTCAGACCCATTACAATATGGCCCTTCCCGGAGCAAAAAGTCCGGGAACTGGCTCAAAGGGTGAAACGGATTATTGTTCCGGAGATGAACCTTGGACAATATATTCTTGAGGTGCAGAGGGTTGCTGGCGGCAGCTGTACCGTTGAAGGTGTCAACAGGGCCGACGGAGAAATAATTACGCCCGAAGATATTCTGGATAAGATCAAGGGGGTATTCTAAATGGCTAGCAGCTTGATTGAAAAATACATGCGGATGGATAAACTCCCGCATATTTGGTGTCCTGGTTGCGGGCATGGAATTGTTATGCGGGCTGTCGTAAAAGCAATAGACGAGTTGGAATTGAATAGGGAAAAGATCTGTATCGTATCGGGTATAGGGTGCTCGTCCAGGGCTCCGGGTTATATGAACTTCAATACGCTGCACACCACCCATGGTAGGGCGCTGGCCTTTGCGACCGGGATAAAGCATGCAAATCCGGAACTTGAAGTAATCGTCCTTACAGGAGATGGCGATTGTACTGCCATAGGAGGAAATCACTTAATACATGCAGCAAGGAGAAATATGGGAATCACAACGGTGGTTTTCAATAACAACATATATGGAATGACAGGGGGCCAATACTCTCCGACCACTCCGACCGGCGATAAGGGCACCACTGCGCCATATGGCAACATAGATAAAGTATTTGATATATGCAGCCTTGCCCAGGCGGCTGGAGCTACGTATACCGGCAGGGCTACCGTATACCATGCCCAGTTGTTGATCAGGCTGATCAAGGACGGGATAAAAAATAAAGGGTTCTCGTTAATAGATGCAATCAGTGTGTGTCCAACATATTACGGCAGGAAGAATAAAAAGGGAGATTCAGTGAGAATAATGGAATGGCTTAAAGATAACGCTGTGAATGTGGCCGCAGCAAGTAAGCTTCCTCCAGAAAAATTGGCAGGAAAGTTCTTGATCGGAGAGTTGTACAATAACCCTCAACCTGAATATACAGAGGAGTACAAAAAAATTGTTGAAAGCTTTCAAAGGGGGTAAAGGATAATGGCTTGTACTGAGGTTAGACTGAGTGGTTCGGGAGGACAAGGACTGCTGCTGTGCGGAATCGTGCTTGCGGAGGCAGCCATTCTGGATGGACTGAATGCTGTGCAGACCCAGTCATATGGTCCGGAAGCCAGGGGAGGAGCCAGTAAATCCGAAGTCATAATAAGCGATGCTAAAATATTCTACCCTAAGGTCAGGAAACCGGATGTATTCCTGGCGCTTACCCAGGAAGCCTATGATAAATATGTAGGAAACCTGAAAGAAAGTGGTATAATAATAGTTGATGAAACAGTGAACGCGGATGAAGCGCCCTGCAGGGAAAAGTACAGCGTTCCTATTCTAAGAACTGCCAGGGAAGCTGTGGGAAAGGCAATGGTTGCAAATATAGTGGCACTTGGTACAATTAATGCGATAACTGGACTTGTTAGCGAAGCATCTCTGGAAAAAGCTGTCCTGAACAGGGTGCCCCCAGGTACTGAGGAATTGAATAGGAGAGCTTTGGATGAAGGACGGAAAATCTGTCAAAATCTAAGGTGAAGAGGGTAATGATAATATGAATGAACCAAAGGAAGATCTTATAAAGCTTATACAGCATAATTTTCCAAAGCTGAGCAAAGGCCAGAAGCTTATTGCAGAATACATAATGTCTCACTATGAAAAAGCAGCATTCATGACGGCCGCCAAGCTTGGAGAAAGGGTGGGTGTTAGCGAATCAACCGTTGTCAGGTTTGCCATTGCTCTCGGTTACGATGGTTATCCGCGGCTCCAGAAGGCCTTGCAGGAATTGATAAAGACGAAGCTTACAACAGTGCAGAGGATAGAGATGTCCTCCGACCTTGTTAGCGAAGATGATGTTGCCAGAAAAGTACTCAAATCGGATATGGACAACATAAGGGCTACCATGGAGGAAGTGGATATTCATTCCTTTGACAAGGTTGTTGATAAGATAATCAAGGCCAAGCACGTATACATCATAGGACTTAGAACCTCAACGGTTTTGGCGGAGTTTCTCGGTTACTACCTCAATCTTATTCTTGAGAATGTCAGGGTGGTCAGCCAGGGCATCAGCGAAATCTATGAGCAGCTATTCAATGCAGAGGAAGGGGATATAGTGATAGCCATAAGCTTTCCGCGGTACTCCAGAAGAACTGTTGAGGCTTTGAGCTTCGTAAAAAAACAGGGAGCGGAGATTTTGGCAATAACCGATAGTCCGCTTTCGCCATTGCTCAACTATGCCGATTACACCCTTTACGCTAAAAGCAATATGGCATCCTTTGTTGATTCCCTTGTAGCACCTATGAGCATGATCAACTCGCTGATCATTGCGGTAAGCATGAGAGAAAAGGAAAAGGTAACAGATATTTTCGGAAGACTGGAGGAAATCTGGGGACAGTATAACATATATTCTGTTAAAGACAAGAACGGGATATAGAGGAAAGGGGACACACCTCCGCAAGCAAGGTCAGGGGACACACCTCCGCTTTGGAGCTATGCTCTCGGGGGAAGGAATGTCCCCAATATATAGCTCTGGGGGGAGGAATGTCCCCGATCGGAAAGGGGACACAGGGAATGTCCCCTTTCCTCTTATTTGGGGGTATTGAAGATGACACGAATTATCCTTGTAAGGCATGGGGAAACCCAGTGGAATTTGGAAGCAAAAACCCAGGGGAGCCAGGACACCCTTTTAACTGAAAAGGGAGTTTTTCAGGCAAAAAGGATTGCAGAGAAGCTTGCGGATGAAAGGGTTCAATGTATCTACACGAGTGACCTGAAGCGGGCTTATCATACTGCACAAGCCATAGCCGACAAACTGGGAATTGGATTAGGTGTTCTTCCTGCGCTGCGCGAGATGAATTTCGGCTGCTGGGAGGGGAAGAATATTGAGTGTATCAAAAGGGAGTATGCAGACATCTACAGGCTTTGGGTGAGCAATCCACCTGAAACATGTATTCCGGATGGAGAAACGTTAATCGATGTACAGCAAAGGGCTTTAAGGGAAACGAAAAAACTGGCGGGGGAAAGCAAAGGCCATAACCTGGTTCTGGTTTCCCATGGAATAACCATCAAGGTCTTGATACTGGGGCTTTTAGGTATAGACCTGGCCTTTCTTAGAAAGTTACGTATCGATAATGGCAGTATCAGTATAATCGATATAAAGGATGAGGGGAATGTACTGGTTACCCTTAATGATACCTGCCACCTGAAGGAAGGGTGTTAGATGAAGAAAAAAGTATTGATTATCGGTGGAGGAGCGGCAGGGATGATAGCGGCTGCAACGGCTGCTTCAAGGGGACTACCTACAGTTCTTCTGGAGAAGAACGAAAAACTGGGCAAAAAGATTTACATAACCGGAAAGGGGAGATGCAATCTTACAAACTACTGCGACCCCGAAGAAGTAATTAATAATACCCCGGGAAACGGCAGCTTTTTGTACAGTGCAATATACTCCTTTAACCATAACAGCATTATGGATATACTCAACAGCATGGGCGTCCCGACAAAGGTTGAGAGGGGCAACCGGGTTTTTCCGGTTTCCGATAAATCAAGCGATGTTATACGGGCGCTGGAAAAATATATGAATAAGTACGGGGTGGAAATCAGGCTCAATACCAAAGTGAGCAGTATAACTGCGAAGGACAAAAGAATTGTGGGCATTTATACAGCGGAGGGAGAGTTTATGGAGGCATCATCGGTTATTGTGGCTACCGGCGGCATGTCGTATCCTTCCACCGGGTCTACAGGCGATGGATACAGGTGGGCAGAGGCACTGGGGCACACGATTATTCCGGCAAAACCCTCTCTAGTGCCCATGGAGACCAGGGAGGCATGGGTGAGGGATGTACAGGGCCTTTCACTGAGAAATGTCAGGGTTACGGCGATGTCCGGCAATGATGGAAAATTGGGGGAAGAGTTCGGAGAAATGATGTTTACGCATTTCGGCGTATCAGGCCCCGTAATACTTACCCTGAGCCGGTATGTGGTTGAGCACATGGGGTCCGGCGTACGGCTTATAATTGATTTGAAACCCGCTCTGGACATTATATCCCTGGATAGGAGAATACTGAGGGATTTTGAGGTATATGCGAACAAGCAGCTTAAGAATGCTCTTAACGACCTGCTGCCCCAGAAACTCATCCCGGTGGTGATCAAGCTGTCGGAGATCAGTCCGGAAAAGCCGGTCAACCAGATCACCCGGGATGAAAGGCAGAAGCTGGCCAATGCGTTCAAGGGTCTGGTATTGAACATAAAAAGTCTGAGGCCGATAAAGGAGGCGGTAATAACCGCAGGTGGGGTCTGTACTAAGGAGATTGAGCCTTCTACAATGGAATCCCGAATAGTTGACGGACTGTTCTTTGCAGGTGAAATTATAGACGTGGATGCGCTAACCGGAGGATTTAACCTTCAGATTGCTTTTTCTACCGGATATCTGGCAGGGCTGCACTGTAGGTAAAAGATGCTGCCCCGTGCATTTTTTCCTATTTTTTTGCATAACATAGTACAAACAAACTGCGGGGGAGCTGTTTCCATGGTTGCGAAAAGCAGGAAGAACAGGCCGGATATATCCTACAGGGTTGAAAAGATTATTCTGAAAGCGGTAATCATAGGGGTATTGCTGTTGATTTCGTTTCAAGCAATTATGCTTAATGAAACTGCAAGGGTTTTTCTCAACTATGCCACAAGGCTGGAGGGAGGGAGCATGGAGGAATCAGGCATTATTTCCCCTGAAGGCAAGCTGGTATTGAGACTGGAAAACCTGGACAAATACCCACAGGCTTTGCTGCTGGTGAACGGGGAACCCGTGGCATCCTTTGAAAATGCTGAAATTGAGGTGAATATCAGAAACAATGACCTTATAGAGATTGATGCAACAAAGGTTGATGATGACTATTTGTACATAAGTATAGTGGGGGTAAGCGATAATGTTATCAGTCCTTCTATTGGCTACCGGGTGAAAGCAAGAAATAAAATTCAACTGTTTTCAAGGGTTAAGCTAAAATAGGGGTTGAGAAGGAAACCCTTGTAATATATAATGTTAATGGAATAAGTAGCCACCAATTTCACTGGTGGCTTTGTAGTTAATAATAGAACGGCAGGGGAGAGGCTGTGCGGAATATAATTCAGATTGCTGTGGACGGACCGGCTGGATCGGGAAAAAGCACAATAGCGAAAAAGCTGGCGGAAAAGCTGGACATGCTTTATATTGATACGGGAGCCATGTACAGGGCCTTAACATACAAGATTATAAGCATGGGAATAGATATTGGGGATGATAACGCTGTCACACAGGCTGCAAAAAGTTCACAGATACTGCTGGAAAAAGGAAAAGTATACATCGACGGAGAGGACGTCGGTGAGAAGATAAGGAGTACCGAGGTAGATGCATGGGTTTCGAGGGTTGCAGAGATTCCGCAGGTCAGAGAAATAATGGTTGGAATACAGAGAGAGATGGCGATGTCTCAGAACGTAGTAATGGATGGAAGGGATATAGGTACAAATGTACTGCCAGGTGCCCGGTACAAATTTTTTTTGACAGCCTCTATTGAAGAAAGGGCTTTGAGAAGGTATAGAGATAAAAAAGCCAGTGGCGCTGCTGAAAACTACGAAACAGTAAAAAAGGAGATATTGCGGAGGGATGAGATTGACAGCACAAGAGAAATCGATCCCCTGAGGAAGGCCGAGGACGCTGTGGTAATAGATACTACCGGAAAAACAATTGATGAGGTTTTAGAGCAAATCCTGATGAGACTGGGGGATGGGGTGGATGTTCTATAAATTTGCGAGGGGATTTGTAAACTTGCTGCTTAGGATGCTGTTCCGGGTAAGGATTTACGGAAATAATGCCCTGGATAATGTTGATGGGTGTATTGTTTATGCCAACCATACAAACTATCTTGACCCAGTTGTGGTAGGGTGTACCGCAAAAAGGCAAGTTAAGTTTATGGCAAAGAAGGAATTGTTCGAAATCAGAATTCTTGGGTACATACTGAATAAACTGGGAACGTTTCCGGTGCGTAGGGGTGAAGCGGATTTAACCGCTGTAAAGACAGCTATGAAAATACTTAAGAATGGGGAGGTTCTTGGGATATTCCCGGAAGGAACAAGAAATAAGAATGCAAACGGAAAGTTTCTCGATGCTGAGCCCGGGTTATCGATGATAGCGGTCAAGTCCAGGGTACCCGTCATTCCCGTAGCGATATTGCCAAAATATAAGCTGTTCGGAACGGTTACGATCGTGTACGGAGATCCCTTCTATCTGGACGAGTACTACCAGCAGAAACTAACCGTGGAAGAACACAGGGGCATTAGTAATAACCTGATGGAACGGATAAGGATATTGATGAGAGAAAAAGCGGTAGGAGGAACAGGATATTGAAAATACTTATTGCGGAGCATTCCGGTATATGTTTCGGAGTAAAAAAGGCTTTGGAGATAGCGGAGAAATTTGCAGATACGAAGAGCGATACCTATACCCTTGGTCCTCTGATACACAACAAGCAGGTTGTCGAAAAGCTGGATAAAAAGGGCTTGAAGGTAGTGGATAATCTTGATCAAATAGATGAGGGCACCGTAATAATCCGTTCGCATGGCGTACCTCCCGAGGTTCACGGAGAAGCAGCAAAGAAGATCATTGAACTGGTCGATGCGACCTGCCCCTTTGTGAAGAAGATTCAAGAGAAAGTCAAGGAATATTACGAAAAAGGATATCAAATTATAATTGTAGGGGATGCAAACCATCCGGAGGTTAAAGGTGTAAACGGGTGGTGCAATTATAGTGCAGTTATAGTGGATAGTGAAGAAAAGGCGGCAAAAATTGGGTATTATGATAGGCTATGTGTTGTGGCCCAAACTACAATTACCCAGAAAACCTGGGAGGACATAAAAAGAATTCTGGAAAAAAAGGGCGGTGAAGCTGAATTCTTCAACACCATTTGTAATGCTACATATTTGAGACAACAGGCAGCCGTTGAGCTTGCAGAGAGGGTTGAGCTGATGCTCGTAATCGGAGGTTTGCACAGTTCAAATACCCAAAAGCTGTATAAGCTGTGTGCTGAAAAATGCAATAATACTTACCATATTGAAACATCTGACGACCTGCCTGTTGATAAAATAAATGAAGTGGAAATTATAGGTGTTACTGCGGGAGCATCGACACCAGATTGGATTATTAAGGAGGTAGTTGACAAGATGACTGAGATGGAAAACAACAAGACTGAATCAAATGAAATTGAAGGGGTAGTAGTGGAAGAGAATGTTCAACCTGAAGAAAAGGTACAGGAACCTGCACAGGAGAGGACCATGGAAAATCTGGAAGACACTATGGTTTCAATAAAACCTGGAAAGGTAGTCAAGGGAAAGGTATTACAGGTTGGAAAGGAAGATGTTATAGTAAACATTGGATACAAGTCGGACGGAATCATCCCAAGGGATGAGCTGAGCAGTGACGGCTCCCTTTCACCTGCGGAGGTGTTGAGTGAGGGGGATGAAATAGAGGTTTTTGTTAAAAAGATTGATGAGAAGGAAGGCCATGTTGTCCTTTCAAAGAAGAAGGTGGATTTAGAAAAGGCGTGGAAGACAATTAAGCAGAAGTATGACGAGAATGAGGCCGTTAACGCTAAAGTAGTTGAAGAGGTTAAAGGCGGTTTGATTGCAGTGGTGGAAGGTATCAGGGGCTTCATTCCTGCATCCCATGTTGACATCGGGTATGTAGAGAACCTTAAGGAGTTCATAGGCAGGGAGCTTTCCGTGAGGGTTATAGAATTCAACAGAAGCAAGGGCAAAGTTATACTTTCCCGTAAGACACTGCTTGAGGCCGAGAGGGAAGCAAAGAAAAAACAACTCCTGGAAAGCCTTAAAGAAGGGGATAGAATTAAAGGGGAGGTCAAGAGGCTTACTGATTTTGGAGCTTTTGTGGATATCGGCGGCATAGACGGTCTTGTGCATATATCCGAGATGTCCTGGAACAGGGTTGGACATCCCTCGGAGGTAATGAATATAGGGGATGAAGTTGAAGTCGTCGTGCTTGGCGTTGAAGAGGAGAACGAGAGAATTTCCCTGGGATATAAGCAGACTAAACCACACCCATGGGATAAGATTACGGAAAGATATAGTCAGGGTGAAGTAGTGGAAGGCAGGATAGTAAGGCTGGTTGACTTTGGCGCTTTTGTAGAGCTGGAACCGGGGATAGAAGGGCTGGTTCATATTTCACAGATTTCCTATGAGCATGTTGAAAAGCCGAGGGATGTTCTGCAGGAAGGACAATCGGTAAAGGTGAAAATACTTGATATTAGACCCGAAGAGAGAAGGATAAGCCTCAGTATAAAAGAAGCGACGGAAAAGCCCAAGAGAGAGGAAAAGAAGGAAAAGGTTCAGCCCGCTGCCGCACATTCGGACAATGAGCCTCCGATAACAATAGGCGACCTGGTCGGCGATATCCTGAAAGATAATAAGGAATAACAGTAGCCCACCCTTAAGGGTGGGCTACTGTTATTAAAAATACCAAAAGAATGCCCGCTTAAGCGGGTATTCTTTTGGTATCGAATATATATTGCTGATTATACTAATAATATCATTATCATTATGAATGTATTCAAAGTATAATGAACTATGGGTAAAATAGAGAGAAAAAATAAAGAAAAGCAGGGTTTTCATATAGTATTTTGATATAGTTTTAGTTAATCAAAAAAAATGCCGTATTACGACAATAAAGTATTGACTTTTTATGATTATCTGCTAAAATTTAATTTATTGAAAGCAAGCAGTTGCTTAGCTGGTGTGTTCCATACCTTAAAGCCTGACTTTAAATTGAGGAGGATTGGTATTATGAATGCATTGGGACGCCATATTTTGGCGGAAATCTATGGTTGTGATGCTGATACCCTGAACAATCGAATACTTATTGAGAAAGCAATGGTAGATGCAGCACTGGCTGCGGGCGCAGAAATCCGGGAAGTAGCGTTTCATAAATTCAGCCCGCAGGGCGTTAGCGGGGTCGTGGTTATTTCGGAATCCCACTTAGCCATTCATACATGGCCTGAATTAGGATACGCTGCAGTTGATGTATTTACATGTGGAGATAGAGTGAACCCATGGGATGCTTGTAATTATTTGACAGAGAAGCTTAATGCTCGGCATATGACAGCTACCGAGGTCAAGAGAGGGTTATTCGAGGAGCCGGTTAAGGTAGCAAATTTATAAAAAGGAGATGAAAGCTTTCTATTTTCTAGGTTATAAATGAGTGAATGCGTGTTTTGAAAGAAAAAGCACGCATTTTTACTTTTTTGTGTATTCAGTGTATATTTTTTTCTTCAATGGTCATAATATAAATGACCTCACAAAATACATTGAGACCCCCTTTACATTCTTTAGCCCGTGATATTTAATATCACGGCTCTTTTTTTTAGGACTCACCTATGGTAAAATTAATAAAATTGCTGCGGAAGGGAGAAGCGTATGAAAGAAAAGACCTTTGTTATGATTAAACCTGATGGAGTTAGAAGGGGACTAATTGGAGAAATAATTAAGAGAATAGAGAACAAAGGTTATGAAATCGTGAAGATGAAGATGGAAAGAGTAACCACTGAGCAGGCGGTATACCACTACAGAGAACACAGGGACAAGCCTTTCTTTAAAGAGCTGATAGATTTTATCACTTCCGGCCCGTCTGTAATGATGGTTGTTGAGGGAGATGGGGTAATAAAAGGGATCAGCGATATGGTTGGGAGCACAAACCCAGCGGATGCATTGCCCGGTACAATAAGATTTGACTATGCAAGTTCAGTGACGTATAATGTGGTGCACAGGTCGGATTCCAAAGAAAGTGCAATAAGCGAGATAGATTTCTTCTTTTAAAAGCAAATAATACTCATGATGTAAAGGGGATGGACATGGACGACTATACTGTATTCAAAGAATTAGTGTACAGAAAAACGGGTATAGATCTGTCAAGTTATAAAGAAAAGCAGATGAAAAGAAGGATAGAATCATTGGCGTCCAGGAACGGCTATCAAACCTTATCAGAATACTATAAGGGAATCAACAGCGATGAAAAGCTCTACAACGAATTTATTAACTACATTACAATAAACGTATCTGAGTTTTATAGAAATCCCGGGCAGTGGAGGGTATTGGAGGAGGAAATTTTACCGTCCCTTATGGAGAGAAAGAGGTCATTAAAGATCTGGAGTTCTGCGTGTTCCACAGGGGAGGAGCCCTATTCGCTGGTTATGCTGCTCAGCAGATACATAAGACTCAATGAGATAAAAATTCTGGCGACTGACATCGACAGGCAGGCTATGGAAAAGGCAAAAACAGGGATTTATAAGGAAAAGAGTCTGCAAAACCTGCCGAAGGAATTCGTGAGTAAATACTTCAGGAAGAACAACAATGATTTTGAAATCATTGAAGAAGTTAAAGCCAGGGTAGAGTTCGGATTCCTAGACCTGCTAAGGGATAGCTTTCCCAAAGGCTGTGATTTGATTTTATGCAGGAATGTATTGATTTATTTTACCGAAGAGGCGAAACAGCAGATTTACTCGAAATTCTATGACGCCCTGGAGCCGGGAGGTATTCTCTTTGTCGGCAGCACGGAGCAGATAATCATGCCAAACAGGTACAAGTTGTCTCCTGTTGAAACCTTCTTCTATAGAAAAATGTAAATTCAGTTCGTAGTTCGTAGTTGGTAGTTGGTAGTTGACAGATTGCAGGCGCAATAATTCAGTTTCTAGTTCCCAGTTATCAGTTATCAGATCACAGATCACAGGGATATAATCAGTTTGCAGATCGCAGGGGCTGGGGTGAAGTTTTCAGGTCTTTTCTTTCCCTAGGACTTCGCTGAAGCCTGCTAACTGCCAACTGCCACCTGTCATCTACCAACTGGCAAATGAGGTATAAAAAAGCCCTGCATTTAAAGCAAGGCTGTATTTTATGGATTCTTTAATGTTTCATCATGTTTCCCAACGTTCCGTAAGAGGATACCATTTTCAACATATTGCCACGTCATACGGATACTCATGGTGACGCTGGCTTCAAATATGTTTTGTGTTCCCTGCACCCGTTTTGTGCGTAAGGACGGGTGCATTGGATTTTTGGACATCAATTGCAACTTGGCTTTGACCTTTTCCTTCATTTCATCATTCAGTTTTGCGTAATTTTCCTTAAACCTGTCGGAACGTGTAAAGATCATGCGTCCAGATCCTCAATCAAAGCGTCAATATTGTCAAAGCTCTTTACCTGTCCGTTTTTTATCTGTTCATCAACAATTCTTTCTTCGGCTTGCCATTTTTCCGTCCAAAACCACGCTTGGTCTTTGGGAATGGTGACAACGGGCTGTATAATTATTTTACCGTCTTGTACCGAAAATTCCAGCTTGTCGCCTGTCTTTAAATTCAACGCCTTTAAAATGTCGGCAGGGATTGTCACCTGTGATTTTTGACGCAGTTCAACAACCATGATAAAACCTCCTCGTGGGAATTTCTCACTTTCTTATGTTTATTATACGCTAAAAAAGCGAAATAATCAACTTCAAACAAAAACGCCAGCATTACGCTGACGCTCATTGACTTGTAATATTCTGAAAAAACACATTTCACTGTTAAGCCCGTTGAACTGTTTATACTGCCTTTAAGGATACACCGTCAAGCAGCCAGCTAGTTGAACCTGTGGTAGCGGTATCTGTTATCTGCACGAAAAACCGTACTGTAACACTGGAGACATTGGATGGCACAGGATTATCTTCTCAGGTATTATTAGTTTACTTGCAGTACATAATATGTTCTTATAAAAAGAAGGTTACATACATAGATTTGGTACAAACAGAAAAAATGTGCATTTCAAATTCGCTGAAATACACGTTTTTACGTTATGGTGACCCATCCGCGACTCGAACGCGGGACACCCTGATTAAAAGTCAGGTGCTCTGCCGACTGAGCTAATGGGTCATGTATGGCTGGGGCGGTAGGATTTGAACCCACGACTGCCAGAGTCAGAGTCTGGTGCCTTACCGCTTGGCGACGCCCCAGTATTGATGGTGGAGGGAGCTGGATTTGAACCAGCGAAGGCTTTGCCAACAGATTTACAGTCTGCCCCCTTTAGCCACTTGGGTATCCCTCCGTATAAAAACTTTATGGTGCCCAGGGGCGGAATCGAACCACCGACACGAGGATTTTCAGTCCTCTGCTCTACCATCTGAGCTACCTGGGCATTTGGGAAGTGGGATGTGGGAAGTGAGAAGTGAGAAGTGAGATTTTAGTACTGCTATTAAGCATTACTGGAATTCCCACATCAAACCTCACACATCGCACCTCTTGTATGGCGACCCGGAAGGGGCTCGAACCCTCGACCTCCAGCGTGACAGGCTGGCATTCTAACCAAACTGAACTACCGGGCCGAATATGGTGGGCCTTCAGGGATTCGAACCCCGGACCGACCGGTTATGAGCCGGTTGCTCTACCAACTGAGCTAAAGGCCCAAACGTAATGCAACGACAAATAATAATATACAATAATAGTTGCAATATGTCAAGTAGCAAAAGGTAGCAGTTTTTAATTGATTGATGAAAATTGTCGGCTATTTATATTATAATATAATTGCACGATAATATTTGTGTTAATTTTTATTAATGCATAACATCAGGGGGTATAAAAATGAAGGTCACGTTTTTAGGTGCTGCCGAAACCGTAACAGGCTCTTGTTTCCTTGTGGAAGGCGGCGGCAAAAGATTTTTGGTAGACTGTGGAATGTTTCAAGGAAAAGAAGAAAAAATGAACGAACAACCCTTTGAATTTGACATTACATCTATAGACTTCATGCTGCTTACCCATGCACATATCGACCACAGCGGCCGAATTCCCAAACTCGTTAAGGAAGGGTATGGCGGTCCGATCTATACCACTAAGGCCACTGCGGATCTATGCTCCATACTTCTTCCCGACAGCGGACACATACAGGAGATGGAAATCGAATGGCAGAACAGGAAAAGGATGAGGGCGGGTAAAGAGCCCATTGAACCCCTTTATACTGCGGAAGACGCACAGTTATCTCTGAAAAATTTTCAACACATGTTTTATGATGATGTGTTTGAATTGGATGATAATATTTCCTTCAGATTCAGGGATGCGGGGCACATCCTCGGCTCGTCGATTATCGAGATCTGGCTGAAGGAAAACGGAGGAACCATAAAATTGGTTTTTTCCGGGGATTTAGGACAGAAGAACCAGCCTATTCTAAGGGATCCTACAGTCATTGAAGATGCTGATTATGTTTTCATAGAATCCACCTACGGGAACCGTTTACATGAGGATACTGACAACAGGGTGGAAATGCTCAATGCAATAATCAGCAGAACTGTCGGCAGGGGTGGGAATGTGGTGATTCCTTCCTTTGCTGTTGGAAGAACCCAGGAATTGTTATACCACTTGAACATCCTGAAAGAGGATAAGGAGCATAACTACCTGAAGGGTGTTAAAGTATTTATAGACAGTCCCCTTGCTATTTCGGCCACTAAAATATTTCAGGATAATCCACAGTGTTACGATGCCCAGACGCTCCAACTGCTTAAATCCGGAGACAATCCCTTTGAGTTCGATAAGCTGTATTTTATCCGGACTTCGGAGGATTCCATGAAGATAAACGAAGAAAAGGGAGGGGCAGTAATAATATCGGCGAGCGGTATGTGTGACGCCGGCAGAATAAAGCATCATCTAAAGCATAACCTGTGGAGGAAGGAATCGAGTATAGTATTTGTAGGATACCAGGCGGAAGGTACCCTTGGCCGCATTATCAAAGATGGTGCAGAAAAGGTGAAGATTTTCGGCGAAGAGATAAGAATCCTGGCAGAGATAGAGGATATCCAGGGGTTCTCCGGGCATGCCGACAGGGACGGACTCCTTGAATGGCTGAATGGATTTACGAGTAAACCAAAGAAAATATTTGTAGTTCATGGTGAGCAGGATTCAGCAAGGGATTTTGCGGAGACTATCCGGGAAAGAACAGGAATAGAAGCAGTTGTCGCAAAGCTGGGTCAAACGGTTCAAATAGGCATGAATACTGCTGCGGTTGCTGGTGGGGATACAAAATTTGATATGGGTTCACCGGGGTTGAGCGAGGTAACGGTTAGAATTATGCAGGTTAAAGTTGATTTTATGGAGGCAATGGACGCGCTTTATGATAAGATTACGGCAGGAGAAATTACAGCCGATGAAGCCAAGAATGTCCTGGATGAAATAAAGAAAGCAATCAGGTGAATGGATTATAATGACAAGGGTGACACACCTTTGTCATCTTTTTTTTATTTTAAAAAAGGGAAATTATGTATAAGCGTAGAATTTTCTTTTAATAGTTTCGTAAGGGGGCAGTAGGTATGGTTGAGCAAAAAAGGCTATCAATTTCAGAAGTAGCTGAAATTACCGGTTATAAGCCGCATGTGATCAGATTTTATGAGAAGGAATTCTGTTTGCAAATTCCACGCAGTAAATCCGGTCAAAGGTATTTCACCTATAGGGAGATTGAAACCCTTCAATATATAAAACAGCTCCAGGAAAAAGGGTTGACAAACAACCAGATTAAACTGATACTAAGGTCCCCGGAAATTGTGCTTGAAGAAAACAGCCAAACAAAAGAGATTGCGGTGGCACATTCTCAAACCGCTGCCGCCGAAATCATTCCACAGGTACTGCAGGAGTACATGGCGGCCCTTAAAGATGAAATAAAAAACGATCTGCTTACTTTGAATTCCAGTGTAAAAGAACTCTCTGACGAAATCCGGGCTAAGGATAAGGATGTCCTGCTCTGTGAGAATGCTAAACTGAAGATGGATCTAAAAAGAAAAGCCTATGAAGTGGCTGAGTTGAGGGAGCAGCTTAAGAAAGAGAAAAACAGAAACACTTCGATATTCGGCAGGATATTTGGAAAATAATCAAAAGGAGGGTGTGCTCTTGAACATAAAAGCGGTTACATTTGATTTTTGGAACACCCTTGCCGAGGACAGTGAACCGGTGAAAGTGAGAGAGATATCAGCAGGACGGATGATTCAAATACTGAAGGAAGAAGGACATAAGGTCAGCCCGGAGCAGATGCATGATGCCTTTGCAAAGGCCCGTGAAGTATGCTACAGGTATCAGGAGGATATGGGCCTGGACTTTACGCCGGAGGAACAGGTAGAATGGATTGTAAACTACTTGAACATATCAGTAAACCGTGAGACGCTTCCCCTTCTGATTAACGGATATACCACATCCCTTTTGGATATACCTCCACGCTTCTACAGCGGAGTGAAGGATATCCTCCTCAGACTGAAAGCCGGATATAAGCTGGCGATCATTTGCAATACCGGTAGAACCCCGGGATGGGTGCTAAAAGAGCTGCTTGCCAGGGAGGGTATAAAAGGACTATTTGATATAACGGTATTTTCAAACGAAGTGGGAATTGCTAAACCCAATCCTAAAATCTTCGAGCTAGTCGCGCAAAAAATAGTAGTGAAGCCGGAAAACGTTCTGCATGTCGGAGATGACCCCCGGACCGACATCCATGGAGCAGTCCAGGCGGGATTTAAGACGGCCTGGTTTAACCCCAACGGGATAGCAAAGCAGGTATGCTGCGATATAGAATTGGGATGCCTTGAGGAGCTGACCGAAATCCTGTGTTAATAGATGCGCACCAATGAAAATCCATTAAAGGGTTCACCCTTTAATGGATTTTAACATATTCCACACCTCCACATTTGGTTTCATTGTATAGTTTAGCATTGAGTAAACAATAATATTCTATAGAGTTTAAAATATAGCGAAAGGGTGATGGATTTGAGACTTGGAGATATTATGACCAGAGAGGTACGAAGTGTTGAAACGACTAATTCTGTTGAAGAAGCAGCAAAAATCATGAAAGAACTCAATGTCGGTTCAGTACCGGTCACCAGTGGAGGCCGGGTAGTCGGAATTGTTACCGACAGGGACCTGGTTTTAAGAAACGTCGCTAACGGAAGGGGCCCAAGAGACACAAGGGTGGAAGAAGTGATGACAACTACGGTGGTTTCAGCAACTCCGGATATGGATGTTCACCAGGCTGCCGACGTTATGGCGAAAAACCAGATAAGGCGTTTGCCCGTGACGGAAAACGACAGGCTGGTAGGAATCGTTTCGATCGGCGATCTTGCCGTAAGGAATATATACGAAAATGAAGCGGGAGAAGCTCTTAGCAATATTTCCCAACCGAGTAGACCCCAAGCGTAGTAATCAGCCCCGGTCGGGGCTGATTACTGCTTTTAAATTGCAAAAAAAGCAGGTAAAATATTTTTTAGGGAGATTAAATGCTGTCAGGAGGTATGACCGTGAGTATAGGAGGCAGGCTTGGGCTTTATACAAGGTTGATAACCATGTTCAGGTTTTTGCTGGATAAAAAGGTTTCGTTTAGGAGGAAAATACCCATATTAGCTTGGCTTCTATACTTTATAAGCCCGGTAGATTTATTGCCGGATCCTGTTTTAGGCTTCGGCATTATTGATGACGCTGTCCTTCTTGGATTTATTATTACTTATATCGGAAAAAGGTTGGACGATTATTGTGAAGAAAGAAAAGGGGGCCAAGATAAGGCCGGGGACAGGGTTATCACGGATGTGGACTACGAAGTTCACGATGAAAATGAAAGTAGCGGTTAATCCGCTATTTTGATTTTTTGGTAGTATTTCATAGCTTTATGTTGTATAATTATAGTATAAAATAATAGAACGTCGTTCCAATATTATTAACACCGGGAGGATTGCGAATGGGTAAAGATGCCGGTATCAACTCGATAGTAAGGGCGATAGACATTCTGGAACTGTATGGCCATCATGAAAGAGAACTTGGAATAAGCGAAATCGCGAGGCGCCTTAACTTATATAAGAGTACGGTTCACAGGATTGTGGCTACCCTTGAAAAAAAGGATATTCTTGAGCAAAACAGGGACACAGGCAAATACAGGTTAGGACTTAAGCTATATAAGATTGGAATAACAGCAAGGGACGGTAACGAATTGATTGCGATATCAATGCCGCATTTGAAAGAGCTGACCAGGAGGACAGGGGAGACTTCAAATCTCGTAGTCATGGACGGAAGCATGTCGATGTATCTTGCCCAGGAGGAGAGCAGCCGTATGGTCAGAATGTTTACAAGGGTAGGGGCGCGGGTTTTACCCCACTGCAACGGTGCGGGTAAGGTTCTTCTGGCACAAATGCCACAGGATCAACTGGAAGCTGTAATAGCTGAGAATGGGCTTAAGGAGTATACAAAAAATACAATTAGAAGGCGGGAGGACCTGATCAGAGAGCTTAAAGAAGTAAGAGAAAAAGGGTTTGCTGTAGACAACCAGGAGAGAGAGGAAGGGGTTAAGTGTATTGCAGCAGGAGTAAAAAATAGAACCGGAAGGGTGGTGGCAGCGGTCAGCATTTCCGGTCCTGTGGACAGGTTCGGAGATAACAGAATGGGAGAATTGGTTGAAATGGTCAAGAAATGTGCAGCATCCATTTCAACGGAACTGGGCTATATAGGGGACTAGAAATCAGTTATCAGAGTATAGTTACCAGTTATCAGATGGCAGTCAGCAGTCGGCAGAGTATAGAGTAGCGCTAAAGGTGAAAACCTGTAAAGCTTACCCTAGCACCTGCGATCTGTGATCTGCCGACTGTGATCGATATCTACGAACTACCAACTAGTACATGCGATCTGCGAACTGTATTTTGCGAACTATGAATTATGAATTAATAAAAGGAGGGTATTATTCATGTCAAAGGAATACGGACAATTAAATCCGGGCTATCGTTTACTTCTCGGGCCCGGACCAGTAGAAACGTCTCCAAGGGTGCTCAGGGCTATGTCAAGCAACATGCTTGGCCACCTGGACCCGCAGTTCTTGGAGATAATGAATGAAACAATGGAGCTGCTACGGTTGGTCTTTCAGACAAAAAACCAGCTTACACTGCCAATGTCCGGCACCGGCAGCGCCGGTATGGAGACAGTGATGGTCAATCTAATCGAGCCGGGAGACAAGGCAGTTGTGTGTGTCAAGGGTGTTTTCGGGCAAAGAATGAGGGATATTGCCGGGAGGTGCGGTGCCGAGGTTATAAGCGTTGAAGCGCCCTGGGGCAGAGCCATCGAACCGGCACAGGTCAAGGAAGCCCTTGAAAAGGCAGGAGGCGCTAAACTTGTCACCATAGTACACGCGGAAACATCAACAGGAGTACAGCAGCCGCTGCAGGAAATAGCGGAAATAGCTAAAGAATATGGAGCGTTATTCGTAGTGGATGCAGTAACTTCCCTGGGTGGAGTCGAATTGAAGACAGATGAGTGGGGAATTGATGCGTGCTACAGCGGCACTCAGAAGGCTCTAAGCTGTCCTCCAGGGCTGTCCCCGGTTACTTTGGGAGAGAGGGCCATGGAAGCCATATCAAATAGGAAAACAAAGGTGCAGAGCTGGTATCTTGACCTTTCTATGATACAGAACTACTGGGGAAAAGAGAGATTTTACCATCATACTGCTCCGATAAACATGATTTACGGATTAAGGGAAGCACTAATGATTGTTAAAGAAGAAGGCCTTGAAGCAAGGTTTGAAAGGCACAGGGAAAATTCAAAGGCCTTTATCAGAGGCGTTGAGGCAATGGGACTTGAGATGATAGCTCCCGAGGGTTTCCGTTTGCCCACATTAAATGCAGTAAAAATCCCTGACGGTGTTGATGACCTCAAGGTCAGAAGTTTCCTCCTGGGCAAGTATGGGATAGAAATAGGAGGAGGACTTGGCGAATTCAAAGGAAAGGCATGGAGAGTTGGGCTAATGGGAGAATCATCCAAGAGGAACAATGTAATTCTGCTCATTGCTGCCCTTGCCGATGCAATGTCCCAGCAGGGCTACAAAGCCGATTTGGGGGCAGCCATAGAGGCAGCCCTGGAAGTATACAACGGGTGAAATCAACGGAAACAATAGTAGGACCGGCTGCAGCCCGGTCCTACTAAGGATAGGGGGCATACCGTTTGCCAGTGATCAGTGGTCAGTGACCAGTAAGTATACATAAAAAAGTTATGGTATACTAGTTTGCTTCTTAATATTGATTTCACTGCACGAACTAAATTTTTATGATTTGATTGTACCTTGACAACTTCATGTAATAACCATTATTAGGAAAATACCAAGGATAATTTACAATTATGAGCCGGTTTTTGCTTCAAATTTATCTATTTATGCCTGTTTCCTTGGTTCTTTCATCCCTTTCAGCTAAAAATGGGCGCACTTATCCCTGGTAGTGGAATATTGGTAGTTTTTGGTTTATATCCACCTTGCAAGTATTTGATGAACCGTTTGATGTTCTGTACAGTTACCTTCAATCCACATACTACAGTGCTTTTAGCTTTTCCACGGACATCAAGCTTATCCAGTCCTGACCTTTTCAACGCAGAATTGCTGCCTTCGATTCCTGCACGTTTACTCGTGTTCTCTTTTCTGCTTGCTTTCATTGTTTCACGTTCTCGACCAGTTTTTACTGCCTTGAGGGGTATACGGATAACACAGTCTTTGACTTGCTTCTTACTATAGCATTGTTTGCGATACTCACAGTTAGCACAGGCCTCATGGGGAAAATGTGCTGATGTCTGTCCTCCGCTTACTCCGGCATGAGTTGGAATGTATCCTCCGGGGCATTTATTAATTATGTTTGTGGTTTCATCTATGTCAAATTCGGTTACAGGCAGTTTCTTTGTCGGCTCTGTCCCGCTCATGTTAGTCAGGTGGATTTCTATTCCGTTTTCCTTTGCGGTTTGATGGACATGCTCGGAGTGGAAGCCTCCATCTACATACATGTCGGTACAGCCGGTGTTTTCATGGATTCCCTTTAATCGATCCTGCAGGATTTCTACATCGCTGGTGTTATTGGATTCAACCGCATAATCGGTGATGAGTTGAAAGGTGTTTCCCTTGTCGCAGGTTTCGGATATTTCAAGGACATAACCGCTCTGGCTCACATTCCCTTTCCTGCGAAAGGTAGCGTCTTCATCATGCGCTGCCTGGAGGGACCCGGATGGAATTTCCTTCTTTGGCTTGGGGATGAGTTTTCCGCTTTCCGCTTCGGTTGTGGATTGTTCGCTTAAGAATCGCCTAACTATCCGTACTTCTTCAGAATCCAGCATGTCGGGCTGTGCTTCCAGTATCAAAAGCGCTTCCTGGCAGAGATTTAAAAGCAGTGTCAGCTTGCTGTCTCCTTCTTGTGCTTTTGCACGATAGAGCACATCGGTTTTGAAGTCCGGCTCCAACACGTTGGAAAGAGAGCCTGTGAGTTTCTCCTTTGGTATTGCTTTGACTGCCTTAACCAGTACGTCATAAGCCAGAGATACCCGCCCTGCTTTCTTGATGTTGCTCATAAAGAGTGTGGTGTCTGTCCTTTGTTCTTCCAGAGATATTCCGGCTTCTTTCGCAAAATCACGAAGCAGCTTGATAAACTGGCCGAACAAGAGGTCATCCTTGCCGGGGTTCTCCAGGCAGTACTGATAGACTCTTTCCCTGAAATAGTAGAGGGTTCTTTCGGCAAGGTTCATTTCACCGAGCGTACGGATGCCGACAGCATAGTTTACAAGGTAATCAAAATAGAAATAATCCAGAAGCTCCAAATCACTACAGCATTTCATGTGCTTGATATATTCCAGGGACAGCAGGATGTTCACAGGAAAATTGGGCTTACCGGTAGTGCCATACAGGACAGCAAAAGGTTCTTCATCTATCTTGCAGAACACATGCTCGTAGAAGATGGGAGCCCATGATTTTTCAAGCTTTTCAAGGATTTTTGGGTTCATCCACTGGGTACTGTCAAAAAGTGTTTGCTGGTTATGATTATGGTTCGCTCTGAACATTCTACCCTCTCCTTTGTATACCAAATATGTTTATATTTACTAGGTTAAGTATACCATAAAAGCGCCTTGAAGTCCAGTATTATCAATGGTTTTGTGTGATTATCAATGGTTTTGTGAAGTTTTCAATGTGCAAGCTTACCAGTTTTATACAGGAGTTATTGCAGTGGAATCAATATTCATTTGTTCTTTATTTTCCACATGAAGAAGTATAAAATATGTATTGAGTATATAATCCGTTACGGGGGAAATAAAATGACAGAATTGTTCAAGCTGTTTTGGGTGTTTTTTAAGATTGGCTCCTTTACCTTTGGGGGCGGCTTGGCCATGCTGCCGCTTATAGAAAGGGAGATAGTTGATAACAACAGGTGGATGAGCAGGGAAGAGTTTATTGATATAATCGCTGCAACCCAGTGCATGCCCGGTGTTATCGCAGTAAACACCGCAATCTATCTCGGGTATCATCTGTATGGGATAGTAGGTGCAGTGGCAGGCTCCCTGGGCGCAATTATACCCTCCTTTGTCATCATGATCGTTGCAGCTTCATTTTTTATGTCATTTAAAGAGCATCAGATGGTACAGGCAGTACTCAACGGCATCAAACCTGCTGTGGCGGTTCTGATTTTCTCTTCAGCCATTAAGCTGGGCAAGGTATTGGAAAAGAATAGATATACATATTCCGTTGCGGCCGCTTCGCTCCTTTTAATCAGTTTTTTGGGAATTCACCCTATACTGGTGATTGTGGGGGCAGCCTTCCTTGGGATAGTGCTTGGCAGGAAGGGGGCCGAGAATGGAAACGCTGGTTAAGCTTTTTTATGTGTTCTTAAAAATTGGCATGTTCAACTTTGGGGGCGGCTATGCAGTTCTTCCGCTCATAGAGAAGGAGATCGTGGAGAACAACGGATGGATGCTATCAAAGGATTTCATCGATATAGTTGCCCTTTCCCAGATGACGCCCGGCCCTATTTCCATAAACAGCGCCACTTTCGTGGGCTATAGAATTTGGGGCTTTTGGGGAGCTCTGGCGGGGACGGTTGGGATCGTATTTCCGGCTTATTTCATTGTAATCTTTGCCGCCCGCTCCATTTCAAAATACAGAGGCACGGAAAGAATGGAAGGGGCGTTTTGCGGGCTGAGACCTGCCATAATAGGATTGATAGGAGCGGCCACGATCTCGGTAGGCAAGGAAGCCTTCGGCGATTATAGATCTTTCATCATCGCTGCTGCCGCTGCCGGGCTCGTCTTCAAAACCAGGATAAGTCCCATACTAATACTAGTAATTTCAGGCGTTTTAGGGGCAGTGTTGTACAGTTTATAGATGGCAGACCGAACGTCTGTATACCTTCCTTTAGGGGGCAGTTGATTTTCTCCGGCTGTCCCGTCCCTTTTTTATGCGCTGCATCTTTTATTGCAGCTTCTGCAGCAACACAAATGGAGGGTTGTCGACATAGGTTAGTTTTCCCGCTGTTATTATGTCAGGATTTGCCTATATGAATTTCTATGTATATACAAATTGCTGCCGTATTCCCCATACTTCTACCCGTTTTTTGGCTAGAAATTCCTGGGAAATGGTAATTTTTCGACCGGCTCCTTGTGTTAAAAATAAACCTTGTATAGAATAATAACTATAGCGGCATTAAGCTCCAGCGGAAAGGAAGATGTAGTATGTCAAAGAAATACATGATAAAGACCTGGGGATGCCAGATGAATGAACACGATTCTGAAAAGATTGCGGGTGTTGCCAGGTCTCTGGGATATCAGGCAACGAATGAAGAGAAGGAGGCGGACCTCCTGGTGTTCAATACATGCTGTGTCAGGGAGCATGCGGAGGTTAAGGTATACGGAAACCTGGGACGGCTGCGGCCGTTAAAGGAAAAGAACCCCGACATGATTATTGCCGTCTGTGGATGTATGACACAGCAGAGGGAAGTTGCCGAACATATTGCCAGACGGTACCCCTTCGTGGATATTGTGTTCGGAACTAATAAAATACATAAACTTGCCGAGATGATAGCGAACGCGAGAATCGCCGGCAACACGGTACTGGATATAGAAGAGGATGACGGAGGCAAAATAGTAGAAGGGATACCCGTTGAGAGAGAAGACGGCATCAGAGCGTGGGTTGCAGTAATGCACGGGTGCGACAATTTCTGTTCGTACTGCATTGTGCCCTTTGTAAGGGGCAGAGAGAAGAGCAGGAGAAAGGCGGATATTTTGAACGAGGTTGAGGAGTTAGGAAAAAAAGGATACAAAGAGGTAACTCTCCTTGGGCAAAATGTTAATTCCTATGGTAAAGACCTTCCCGGGGAGGTAGACTTTGCCGCTCTTCTAAGGGAGGTTGACCGGGTTGAAGGAATCGAAAGGATCAGGTTTGTAACATCCCATCCTAAGGACTTAAGCGAAGAGCTGATTTATGCCATAAGGGACTGCGAAAAGGTCTGTGAGCACGTGCATCTTCCTGTCCAGGCAGGCAGCAACAGGGTGCTGGATAGAATGAACAGAAAGTATACAAGGGAACGGTACCTGGACCTCGTAGACAGGATAAAAAATGTTATCCCCGGTGTGTCCATAACAACCGATATAATAGTCGGGTTTCCCGGTGAAACCGAGGAAGACTTTGAACAGACCCTTGACCTGGTGAAAGCTGTCCGGTTTGATTCCGCCTTTACATTTCTTTATTCGCAGAGGAAGGGGACCCCGGCGGAAAGGATGAAGGATCAGATTCCATATGAGATAAAGCATCCAAGGTTCCTGAAACTTCTTGAACTTACGCAGCAGATTACAGCGGAGAACAATCTGTTATTGAAGGATTCTGTTGAAGAGGTGCTGGTGGAAGGTATAAGCAAGAATGATCCCGAAAGGCTGACGGGCAGGACAAGGACGAACAAGCTTGTTCATTTCAAAGGAGCACCTGAGCTGACTGGAAAACTGGTAAAAGTAAAGATAACCGACCCGCAGAAGTGGTCTCTTTACGGTGAAATGGTTGACAGGGAGGTAGAAAATTGATAATAGAAAAAGCTGTGGAGCTTGGCAAAGCCCTCGCAGAATCCTATGAAATTGCTGAACTCAGGGAGGCTGAAGCAGAGTATGGGCTGGACAGCCAAGCAAAAAAGATGACAATAAAACACCTGCAGGCTGCTGCGGCAGATGCGGAAGGTGTTCCTAGGACGGCGAAAGCCGTTTTTGTTTTCCACCGGGTGCAGGCTCAGGCGAATTTTTCCTGATATTGTGATATAATGTTGCTGAGGAAGGAGGAATAGGGTTGGCAGAGCTTACTCCGATGATGCAGCAGTACATTCAGATTAAGCAGGAGTATAATGATTGCATTCTTTTTTTTAGGCTAGGGGATTTTTATGAAATGTTTTTTGAAGACGCAAAGACAGCCTCCCGGGAGCTTGAAATAACTCTTACAGGCCGGGACTGCGGCCTGGATGAACGGGCGCCTATGTGCGGCGTTCCATATCATTCTGCAGTGGGGTATATCGCCAAGCTTATAAATAAGGGCTATAAGGTGGCAATTTGCGAGCAGGTTGAAGACCCGTCAGAGGCAAAGGGTATAGTTAAGAGGGACGTCATCCGTGTAGTTACCCCAGGGACAGTGATTGACCAGTCAATGCTCGAGGAAAAGGAAAATAATTACGTACTCAGTTTATTCATGGATGAAGAGGGGTTTGGCATGGCCTATGCAGACATTTCTACGGGAGAACTGAGGACTACACGGATACTTAACAAAAACGGCGGTTTTGTCCGGGTATTGGACGAACTTGCTAAGGTAAGCCCTAAAGAAGTACTGGTTAACGGAAATATTTTTATGGAAACCATAATGGTTGAAGAGATAGAATCCAAGCTGGATTTGAGGGTTTCAGAATACAGGGATAGAAGTTTTGCCGGGAGAAGCGCAGAGGAAAAGATAAAGAGACACTTCAGGGTGAGCAGTGTGGAAGGTCTTGGTCTTGGCGAAAAGCACCATTGTATATGTTCTGTGGGAGCACTCCTGGATTACCTGGAGGACACCCAGAAGGTAATGCTGTCCCATATAGACAAAGTGGAGATCTATTCTATCGAGGACTACATGATTCTGGATTCATCAACCAGGAGAAACCTCGAACTGGTGGAAACAATGCGGACAAAGGAAAAGAAAGGGTCCCTGCTGTGGCTGCTGGATAGGACCCTGACAGCGATGGGAGGCAGGATGCTCAAGAGATGGCTGGAGCAGCCTCTGGTAAGCCCGGAAGAGATAAACGACAGGCTTGACGGCATAGAGGAGCTGAAGAGCAATATTGCGTTAATGGAGAGTATCAAGGAATATACCGGAAAGGTCTATGATATTGAGCGCCTGATGGGGAGAATAGTGTACGGCAACGCAAATGCCAGGGACCTTCTTTCCTTAAAGCAGTCGGTGGAAGTGCTGCCGCAGATTAAATATATCCTGAGGGAGTGCAGCAGTAAAATACTGGAACAGATAAGGGAAAAGACGGATGAACTCAGGGATATATATGAGATTGTTGAAAATGCGATTCATCCGGACCCTCCCGTTGGACTGAAGGACGGAGGCATCATAAAGGATGGCTATGACGAGGAGATAGACCGTCTGAGGAGCGCTTCGAGGGAAGGGAAGAAATGGATAGCATCCCTTGAAAGGCGCGAAAAGGAAAGAACCGGTATCAAGTCGTTGAAGGTGGGGTACAACAAGGTTTTCGGATATTATCTGGAGGTTACCAAAGCAAACCTGGAACAGGTACCGGAGGATTATTTGAGGAAACAAACCCTTGCCAACGCTGAAAGGTATATTACGCCTGAGCTAAAGGAGATGGAGAACACTATACTAGGAGCTCAGGAAAAAGTAATTGAGCTTGAGTACCAGGTGTTCAACACGGTTAAAGACAAAATTGCCGGTGAAGTGGAAAGGATAAAAAGAACTTCTTACCATATAGCTCTTCTGGATACCCTTTATTCTCTTTCAAGGGTTGCATACGACAATGGTTATATACGGCCAAGGGTTAACGAAGACGACGGGATTGAGATAAAGGATGGGAGGCATCCGGTTGTAGAAAAGATGCTTGGAAAAGGCAGGTTTGTTCCCAACGATACCTACCTTAATTGTCAGGGGGACAGGCTGTGCATAATAACCGGTCCCAACATGGCAGGAAAATCAACCTATATGCGGCAGGTTGCGCTCATTGTGCTGATGGCGCAAATAGGATCCTATGTTCCCGCATCATATTGCAAACTGGGGGTTGTCGACAGGATTTTTACCAGGGTCGGCGCATCCGATGACCTTGCGTCGGGACAGAGCACGTTCATGGTTGAAATGAGCGAGGTAGCCAACATATTGAACAATGCGACAAGAAGAAGCCTGTTGATTCTGGACGAAATAGGAAGGGGTACAAGCACCTTTGACGGCCTCAGCATTGCATGGGCTGTGCTGGAATACATTGCAGACAAGGGTAATATAGGTGCCAGGACACTCTTTGCCACCCATTACCACCAGTTGACCGAATTGGAAGGGAAGCTGGATGGAATAAAGAACTACTGCATTGCTGTAAAGGAGAAGGGAGATAATATAATCTTCCTGAGGAAGGTGATTAGAGGTGGAGCCGATCAGAGCTACGGTATACAGGTTGCCAGCCTTGCCGGTCTCCCGAGGGATGTTATCGAGAGAGCCAAGGAAATACTAGTTAAACTGGAAGAAACGGATATTGCCAGGAACGGCAGGAAGGGCAGGAATACTCATAAAGAAAGCAGCCCATTCGAGGCCATAAACCTGTTTAATTACAGATATGTACAATTTATAGAAAAAATATCTAAGTTGGATGTGAACAATCTGACTCCGCTGGAGGCTTTAAACCTATTGAATGAGTTAAGTGAAAAAGCAAAAGAACTGGCAGGTGAAAACGGTTGACAGCGAAAATAAGAGTGTTGGAAAAAAGCGTATCAGAGAAAATCGCAGCGGGTGAAGTGGTGGAAAACCCCGCCTCTGTAGTTAAGGAACTGCTGGAGAACTCCATTGACGCCGGGGCAACCTCCATAGCCATAGAGATAGAAAACGGCGGAAAAACCTTGATAAGGGTAACGGACAACGGAGAGGGAATAGATAGGGAGGATGTCCGTACAGCCTTTCGGCGGCACGCAACCAGTAAGATTAGCAATATTGAGGATCTGGACAGGATAGTGTCCCTGGGTTTCAGGGGTGAGGCCCTGGCAAGCATAGCTGCGGTTTCAATGGTAAGGATGGTAACGAAGCCCCGGAATTCCCTGGAAGGTACGGTTTACGAAATGCACGGAGGGCAGGAAGTAATGTTTGAAGAGGTAGGATGCCCCGGGGGAACGAGCATTGAGGTAAAGGAACTGTTCTACAATACCCCTGCCCGCAAGGAGTACCTGAGGAGCAGCAGCCATGAAGGCTCTTTAATAAGCGATATTATTACAAGGCTGGCACTGGCAAGGACCGGGATTTCTTTCCGGCTGACGAACAATGGCAAGATGGTTATCAATACTCCGGGGAATGGAGAGTTAAGGGATACAATTGTTTCGATTTATGGGAGGGAAATCGGTGAAAACCTTGTAAAAGTGAGCTGCAGCAGAGAAGGCATCGGAATAGACGGCTTTGTATCCAAACCCCACATAACGCGGTCCAACAGGGGATACCAGTCGATTTTCGTGAACGGGCGGTACATTAAGAACAGAATGGTGACTCAGGCAATTGAGGATTCCTACAGGACAATGCTTATGGTCAACCGGTATCCGGTTGCAGTTTTGAACATAGTGCTTGACCCATGCTTAGTGGATGTCAATGTGCATCCTGCAAAGCTTCAGGTTAGATTTAAGGACGAAAACCTGGTAAAAGGCGCTATATACGATTGTATAAAGACTTGCATGGAAAAGGGGAGATGGATTTCTAGCGTTGCGAGTTTTGGCAGACCGGCAGGCGGACAGGCAAGACAGGACGTAACAATAAAAAGCTGGAGTGATAATAATATTACTAAAGAAAAAATTCAGCCGGAGCATGGAAATAACTGCTTAAAAGAGGAAAGGGTTGAATATAACAGGATAGAATTGGATAATATTATAAAGGATAACGACAATAATATCCCTGAATTGAGAATTGTTGGCCAGCTCCTGAACACGTATATTGCGGCTGAAGGGGATGGATGCGTTTACCTTATAGACCAGCACGCAGCCCATGAAAGGGTCATGTATGAGATGATGACTCTCCAGTTTGAGAATAACGGGATAAACTCCCAGAGGCTGCTTGACCCGATTGTTATTGAGTTGTCCCACTATGAAGCTGAGATAATTAAAGAAAATTTGGAGGTCATAAGGAAAACGGGATTTGAACTTGAGGAATTCGGTGTAAATTCTATTGCAGTAAGGTCGGTCCCTGTGTTCTTCGGCATACCGGAAACCAAGGAGTTTATAAACGATCTGATAACTGAATATACAACAGGCAACCGAAGGAAAGGTTACAGGCTTAAGTCTGAAGAAGTCATAGGTATGGCATGCAAGAAGGCCGTTAAAGCAAATCAAAGGCTTTCAATGCAGGAGATGGAAGGTCTGATAGCTCAGTTGAGGAAAGCTAAAATGCCATATACCTGCCCCCATGGCCGGCCCGTGATTATAACCCTTAGCAAATATGAGCTTGAGAAGATGTTTAAAAGGGTTCAATAATGTTGGGGGGTGATACATACGAAGATACCGCTGCTTGTGATAGTTGGGCCTACGGCAGTAGGGAAGACTGATACCGCTGTATTGGTAGCCCAACAAATTGACGGTGAAATCATATCTGCGGATTCCATGCAGATATACAGGGGCATGGATATTGGGACGGCTAAACCTAGCGAGGAGGAAAGGGGAGGCATCAAACACCACCTGATCGATGTAGCAGACCCTGGAGAGGAGTTTTCGGTAGCAGATTTTCAAAGGATTGCGAGGAAAGATATTGAAGATATATACCGCAGGGGCAGATTTCCGATAGTGGTAGGCGGTACCGGTCTGTATATAAACTCGCTGGTTTATAATATGGATTTTACTGAAACCATATCAAATCCTGAACTGAGGGAAAATCTCACAACGATTGCCCTAGAGAGGGGGAATGAGTATTTACATGAGATGCTGAAAAGGGCTGATCCGGAAACAGCAGCCAAGCTTCATCCGAACGACAGGAGAAGGATTATCCGGGCACTGGAAGTCTATCAATGTTCAGGTATGCCTATGTCCCAGTATCACAAGAACGTGGAAATGCAAACCATACCCTACGACCCTTTGATGATTGGACTGAGAATGAATAGGAAAGAGCTTTACGACAGAATAGAAAAAAGGGTCGACAGGATGATGGAAAGCGGTCTGGTAAAGGAAGTCCAGGGGCTGCTGGATAGAGGCTGCTCAAAGGATACTGTATCGATGCAGGGGCTTGGATACAAAGAGATTATCGGATATCTTGAGGGAGAGTACTCTCTGGAAACAGCTGTCGAAATTCTAAAAAGAGATACGAGAAGATTTGCTAAAAGACAGTTTACATGGTTTAGAAGAGATGATAGAATAATCTGGATGGATGTAGAAAATTATTCCAGTAAAAAGGAGATAGCTGACAAGATCGTAGATTATTTTAAGAGTAACTTTAAATTTTAATCAATTTGGCGGAGGGGATACCATGAATAAGAACACTATTAATCTGCAGGATGTTTTTCTAAATCAGGTGAGAAAGGAACACGTTCCTATCACTATATACCTAGTGAATGGGTACCAGTTGAAGGGATATGTCAAGGGTTTCGATAACTATACCATAGTTATGGAGATGGACGGCAAGCAGCAGCTGGTATACAAACACGCTGTTTCGACCATAACGCCGCTAAAGGCAGTGGCATTCATATTTACCGACAACAAAGAAAACGGGAAGTAAATAGCGTCCACAAAAAAACCGGCCTGGTACGGCCGGTTTTTTTGTGGATAATCGGAACTCTCGATAAAATGGTTTGATTGTGAAAATGCTATTTTTGCGAACGTAAAGGTCGTTTTCATGAATGCAAAAGTCGTTTTCACAAAAAAATGCAGCCAGGTATAAAATATAAATGATATAATATTTAATACACGACCTGCTATTTAGCAAAATTTAGTAAACGGAAATATTACAAGAATTATAAAGAAGAATCGAAATGGCAAACTTGCCGAAAGGCAAGGACGCAAAACCACGGGTCTACAGCGGGCACCAGAATCGCTACGATAGCCGGGTTGCCGAAATAAGCCGACTAGGCTCACTGGTGCTTTGCGTAAAAGCATTAGTGAGTTTTTGTGTTTAACGGGCAAACAAAGCAGAAGGTATCTCTGGACAGTTAAATGATCAATAAAGGGAGTGATTAGTTTGGATCCAAAGAAGGTTAATCCAGCTTCACACCTGCCAGCATCCAGGATTTCTATAAACCTTGGCAATGAACGGGTGTTTGTGAAGATCGAAGAGATATACTATATAGAAAAGGCCGGACGCCAAACCCTGATTCACTGCGTTAATGAGAAATTTAAAACCCGAGAGACCCTGCAGGAACTTGAACAGAGGCTGGGGACGGGATTTTTCCGGTCCCACAAATCCTACATTATTAATATCAATCGGGTTGAGCGGATAGTAAGTTTTCCCGGCTCATCATATTACGAGGTCAAATTTGAAGATTATAAAGGAAAGGCTCTGCTTAGCCGAGACCGGGTGCATGAGCTAACGGGATTGCTTGAACGATAACGATGAAAGAAGCAATTGTACAATCTGAGTGCAGATCAGTTCCTATTGGGGACTGATTTTTTTATGCACAAAAAGTGACGATACAGACCGCAATTTATACGAGTTACACCTTACGCCTACCATATAGGCAATAGATGAGGTTTATGGTAAGATGATGCCAAAGAAACAACAATCCCTGTCAATGTACAAGCCTTTGCCGGGACCGATCATTGTCAGGTATAATGATACCAGGAAACAAGACAGACAAAACAGCTGAAATAAGTTAGAATGGAACTATGGAAAAGAGAAGACATTTTATACCGGAAGAAAAAGCAAAAATAGTGATTGAGGTCTTGATGGAAGAAAAAACGTTGAATGAGATTGCTGCAGAGTATGAAATACACCCAAATCAGCTAAGCCGCTGGAAGGCAGAATTCTTAAACAATGCAGCAAGAGCATTCAGCAAGGAAGCTGGAGAAGTAGAGAAGGTCAAACAGTCGTATGAAAAGGAGAAGGACGAACTGCTTAGGCAAATAGGTCAACTCTCATATGAGGTTACCTGGCTTAAAAAAAAATCTGGCCGAATCTAAATCCCGGGAAGACCGCATGAAAATGATTGATAGGGATAACAAAAAGCTCAGTATCAGCAGGCAGGCAAAACTCTTGAGCATTAAACGGACAAGACTTTATTACAAGCCTGTCCAGACAATTGATGAAGAGTACCGTATCAAGCGTATTATTGATGAGGTGTATGAGGCTTGAATATTAACCATCCGAACTAGGTGTGGTCCGTGGATGTAACATATTGCAGGATGAAGAGAGGTTTCATGTATATGGTAGCAATCATAGACTGGTATTTCCGCTATATTGTTGGATTTGCATTGTCAAATACGCTTGAGAGGTCATTCGTTATAGAAGCAATCAAGAAGGCAATAAAAAGGTATGGTGCTCCAGAAATCATTAACAGTGATCAAGGCTGTCAGTTTACTTGTGACGATTACATAAATCTGCTGAAAACCAACAATATTAAAATATCAATGGACGGAAAAGGCCGTGCACTTGATAACCAGCGTATAGAGCGTTTTTTCAGGTCCTACAAATGGGAGAAATTGTACCTTGAAGAATATGAGACCGGACATCAACTGAGACAGATAACACAGGAATATATTGAATACTACAACAACAGGCGGCCACATCAGTCATTGGACTACAAAACACCGGCAGAATACTATTTTGGATGTTGCAATCAGCTTCCTGAAGTAGTTTAGAGGTTCTTGGGGCTCTGCCCCAAACCCCGTCCTCGTCGGAAGGCAGCCGGTCTGTCATAACAGACCGGAAAGCAAAAGGATGTATGCGGATTGGATGTCAAGGGCCAAGATGAACTCGCATACGCTCGCCCTGACATCCACCAACAGAGTGTATTGATGTAAGTATCTAAAATAAAAGAAAGGAGACCTAACTTAGCCCGGCAAAAAAATTGTCTTGACAATGGGGAGCATCATACTGGTTTTACAGTTCATAGAATATTCAAGGCGTAACCAAACATGGTACCTGTCCCCATGTTTGTAGCAGCAGGAATAATGTCTTTTTCATAGTAACCTCCTAACTAATCGGTAGGCCAAGAATATAAAGTTATTTGATCTGCTATTTTAAAGTTTGCCGGTGTTGAACTAAATTGCATATTAATAGTTGGTGCACTTCCTACGGGCCAATCAAAACCAAATGATGATAATGTAGCATCGGTCCATGTATGCTCATAGCTTTCAATTTGGAAATCTCCTTCTCTGTCTGATGTACAAATTATATATGTATAGTCCTTGACACTAAAATTTATTCCTATCTTTCAGCTGTGCCGGTGTCAAGGTGTCATCTTCTATCTACCGGTTATACGATTTGGAATATATTTCTGTAAGTGTCTATTGGCTTCTGCCTCCTGTTCGGGTTTTATAAGCAAGTAAAAGTTTGCTTCCTTTTCTATTTGTTTTTTATTCTTTTTCCAAAAAAACAAAGGGTAAGGTTTGGGAGTCCAACGACAATGAATTTTTAGTTTCCCGGGTTCTTCCCATTCAGCCGAATATATTTCATCCCAGCGGAGGAACAGTAATCCGTATATTATCCCTTTTCCCCGTATTTCAGGCTGTCGTAAGAAGCGGAGAATTAATAAAAATCCAAAATGCAGCAAAGTAACTAAAGCTGCCGATTCTCCCAAAATTTTCAATAGTATTATTTCTTCTATCACTTCCTGAGGTAAATCTGACTCCATATAGAATTGAATATCATTATTAACCCCAATATATACAAGCCATATCGATCCTACTAATGCCAGTAGTACGAACCAGAAAGGTAAATTGAAGTTTTTGAGTTTCATTTTCATAATTTTTTTACCTGCCCATTTTGTCCGGAATATTTCTGTATAATTAATGTGTAATCCAACGGGTAGATATAGAATAAACAGGATTATTGGGAACTGAACGAAATGCCTTAGGGTTAATTTTTCCCACGGCAGGTCAAGTACGTTAATACCAGTAACTGCATTATAGCTACAGGAAGTTAAAAATAGGGCTGTGGTTATTAAATATACCAAATAGATTTTTTTTCGCATTAACTATATCCCTTCTTTATATACTGATTTTGTTTGGTATTGTTCATCTGTAACGACATTATAATATTCTGTATGAAGAGATAGAACCCCTTCAAACTTTCAAATTAGTCTAACTAGTTACTCCTGAAAAAGTAGCAGTTTTTAAGTCTTCCTGCACATAGTCCTCAACTTATATTTTACTTTTGTAGTTCTTCTACATTTTCTATATCATGCTGGCTATCTTTTGCAGGTTATAGGCAAATATTCCGTTACCCACCCAGGTTTTCGTTCCCTGGTAACCCCTTGACAGGCTACGACCCAAACCATATTTGCGTTTCAATAGGCTAATCCTAGCCTCGATACCAGCACGAAAGCGTTGCAGCCGTCTGAAGGCAGGCTGTTTTTCTTTGACCTTCTGCTTTTTACTGAGTTTGCCTTTTTTAGGCAGACTTATCCTTTTGACACCTTCCTTTTCACACAGCTCTTCATTGGCTTTAGAGCCAAAACCTCTATCGGCAGCTATACCACATGGGGCCTTGCCGAACAGTTCCTGATGTTTTTCAAGGCTGTTTGATAGTAGAGTATCATCAGCAGGATTGCCACAGTATAATTCATAGCCCGTTATTACGCCTTCTTCTGTTTCCTGTATCAGTACCTTGTATCCAAACTCGGTAGGGTTCTTGGGCTTGCCATTCTTTATCGGCCGGGCATCTGTATCATAGATGCTTACTATTCTGTCAGGGATATTCCGGTTCCCCGAAATCACCTGCTTGCTTTGGTCAATAACCCTTTGGGCCACTTGAAGCTGTTCTGTCAGTTTTTCTACCAACTGTTTTGTCCTGCGGGAGGCATTTTTGCCATCACGCCATAGCTTATGATACGCATTTCTTAGTACTCCGGTTGCTTCTTCTATTACATCTTCTGCTACAGATATGATTTTCTCGGTTATCTTGTCGATTTCTTTTATCGCCTCACCTGTACGACGCTTGGCCATCTTGGAGATATTAAGCGCTTTCTTTTTTACGCTGCGGTTTCTATCTTGAAATTTTGTCCTTATGGCTGCACCACTTTCCTTGATTTTCTTTACTGTTTGGGTAATAACCTTTATGGTGTCTTGTAAAAGTCTTGCATCAGTCGGATGGTGAATATCTGTTTCTATCACTGTGGTATCTATACGCAGTTTACGGCCGCGTATAAGTTTCTGGTCCCTGGCTTTTTCAAGCAGCAACCTGTTAAGTTCTTCTACCGTTTCTGCACCATATTTCTTAGTCAGTTTAATCAGTGTGGTAGAATGCGGCACTTCTTCATCCAAGCTTATGCGGCAGAACTTACGCCAGCTGATGCTGTCGGATACTTCTTTTACCAGGGTCTCATAACCAAGTTGGTATCGGAACTTAAGATACATCATTCGGATATATGTTTCCACAGTTACAGAAGGCCTGCCGATTTTCGTATTAGACTTATCTATGTACGGCTCGAAGAACCGCTTATCATCGAGGCATTCATCTATTCTTCGCAACTCCTCCGGCAACACTTGCAACTCTTTGGGCAATATTTGTTCCCATATGGTGATCTGACTGTTTCTTAGTACTAACATGTGGACCACCTGCAGGAACTTAAAGATTTCTGTAGAACTATTATTGTCATAGGGCTTCCCTCCTGTGGTTATCTTTGGTTTTTGTCTACCTTAAAGATTCTCCATCAGGTCTGGGAAACCCTTTTTGTTTATATTTTTTTTTAGCATTTTGGTCCCACTTTTTCAGGAGTAACTAACTAACACTAAACTTAGCAGCTCTAATTGTGAATAATGGAGTGAAAACAAACTGAGCTATAACCCATTCCTCTATTAGAGTATAAACATTTTGCAAATATCAAATTGGGATGAATCATAGCTCAGTTCAATATTGCCCTAATCAAAGAATAATGTCACGGATTTTTTGTTTCCATTTTACAAACCAGCCCATGCAATATATCTTGAAACCCATGGCCCGGTTTCATAATATTTACCATCCAAACCTTTAGCCAAAGCACGTTCGTTAAATTTATATGTTTTAAAAAGTGTATTGTGTTCGTATTCCTCTTGAACAAATCTAGCACTTTTTACTTGTGAAGCAAGTACATGCGCAACAAGACCTGCTGCTATACTAGCTGCATAATCATATGCTGGAGGGAGTTTAGAGGTAAAACTATGCACAATGAAAACAGCAATAGCAGCTACGCCTACTTCTATAAGCACAACAGACCAAGTATTGTCAATATTTCTTGTTGTTATATAGCTCCAGGTACCACCGGGATTTGGAATATCCACATAACTAGCTGCTAGTGGATATTCATACTCGTCCTCAGAAACTTGTGTTAATGATTTTGACTCGGTTATTTCTAGCTCGTATGCAATATCTTTATCGTTAATGGTCATTATATTGTCTTTTTTAAAAGATATTACCTCTACATATCCATCTGTAATTGTTACATATATATCACCATCTGATGTAGTGTAAAATAACACTGGTTTTCCTTCATGGACCATTGCCCAAGCTAGATTTTTAGTTTCTCCTACAGTTTCATTTACTATTTTTTGATTTTCATTTGACAATTCACTTAAATTTGTGAGTAATGGTTCATTTATTCTTTTTTCGATCTTTTCCCTCTCAGTTTTTGGTAATCTATTCATATATTCTTTCAATTCAGAGTTTATATTTGGCTGTTCAAATCTACTTTGGCCAGAAACAGTTAAAGGGAAAACCATGCAAAGCACCAAAACTAATGATACTATTCTTTTCATTTGGTTACCTCCCTTGTATAATTAGTTTTTCTCCTTTGAATTTTCAATCCACTCTTAAATGTATTTTAATGTTTATTTTGTCACGCTCTCATAAGCACCACTCCCCTCTCCTAATCTCCTTTACCTTTACAGAGACCGGAGAGGGAGGTATAATGGACTTAACTCCCCGCCTGTCCCTGAGACAGGTAAAGGGTGAGCCCCTGCCAATGTATAGTCCCTCGAAAAGATGTGTGCATTGGCGGGGATATTTGTTTTTTGTTCTTTACCCAATTATACAAATACAAAATTCCATCTTCAACCTATATTGTTCTAAAATGTCATTTCAATGTCTGAAAATGCATCTAAAACAAATCATGTCCGTATTTTTTAGAAATATAGGCGTACTCATCATAGTTATAGAAAACGATTTTGTTGGATGTACGACAGTACGGTACTATTTTCTCTATTTTTTTAAGATTAACTATGAAGGAACGGTGGGTTCTTGCAAAGTATCCTTGATTAAGCATGGATTCCATGTACTCAAGAGATTTATACGATACATATTTTTCCTGGTACGTATGAATAACCCTTTTTCGCTGGATGGATTCAATGAACAGAATCTCTTCGGGGTTTATTAATATACGTCCTTCAGTTGTGCTAAGCTCGATTAGCTGGGGTTGCTGCATAAACATCAACCTTCCTCTCAGGCAAAACCGCTATTACCTGTAATCTGAGGTCTGCAGCGTATTTGAACATTAAAAAAGTTTGGCAGCCTGGCAATCATGGCTTGAAGCTGTAGACCCATGGCTTTGCGTCCTTGCCTTTCGGCAAGTTTGCCTTTACAAAATTATCACTGTTCTTCTATACCTATAAATTCCTTTTCTGCTTATAAGACGTTTCTAAAACAAAAAATGTTACGCTTTTTTGGAAAATTTTCCTCTTTATAATTAAATTTGTACATGGTTCTCAGAGGATATTTGTTAGTTGATAAGTTATCCTTTATTCCCATGATTAGTATTTAATGGTATAATTATGCCAGAAAACCTTTTTGGAGGGGGCTTCATGGAAAACTCAATTACTAAAGAAGAATACGTTGCAGCCTTCCAGAACATATACGCTCATTTATACAGAACGGTTCTATATATTTTAAAAGACCGACACCTGGCTTATGATATCGTCCAGGAGACTTTTATCAGGGGATGTAAAAAAATCGATACTTTGAACAATCCGGACAGTTTCAACCTGGATTCCCGCCTACTCATAACGAGGATTCAGTGAGAATCCAGTAAAATCAAGGGGTTTGGTGCCTTGCATGTTCTTAAAATCATAGTTATGAGAAAAACACATAACGAGGTCACTTTCTAGTATTTATGCGGGGTTAAGCCATTCTCGTTACGTATTTCCGGGAATCCAGGTTTCAAGCCCTGGATAAACAGAATCGCTATCAATATAACGTAACTCGTTGTGCTACCTGATATATCACAGGTTATAGGAATATTATGGTAACCCAAAAGGTTATGGTATCCCTGCAAAGGATAGCATCAAGCATTTTTAAAGAATGAGTATAAGGATTATTTATCCGAATACTAACTCTTTGATCCTTGAAACGTTAATATCTCGGCCTATAAGCTTATTGATGTAGTAACAAAGGTTGTAGGCCAAAAGCTTGGTCTTTATCCTGGTTATAAGGCCCCAGTATGACTTTGCCATTACCTTCTCTATATTGAGTTGCTGGGTAAGCTGGGAAGCAGAAGTCTCAATCCGTCGCCTTAACTTGAAGATAAGCTGCCTTATGGCTTTTGGAAACTGTGTTTTGCTGCTTTTTCTCTTAATAGGCAGAAGGTCTATTTCCTTCTCGCTTTTTAAGTCGGCGGCGAAATCTGCTCCTATATATCCCTTATCTCCGATTAAGGTTATTCTCTGGTATGAGCTTATTAAATCCCATATGCCTTCCCGGTCATCAACATTGGCAGGAGTAATTACAAAGTCTGTCACAAAGCCGTCCAGGGTAGCAAGCATATGCAGTTTATAACCCAGGTAAGTTTCCTTCTTGGAAGGACATTTGCCGTAGGCTGCTCCATAACCTCTAAAGGTTTTATGGAACGTTGCTCTCCCAAACTTACATACTGGTATAGGTATACTGTCTACTATCCTGTAGGGCTCTGTTGCATAGCCTGTAAGAGTTGAGAGCTCTTTGCGTATTTCCTCTATAACTGCATGCAGGTTCCTTCTGGTTCTGTTGAACCTGATTCTGTCACAGAACCTTGGGAACAGATCTCTCATATTCTTCTTACAAAAACCAAACCAAGCTTTTTCCGAGTCGATAGTGAGTAATTCTCCAACAATGCTTATGGTAATTATTTCACTGTCGCTCATGATAGAATCATTGATATTACAGCGATTCGCAATATGTGTTGGAACTACTTTCTGGTAAATGTCGTCAATTATCACATAGGCGACAGTTACAAAGTCTTTTAAGTTTTCAATTTCTCTGATAGAATAATCTCTATCAAGTTCCAGCATATTTTGTGACCCCCTATCATTTTTGTCGTTATTAATGATAGGTTACATAATGTGCTGGGTTTTTTCATTCGCAATTTTTTCCTGTTAAAAAGCTAGCACAACGAGTTAATTTATCTAAGGCCTTTAAAATCTCATCTCTTTTCTCCCCATTGATTATGGATTTTAGAGGATCTTCGCTATTATTTATATCTTCGAGTTGTTCGATATTTTCTAACGAAGTAATTTTTGCGTTTTTCTTAGCAATATTTCTGGCTTTATTTGCGGCTACAGCCGAAATCCACGGTTCAAGCTTATCTATATCCTTTAGCCTGTGCAAGTTAATAAAAGCTTCGAGAAAAGCCTCCTGTGCGGCATCATAGGCAATCGTCTCATCATGTATTACGAGGTATGTGGACCTATATACTTTTCCGAAGCATGATTTATACAGAGCGCTAAAAGATTCCTCGCGCCTCATATTGCAGTCACCTGACTTTTTTTATATATCTTACCTTATTTTAACTTCCATCTCAATAATAGCAATCGGATAATCAAAGAATTTTCTTTAAAAATTTCAAGAAAAGTGAAACCTTTTTTGTTGCTAAGTTGTGTATATAGTAGAGGATATTTGAAAGGTGGTACCGAATATGAGAGGATTTAAGTATTTCTTAGCCGTCCTTTTACTGCTGTCAATGACAACATCGGCTTATGCCGCACCAGACACACCGCTGCACCAGTCCCACGCAGTTTCACACAACGATAGGAATTTACTGAACGCGGAAATAAACGGCTTTGAAATTCAAGCAGAAGATTATCTGATCGACATCTGGCATAGTGAGATTACCGACCTGGGCAATGGAAAAATAGAATTGTTCGGCTATACTCAGTGCAACAGAATTTGTGACCGGGTAAGCGTTAAACTAACGCTTCAACAATGGACGGGCTCAATATGGGTAAACCTGGGCAGCTACACTTTTTACGACTACCAGGCTAATTATGCTGAGGGTGTAAAAAACGTATCCGTAGAACGAGGCAAATATTACAGGGTAAGGAGCTATCACTATGCGGAGAACGGATTATTGATAGACGAGACAAGTGCAACAACCGCGAGTATCTATGTGAAATAATTTTGCAAATAAACATCCCTACCAATATACACATCTTTCTGAGGGACTTATACATTGGCAGGGTTCCACCCTTTATCTGGGACAAAGAACCGTCCCTTGTCCCAAACCGCCCGTTTTATTACGGGTGGTTTAATTTTTTTCACTCCCGGTTTCTGTCGGAAAGCACCGGTGAAATCTTCTGAACATATTATAAAAGCCGCAGGAATATATTTCTATAGTTAAGCAAAAGCGAGAGCCGGGAGTGGGGTGTATCAAATGATTAAATTCAAGACGATAAAACCGGGTAAATGGATCTATGTTGTTTCTATAATTTTTGCGGTGCTTGCCGTATTCCTTTTATTTAGGAGCCTATTATTCGCGTATTCGTCGGTTGAGGTCTTTTCTGTGGATACGGCGTTATCATCTCCCTCCGAAGATAATAACGAGAGGATGAACACCATACTGAAAACAGCCCTGGAAAAGGCCTTCCCCCTGATGGCCGTGATGAATGCCGGCGGTGGCGGCGTCTCTATATTTCAGGGCATTGTGGAGATTTTTACCAGGCTGGACTACCGGGATCCTAAGAGCTTCATAATGGCAGAGCTTCCCATAATGAGGAGTTATGACATCCCTATTGCAAGCAGGGGCGAAGGGAAGGGCCTTGAGCCGGGAACTCCTTATGATCCGGAGGAAGAACTAGACGAAATCCTGAAACAGTTTGACCTTGGGCAGGTAAACCTTGAGCCCGTGACTGCCGGCAGCCTGCAGCAGGCATCAACGGAATTTGGCAAACCGGACAAGACCAAACTGGACATGAATATGCCCATGGTGTTGATATATCATACGCATACATCCGAAGCATATAAGCCATCCAGCAAATTCAACTACACGCCTACCGATGTGGACAGGACTATAGACCCCAGGTATTCTGTGGTGAGGATTGGAAAGGAACTGAAGGAGGAGCTGGAGGGAAAGCATAATATCAAGGTGGTTCATGTGACAACCTTCCATGATTACCCGGAGTACTCTACTTCATACGCTAGGTCTCTGAGCACCGTCAAGAACGCCCTGGCCACGTATCCATCCATTAAAGTCATACTGGACATTCACAGGGATGCGTTCCCGGTGAGGAATAAGGCAGAGGAAACCTATGCAAGAAATGAGAGCACGATGAAAGTGGGCAACGCCGATACTGCACGGTTAATGCTGGTGTGGGGACCGGATGCGGAGAACAGCAAGGAAACGAGAAAGTTTGCAGAGCTGCTGAAAAACAAGATAAATGAGCAAGTTCCGGGGCTTTGCAGGAAGGTGCTTGAGAAAAGCATCGGTAAATATAATCAGCATTTATCCAACTATTCAGCGCTAATAGAAGTCGGCAGCAACTCAAATACGATGGAGGAAGCCCTGAACTCGGTTCCCTATCTGGCAAAGGCCATAGCTGCTGCTATTAAAGAAATCGGGGAATAAAAAGGCAATAAAGGGTTAAAATATCACTCTAGAAGGTATTTGAGCTTATTTTGAGCTTATATAATCCAGTATGAACAGCACAGAATGCATATCGAAGGTGGTTTCTTATGAATAGAACTGAGAGAAAAAAACAGATAAAGTGGTTGAGAAGAAGATCCGTATTTGCGGTTCTATTATGCGTTCTCCTGTTTTATGCAGGGTTAAGTATTGTCGATGCCAGTACACGGGAGATGCTGGGCAACGGACAGGCTGAGCCCATATTTGGCATACAGAACCAAGCCGATGGCAGTATACGGCTTAACATAGTAGGGGAAACCTTTCAAATAGATAAGAATAGGATCAACTCATATATTCAGGATATCAAGAATAGGATCGAGCGGCTTATCACGGACTGATCGCAGATCACAGATTACAGATTACAGATCACAGGTGCTAGGTGCTCGAGTATAGTTCGTAGTTCGTAGTTCGTAGTTGATAGTTGGTAGTCCGCAGATTAAAGTTTACAGTTCCCAAGGCTATGTTCTTGGGTCTTTTAATGCGCTCAGCATTACCTTATACTCTGGCCACTGGCCACTGATCACTGATTGTGTCCTCTTTTATCGGGGCAGGTGTCTGAGCGGCTTGTATATGCTTTTCCCGGTATGCTATAATGATATGATAGGTTCAGGAAATAGGAGGACGATTTTTTAATGAATAGACAATCCAAGATACGCAACTTCTGTATAATTGCCCATATAGATCACGGGAAATCTACCCTTGCCGACCGGTTGATTGAAGCCACCGGCGTGCTGACCGATAGGGAAATGAGAGAGCAGGTGCTGGATACCATGGACCTGGAGCGGGAAAGGGGTATAACCATTAAACTCCAGGCTGTCAGGCTTGTTCATAAGGATGGGGATGGGAACGAGTATATTTTGAACCTCATCGACACCCCAGGGCATGTGGATTTCACCTATGAAGTATCAAGGAGCCTGGCTGCGTGCGAGGGGGCCCTTCTGGTGGTGGACGCTTCCCAGGGCATAGAGGCGCAAACGCTGGCAAACCTTTATCTTGCCCTTGACAACAACCTGGAAATCGTGCCTGTCATCAACAAGATCGACCTGCCCAGCGCGCACCCCGAAAAGGTAAAGCAGGAGATTGAAGATATAATCGGTCTTGATGCCTCTGACGCCCCAATGATATCGGCCAAGGAAGGAATAAACATTAAGGACGTTTTGGACGCAATAGTGAACAGGATCCCCGCACCTGGCGGGGACGACGGGGCACCCCTGAAAGCGTTGATATTTGATTCCTTTTATGACAGCTACCGGGGCGCTATTTCCTACGTCAGGGTTTTCGAAGGGTCGGTCAGACCGGGAATGCGGATTATGATGATGTCGACGGGCAGAAGTTTTGAAGTGGATGAGGTGGGCATCTTCACCCCCGCGCCAACGCCGGTGGAGGAATTGCGGGCGGGAGATGTGGGATACATCGCGGCATCCATTAAAAATGTCAGGGACACCAGGGTGGGCGATACCATCACGGATAAGAGCAATCCTACGGAAAAACCGCTTCCGGGCTATAAAAAGATAAATCCCATGGTATTCAGCGGCATCTACCCTGCGGACGGTTCGGACTATGAGGCCCTGAGGGATGCCCTGGAAAAGCTGCAGCTCAACGATGCTTCCCTGATGTTTGAGCCGGAGACCTCAGCCGCCCTGGGGTTCGGGTTCAGGTGCGGTTTTCTCGGGCTGCTGCACATGGAAGTTGTTCAGGAACGCCTGGAAAGGGAATATGATATAGATATTGTAACGACTGCTCCCAGCGTCGTATATAAAATAGGGAAGACCAACGGGGAAGAGGTTTCCATAGATAATCCAACCAATTTGCCCCCTGCGAACGATATAGATTATATGAAGGAACCCATTGTCAAGGCATCGATTATCGTACCCTCAGATTATGTGGGACCAATAATGGAGCTTTGCCAGGAAAGACGCGGAGTGTTCAAGGATATGCGGTACCTTGAGGAAACAAGGGTAATACTGGAGTACGAAATGCCCCTCAACGAGATAATCTACGACTTTTTTGACGCGCTTAAATCAAGGACAAGGGGGTACGCTTCCTTCGACTATGAGTTCAAGGATTATCAGGAATCAGACCTGGTTAAGCTCGATATTCTTCTAAACGGTGAACCGGTTGATGCGCTGAGCTTCATCGTTCACAGGGAAAAAGCGTTTGCGAGGGGAAGGGTTATAGCCGAAAAACTGAAAGAACTGATACCCAGGCACCTGTTTGAGATTCCCATCCAGGCAGCGATCGGAAACAAAATAATAGCAAGGGAAACCATAAAAGCCCTTAGGAAAGACGTACTGGCGAAATGCTACGGAGGGGATATTTCGCGGAAGCGGAAACTCCTTGAAAAGCAGAAGGAAGGTAAAAAAAGGATGCGCCAGGTAGGAAATGTGGAAGTACCCCAGGAAGCCTTTATGGCTGTCCTGAAACTCAATTAGGGAGAAATGGGATGGAAGCTCCAGTATATATTCATATACCGTTTTGTGTGAAGAAATGTTTATACTGCGATTTTGTTTCCTATAAGCATAATGATGATATGGTTGACAGATATGTGAATGCCCTGATTAACGAGATAAAACTCCGCAGCGGGCACAAGGCAAAGACGGTTTATATAGGAGGGGGAACCCCTACCTGTATAGACCGTAAATATTTGAAGGGAATACTGGGAACGCTGCACAGGAACCTGGATATGGCTGCGTGCTCAGAGATAACCATAGAGGCGAATCCCGGAACCCTGGACAGGGAGAAGCTGGAGACGCTTGTGGAAATGGGAGTTAACCGACTCAGCATAGGATTTCAAAGCTGGAATGAGAAAGAATTGAAGAGGCTCGGAAGAATCCATGGCAGGGATGAGTTTGTTGCAAATTACGTTTTGGCAAGGGAAGCCGGATTCAAAAACATAAGCGTTGACCTGATGTTCGGGATACCGGGACAGGAGATGGAAGACTGGAAGGAAACGATTATGGAGGTATCTGCGCTGGAACCGGAGCACATCTCGTGCTACTCATTGAGAATCGAAGAGAATACTCCGTTTCACCGCATGGCCGAATTAGGGGAAATAGCAGAGATTGACGAGGCCGTAGACAGAGAGATGTACCACTACGCCGCAGACTATTTATCGGACCGGGGTTATCACAGGTACGAGATTTCCAACTTTGCAAGGAAAGGACGGGAATGCCACCATAACCTTTTTTACTGGGAAAACCGCCCGTTCCTGGGGATCGGAGCGGCCGCCCATTCCTATGAAAACGGTAAAAGGTTCTGGAACACCCCTGACCTGGATGAATACTGCATAATGCTGGAACGGAGCATCATACCCGTGAAAGGAAGCGAAACCATCGATCTGGGGACAGAGATCTTTGAAACAATCTTCCTCGGGCTGAGGACATCAAAAGGGATCCTGTTCGATGACTTTTACGGGAGGTTTGGATTTGACATCAGGGAAAAGCACGGCAGCCGGATAGAAAAACTGCGGGAAATGGGGCTGGTAGATGTTACGATTAGCGGTTTTCATCTTACTCCTATGGGTATAGACCTTTCAAATACTGTGTTCATTGAGTTCATAACTGATTGAAAAAAACTGTTGACAAAAAAAGGGGGGAGTGATATTTTAAAAAAGAGTGATTAGCACTCTATTGAAGAGAGTGCTAATAAAAGGGGTGATGGTATGAAGATGGATGATAGAAAACTCAAGATTTTGCAGGCTGTTATCGCCGATTATATAACAACTGCACAGCCTATAGGATCAAGGACCATTGCAAAAAAATACGAACTCGGAATCAGCTCTGCGACCATCAGAAATGAGATGTCTGATTTAGAGGAAATGGGTTTTCTTGAGCAGCCTCATACTTCAGCAGGGAGGATTCCATCGGAGAGGGCTTACAGGTTATACGTTGACCGGCTGATGAAAATTAAAAAACTGACCGAAGAAGAGCAGACAGCGATAATGGCGGAGCTGGGAAACAGGGCTGATGAAATTGAGAACATTATCAGGAAAACCGTAAAGATTCTTTCCCATTTGACCAGATATACATCCCTGGCAATGAGTTCCCAGCTTGATGATTGCCGCCTCAGACATATTCACTTTGTTCCGATAGACAGTAACAGCCTTGTGGCAGTTATTGTAACGGATAGCGGCATAGTAAAAAATACGATCATAAAGACCGCGGATACGGTAACCCCTGATTACCTTGAAAGTCTGACGAAGGTAGTAAACGAGATATTCCAGGGTGCAACGGTGGAAGAACTTAACAGCAGCGTTGCTTCAGAGGACTTCAGGAGATATGCATACAGGTACAGGCTGCTTGACAATCTGATACCCCTTATAGTGGATAGCCTGGAAGAAAAGAAGTGCGATGAGGTTTATGCCGACGGCATGCGCAATATTTTTAATTTTCCCGAGTATTCCGATGTTTCGAGAGCAAGAAACCTTTTGGCCCTTATTGAGGACAAGGAGCAGCTTGCAGGTTTGATTAACAGAATAGCCGGAAAAGGAGTAAAGGTTAGCATAGGAAGTGAACTTGACAATGAGAATATCAGGGACTGCAGCCTTGTGACCGCGACATACAGGGTAGGCGACAAAGAGATAGGTAAAATAGGAATAATAGGGCCGACCAGGATGGAATACGCAAGGGTGGTTGCGATTATGGGATTCATGGCAGACCAAATAACCTGCCTTATCAAGAAACAATTAGGGGAATAGAACCAAATATTGAAGACAAGGGTGATGGTCTATGAAGGATAATAGCACAGATAATAAGTATACCGAAACCGATGATGAAATAAAATGTACCGATAATCCGGAAGAACAGGACAGCAGCGCGCAAATCCCCGGTTGTGGCGGAGAAGATGGAGAGGCTGAGCGAACCGCTCTGGAACTGGAAGAGTATAAGAAAAAGAGTGAGGATTATTATGATAAACTGCTGAGGCTGCAGGCGGATTTTGATAATTACAGGAAAAGAACAGCCAGGGAAAAGGAAGAGATTTACAGCCAGATTTCGGGTGAAATTATCACTCAGTTTTTGGGAGTATTGGACAACATGGAAAGGGCTCTCAATGCGGTCAGTACAGAGAATGATCCGGATTGCGAGCCGGTCCGGCAGGGAATCAGGATGGTAATGCAGCAGTTAAGCGAGATACTATCAAAGTACGAAGTCAGCGAGATAGCTGCATTAGGCGAAAAATTCGATCCAAACCGGCATCATGCCGTAATGCAGGCTGAAGGAACCGGAGCAGAGGAAGGAACAGTTGTTGAGGTTCTTCAGAAGGGGTATGTGCAAAAAAACAGGGTATTGCGGCCCAGTATGGTAAAGGTAGCGAAATAATAAGGAGGAGGATATATAATGAGCAAGGTAATAGGAATCGATTTAGGTACTACCAACTCCTGCGTGGCGATAATGGAGGGAGGAGAGCCGGTAGTAATTCCTAACGCTGAGGGGGACAGGACCACCCCTTCGGTTGTTGCGTTTTCAAAGGATGGAGAAAGAATGGTCGGGCAGGTTGCAAAAAGACAGGCGATCACAAATCCGGATCGGACCATTGTTTCAATAAAGAGACAAATGGGCAGTGACTATAAGGTAAAAATAGATAATAAAGACTACACACCCCAGGAAATCTCCGCTATGATTTTGCAAAAACTGAAGGCCGACGCAGAGAGCTATCTGGGTGAGAAAATCAGCAAGGCCGTTATCACAGTTCCTGCGTACTTTACAGACAGCCAGAGACAGGCGACAAAGGACGCAGGGAGGATAGCCGGACTCGAAGTGCTCAGGATAATCAACGAGCCTACCGCCGCATCTCTGGCCTACGGTCTGGACAAGGAAGATAACCAGAAGATACTTGTGTTCGACCTCGGGGGAGGAACCTTCGACGTATCCATACTCGAACTGGGTGACGGGGTATTTGAAGTACTCGCCACCAACGGTAATAACAAACTGGGTGGAGACGACTTCGACCAGAGGATTATTGATTATCTTGCCGGTGAGTTCAGGAAAGAATACGGGATAGACCTGAAAAAGGACAGGGTGGCGCTGCAAAGGCTGAAGGACGAGGCTGAAAAAGCGAAGAAGGAGCTGTCCGGTGTCATGTCAACCAGCATCAACCTGCCATTCATAACCGCCGACGCATCCGGACCAAAGCATCTTGACACTACTCTTACTAGGGCAAAATTCGAGGAGATCGTAGCGGACCTTATAGAGGCTACAATGGGCCCCGCAAGGCAGGCGTTGAAGGATGCCGGCCTTAAGCCCGAAAATATAGACAAGGTAATACTGGTTGGCGGTTCCACCAGGATACCTGCTGTGCAAGAGGCCGTCAAAAAGCTTACCGGCAAAGACCCGTACAAAGGGATTAACCCCGATGAATGCGTTGCCATAGGGGCGGCTATCCAGGCCGGTGTTCTGACTGGTGAGGTTAAAGACATTGTGCTTTTGGATGTAACTCCGCTGTCGCTGGGTATAGAAACTCTGGGCGGAGTGTTTACCAAGCTCATTGAAAGGAATACAACCATACCGACCAAAAAAAGCCAGATTTTTTCCACCGCAGCAGACGGGCAGACCAGCGTAGATATACACGTGCTGCAGGGAGAAAGGTCTATGGCTGCGGGCAACACTACCCTCGGCAGATTCCAGCTTACGGGCATACCACCGGCGCCAAGGGGAATTCCACAGATAGAGGTTACCTTTGATATAGACGCAAACGGTATAGTCAACGTGTCGGCAAAGGACCTGGGCACCGGAAAGGAACAGAAGATAACGATCACTGCGTCCACTAACCTGTCTGAGGATGAAATCAAACAAAAGATAAAGGAAGCGGAGAAATTTGCCGAGGATGACAAGAAACTCAAGGAGAAGGCTGAAATCAGGAATAACGCTGATTCGTTGGTTTACCAGACCGAAAAGACCTTGAAGGATATGGGAGAAAAAATAGAGCCGGCAGACAGGCAAAAAATCGAGGAAGCGCTCAAGAAGGTCAAGGACGCCCTTGACAAGGACGACACGGAAAGCATGAAGAAAACCACTGAGGAACTGACCAAGGTGTTCTATGAGATTTCCGCAAAACTTTATCAGCAGACCGCGGGAGGTGCAACCGGAGAGCAGGGTCAGAACAGCGGTGGGAAAGAGGATAATGTAGTTGATGCCGACTATGAAGTGGTTGATGAGGATGATAATAAATAGATTGGGCTGCCGGCCTGTAGTAACTACGGGCCGGTTTTGCTGAAATTATGAGGTGGAGCCTGTATGAGCAAGAGGGATTATTATGAAGTCCTGGGAGTAGAAAAGAACGCCTCGGAAGAGGAAATAAAAAAGGCATACAGAAAGCTGGCAAAAAAATACCACCCTGATATAAATCCGGGGGATAAGGGTGCAGAGCAGCGGTTTAAGGAGATTAACGAAGCCTATGAGGTGCTGAGCGATCCTTCCAAGAGGAAGCAGTACGATACTTTCGGTCACGCAGGAACAGGCGGTCAGGGAGGTTTCGGAGACTTTGGCGGCTTTGGCGGTTTCGGCGGTTTTGGAGGCCAGGGAGATTTCGGAGGCTTCGGAGATATATTTGATACAATATTCGGAGGAGGTTTCGGGGGTACGAGGAGGAGCAACAGGCCCAGCAAGGGAAACGACCTTCGCGTGGACCTGGACCTTGAATTTGAGGAGGCTGCCTTCGGTATAACAAAAGAAGTCAAAGTAAACAGGCAGGAAAGATGCGAGGTATGCGGCGGAACCGGGGCCAAGCCGGGAACTTCCACCAAGACATGTCCCCAGTGCGGAGGCACAGGACAGATTCGCTACAGGCAGAATACTGCCCTGGGAAGATTCGAAACCATAAGGACCTGCGATGCCTGCCACGGCGAAGGCAAAATAGTGGAAGAACCCTGCACCGAATGCAGGGGTACCGGAAAAACCTATAAAAGCAGAAAAATTACCATTAAGGTGCCATCGGGTGTAGACAACGGTTCGGTAATATCATTGAAGGGTGAAGGTGAACCCGGTGAAAGGGGAGGTCCCAACGGAGACCTTTTTGTGTATATTCGAGTGAGGCCCCACAAGTTCTTTAAACGGGAAGGGGAGAACGTGTACTGCGAAATCCCGATCACCTTTGTCCAGGCTGCCCTTGGCGATGAGATAACTGTTCCCACGCTGGACGGTAAGGTCAAACAGGTGATACCTGAAGGTACTCAGAGCGGTACGGTGTTCCGGCTTAGGGGAAAGGGCATACCGCGGCTGAACGATAGGGGACGGGGCGACCAGTATGTCAAGGTTGTTGTGGATGTTCCAAGGAAGCTCAACAGTGAACAAAAAGAGCTGTTGAGAAAATTTGCAGAGGCTACGGGAGACGAGGTTAATCCAGGGCATAAGAGCTTTATAGACAAGATGAAGGATGCCTTCGGTGTGTAGCAGGGGGGCGTTTTTATGAGATGGATGGAATTAGCCGTAACCACAAATAACGACGGAATGGACCTCGTTTCGAACCTGCTGTATGAGGCCGGGATAATGGGAGTTGTTATCGAGGACCCCGCTGACATCAAAGACTTGTTTCAGGATAGAGAAAGCTGGGATTACGTCGACCCCGGTCTGATAAAGGCGGATTCAGGGGAAGTGACCGTGAAAGGATATTTGCCCTTTGACGATACGTTGCACGACAGGATAGAAATGATTATGGAAGAGCTGCAAATCCTGAAAGAGGGAAACGCGCATTTAGGCTGCCTCAGCCTGGAAACAGGAGAGGTTGAGGAAGACGACTGGGCTGAGAGCTGGAAAAAATATTATAAGCCGATAAAAATAGGACAGAATATTATAATAAAGCCTTCATGGGAAATGTACGTTGAAAGCCAGGGAGACATAGTAATCGATCTGGACCCCGGAATGGCATTCGGTACAGGGACTCACGAGAGTACATCCCTTTGTATTGAGCTTTTGGAGAAATATGTGAAACCGGGTCATAGGGTGCTGGATATAGGCTGTGGAAGCGGTATTCTTGCCATCACTGCAGCAAAGCTGGGCGCAGGCGAAGTTGAAGCATATGATATACAGGAGCTGGCCGTGCGTATTGCTGCCGATAATGTAAAACGAAATAATGTTTCGGATGTAGTAAAGGTGGACAGGGGCAACCTTTTCGATAGGGTGGCAGGAGATGCAGATATAATAGTGGCAAATATTGTGGCCGATGTAATTATCAAGATGAGTGAGAGCGTGGAGAAATATTTGAAGCCCGGCGGCGTTTTCATTGTCTCCGGCATCATCAGGGAAAGGATGGATGAGGTCGCAGAGGTTCTGGAGAGTAAAGATATGATGATAATTGAAAAACTGCTCCTGAATGGATGGGGAGCGCTGGCTGCCTGTATGAAAGGACAGAAGATATGAACAGATTTTATGTGGATAAAAGGGATTTTGACGGTAAAAGAGTTAAAATAAGTGGCGAAGATGTAAAGCATATAACCAAGGTCCTTCGCCTCGGGGTAGGGGATAAGGTTGTTCTCTGCGACGGTGACAACTCCGATTACGACGGGGAGATTCAGAAGATTATAAAGGATGAGATTTTTGTAACCGTTAATAATTCCAGACCTACGGGGACAGAAGCCCCTATTGACATAACACTGTTTCAGGCAGTACCAAAAAGCACCAAGATGGATTTTATCATCCAGAAGGGAACAGAGCTGGGGGTTAAAAGGTTTGTCCCCGTTACAACCGCGAGAACCGTGGTAAGGATTGAAAGTGATAAGGACGAGCAAAGAAAGATTGCGAGGTGGCAGAGGATTGCCCTTGAAGCCGCAAAGCAAAGCAGGAGAGGCATAATCCCTGAAGTAACCGGTACCGTAAGCTTTCAAACGGCCCTGGATATGATGAAAGAATGTGACCTCCCTATACTGCCCTATGTTGGGGAAAGAAGCCGTTCATTGAGATCCATTTCCTGTGCCGACGGGCTGAAAACAATCGCGGTTTTTGTCGGTCCTGAGGGCGGCTTTGAGGAGAAAGAGGTGGAGCAGGCCAGAAACAGGGGTATAATAACAATAAAAATGGGCCCCAGGATATTCAGAACGGAGACAGCCGGAATGGTCCTTACGGCGGTACTGATGTACAGGTTCGGGGACATAGGAGGATTGTAATGAAGTCTGTGGCGTTTTTCACCCTCGGGTGTAAAGTAAACCAATACGAGACCGAAGGGATGGAAGAGTTGTTCAGAAAGCATGGTTATGGTGTAACCTCCTTTGATGAGAAAGCGGATGTATACGTAATAAACACCTGTACCGTTACACACCATGGCGATAGTAAATCCAGGCAGGTGATACGAAGGGCGAAGAGACGGAATCCTGATGCCCTTGTGGTTGTGGTGGGCTGCTATGTCCAGGTTGCTCCCGATGAAGTGATGGCGATTCCCGGGGTTGACCTTGTGGTAGGCACAGCGGAAAAAACCAGGATTGTTGAGCTTGTTGAGCGGGCGGCAGAAAGCACAGGGCCTGTCAATGCCGTTAAGGATATTGAAGAAATTGTGGAGTTCGAAGAGCTTGAACTGGAATACATGCACGAGGGGAGAACCCGGGCCTTTGTCAAGATACAGGAAGGGTGCCGGCAGTTCTGCACTTACTGTATTATTCCCTATGCAAGGGGACCATTGCGAAGCAGGGATCCAGGTAGAATTTACGGGCAGGTTGAAAAACTGGTGAGGTTGGGTTATCAGGAGGTCGTGCTGACAGGGATTCACGTCACATCGTACGGAAAGGACCTCAGGAAGAATACCGGACTGATCGACATAGTCAAAGAACTGGATAAAATTGAAGGGTTGAAGCGTATACGGCTCAGTTCTCTTGAACCAACCTACCTGACCGAAAGAATAATAGCGGAGATAGCACGGTTGGACAAGGTGTGCCGGCATTTCCACCTGTCCCTCCAGAGCGGCTGCGATGAAACACTTAAGAGGATGGGGCGCAGGTATACAACAAAGGAATACAGGAAAACTGTCGACATACTAAGGGAATGCATTCCGGGGGTGGCGATAACCACCGACATAATGGTGGGTTTTCCCGGGGAAACCGATGAAGAGTTTAATATAACTTATGAGTTTCTCAAAGAGATAAGCTTAAGCAATATGCATGTTTTTAAGTATTCTCCCAGAAAAGGGACGCCGGCTGCCGGATATAAAGGGCAGATACAAGCGGGCGTTAAAGATGAAAGAAGCAGCAGGCTGATCGAACTGGCCGGAAAATGCAGGAAGATTTTCCATGACGGATTTGTGGGACAGGAGCTTGAGGTCCTTTTTGAGCAGGAAAGCGGATACAGAGAGGGTTTCTACGAAGGGTTATCCGATAACTATATCAAGGTAATGGTTCCGGGCGGTGAAGAACTCAAAAACCGGATAAGAAAGGTCAGGTTGAATATCAGCAAAGAAGATTTTATGGAAGGACATCTTGCTTAAAATTTTTAATACGGCGGAAGGATTTGCTTTCCTGCTGTTGAATACATAAAATTATGGTTCGATTACCGGACAAGGAGGTGATTTTCTTGTCGGATTGCATATTCTGTAAAATAATAGATGGTGAGATTCCCGGGGACATGGTTTACCAGGACGACAGGGTTGTTGCTATCAACGACATCGACCCGAAAGCCCCGGTGCATATATTGATTATGCCGAAGAAGCACATTCCTTCCCTCCTGGAGGTGGAGCAAGAGGAACAAAATATCCTCTCTCACATCATGATGGTTGCTGCCAGGCTTGCCAGAGAAAAGGGCATATCGGAGAAGGGTTTCAGGGTAGTAAACAACTGCGGGGAAGAAGGCGGTCAGAGTGTAGGGCATATTCATTTCCACCTGCTTGGTGGACGATATATGCAGTGGCCTCCCGGCTAAAATATTGACACACAAAAATCAGATGTTATATAATTAGGGGTGTTGCTTGTACTAAGCAAGAGCTGCAGCATCGACTGAAACAGGATTATGTTGAATTGTTTGTAGCGGAGGGAGGGAGATATGAGTGTCTGAGATAAAAGTTAGGGATAACGAATCTCTCGATAACGCTCTTAGACGTTTTAAGAGGGAATGCGCTAAATCTGGTGTTCTTGCAGAAGTTAGAAAAAGGGAACACTATGAGAAACCAAGCGTGAGAAGAAAAAAGAAGTCTGAAGCGGCAAGAAAAAGAAAATCGAAGAGCCGATATTAAGGAAATGGGGGTGAAAACATGTCCCTCAAACAAAGGCTTTTGGACGACATGAGGACTGCCATGAAAAACAGGGATGCTTTCCGGAAGAACATTCTGAGCATGGCAAGGGCTGCCATACTGCAGGTTGAGAAGGACCAGAGGGTGGACCTTGATGACCAGGGAGTGATAGAAGTTCTTTCAAAGGAAGCAAAGCTGAGGAAAGAGGCCATTGAGGATTTTAGGAAGGGTAACAGGCAGGACCTTGTGGAGAAGAACGAAAGAGAGATAGAAATTCTTCAGGAATACCTCCCTCAACAGCTTTCAGAAGAAGAAATAGAAGAGATAGTGAAACAAACCATAAACGAGGTCGGCGCTAACAGCATAAGAGATATGGGAAAGGTGATGGGGGCAATCATGCCGAAGGTAAAAGGAAGGGCCGAAGGCAGCGTAGTAAACAGGTTTGTGAAAGAGTATTTGCAGTGAAGGGATAAGACCCGGACAAAGCTCCGGGTCTTTTTGAGTCTTGCTTAATATTTTCTTTACAAATTCGTTGTAGAATAGAATCGGTGGGACATATTGAAGCAAACAAAGCTGGAGGGATGGGTACATGAAAAAAAGGTGTATGACAGTGGTTTCAGTAATGATTTTAACACTAGCTCTCGCCGGATGCGCTGCTAATAGTTTTTCAGCAAATAATCCCGGGGGGCATAACAGCGATGAGGATATAAAGCTATATACAAGCGGGGACGGTTGGTCCTTTGAATACCCAAAAACCTGGGACAAAGTGGAGAAGGGTTTTGTACAGGAAACGGCAACAGGGAAAACAATCGTTTTTGATGTGAAGGAGTGCACAGAGGAGGAATTGGAAGAGTGGCTCCGGGCGGAAATCAGCCGGAAGCTCAATGCAGAAGAAGCTGATAATGAGCTGGTTGAACCCCTGACGAATATAGAAAAAAATCATCTTACACTATATACTTATACGATTAAATCAAAGGGTGACGGCTCAGAGGCGCTTTTAAAAAATGCGGTTTTTTATGACGGAAAAAGGAGATACGAACTGAGAACCACTGTTCCTCCGGTTGCAGAAGAAGAGTTTAACCATGCAATAGACACTTTCCGGGTGGATAAATAATAGCAGGTTTCAACGGACTGAACAACGGGCATAGATTGTATATATTGAATGGAGGAAAGCCAATGAAAAAATCTTTGATATTGATGCTGTGCTTCGTTCTACTGCTGGGCGTTTCATGCTCAAAACCAGGCAATTCCGGTAATGCACCGGGAGAAGAACCTGTGGCACAGGCGCCGGAGGAGAATGGAAACCCGCCTAAACTAACAATGGTTAAAGGGGGTAAGGAGTATGGAACTTCCCTGGGCAGTTATATATGGAATGTAAAGGGTAACACAAGACATGTCGAAGCAGTTTGGCCGCCCATTCTTCCGGATATTGCCGTTCCGCTTGAGCAGGGTGAAGAGCTGCAGCTGATGATTGAAGGTATGCTGAAGGAGCCGTATTGGGTGGCGGTTAAGGTCTATTCTGAAGATGTGTTGTATTATGGAGATATAAACGAAGTAAAGGAAATCAGTTCGACAGAAGTGGATCCTGAAAGTTTTGTTAAGGATGGCAGGGGTATAGCATTCGGCTACAGATTCCCCGAAATAGGGGTTCAGCAGTATAATAGGAGGTATTTTCTAGAAATCAGTGTTGTATGGCGTGAGGGAGATACGGTTACCGGTAATGTGACCTATTACGGAAGAATCAATGAAGCGCCCGGTGAGACAGTTGAAGCCATAGAAACTATCCTGAAAGGGTTTATGGATGCAAGCTGGAGCGGGTCAAAGAAGGATGCCGAGAAATACCTGGATCAGATTGTACGCAGCTATGCGGATAAGGGCGAAGGCAGGGAAATGTCGACCTTTGCCTCATTGTCAGAAGGTTCGGGGTGGGAACTGTTACTATGGGGTGATAAGGACAGGAAGTTCACGATGCTGGACCAGCCTGTAATAACGATTGCCAGCATAGGCCCTGAGATGGGAGGACCCTATGCGGAGGCTGAAGTACACTACAGTATAGAGGTAACAGAGAACGGCAGTAAACAGAAGTGGCTGTTCAAGGAATATTACGGCCTGCAGAAAGAGAATGGAGAGTGGAAAATCACCAGGATTAGCCGGACTGGAAGGCCGGTCCTTTCCTCTACGGGGGAGATTGGCTGGGAAGTGGGCATGGTAAAGCAGGGGAGACTGCTCAAACTGGGTCCCTTCACCGGAATAAGCCTGTACCAGAGCCAGGGAAGCCCTAATGAACAGTATGCAGCATTTACGGCAAACAATTTCGGCATATCTGAAATCTGGATGGTCAATATCCTCTCGGGTGAGGCCAAGGAGGTTTTTCAGCTTGATTCGATAGAAACCCCCGGTTATCAGGTCAGGAACGGATTGGTACTGCTTCGGGTCAAGGATGACGGGAAGGCTGTATTTATGGTGTATGGCAATATCAACACCGGTCCCTTTGCGGGACAGCAGGGGTTCTGGGTTGCAGAAAAGGGGATCCGGGACAAGGAAAGCACGACGCTGGCTTTCGTTCCGGCAGCAAGGGCTGATTATTTCGAATCGCTTAAGATGACCGCAGACGGCAGGTTCCTGATGATACAGAAAAACGAGCAGCTGTACAGGATTGACCTTGCAGATGGCAGCAGCAAAGTGCTCAGGGAGGATATGCCAGGATACCTCGTCATGGTATTATACAGTGAAGATGGTTCGTTAATGGCCTGGGAGACAAGGGAGAAGGGTGAACAGGTGATTTTAGTGTATAATCCAATCCTTGAAAAAGAAATCCTATTGAAATCTCCCGATAATAACCTCAGGATTGACCTGGTCGGGATTTACGGCGGCAGAATAGCAGCTTCCCTGTGCCTCCCGGAGAACATACAGCAGGGAGAGGATGGGGATTGGGCAGTTGGAACAGAAAGAATTCTCTTGTACGATGAAAACGGACAGGTGACCGGAGATATTGTCCCACCCGATGGGAAACGTCTGGGGATCTTTGCATATGATGAAAAGAGCGGCGCTTACTACTATACCGCCGGTTATATCGGAACCAAGACAGAACCGTGGATGGGAGATATACCCATAAAATACCTGCACAGTACCGGAGTATACAAGCGGCCTGCAAATGGGGATGTTTCTGTAATGGTTTCCGAAGCAGACGGTGAACTCATATACTTCAGGGATATGGCAGAACAACTGGTGTTCTGGTATATTTCACAGTACGACCAGGGAGGCAGTACAATAGAAAAGGGTATGCTTATATCGGAAGATGGATCCATTACCCCGGTAGAAAGAAGCTTCGATTATACAAGCGACAAAGGATTTTTTCTCCTTAGCGTAGGGGACAGAATTTATACGAGAACGATAGACAGGGTTGAAGGGAGGACATATCTCAAGGAAAAAATCGGGAACGCGGAGGAAATCCTGTTCTCGGGTGCCTTTGAGATTTACCAGAGCAGCAATGTAGGCTCAACTGTATTGATTGCAACCGAGCCCGCAAATTTCCAACCTTATCCTCAGAAGGCGTATCTTTACATTATTAAAAACTAGCACCTAACCCCATCCCCATAAATTGGAATATAAGAGATAATCGGTCTTATGCTATAATTAAAATAGTAGGAATACCGGCTAGGGGAAGGGGGTTTGTGGATGAGGCGGAATTTTGTTGGGGTCTTAATCGTTGTTTTGTTGTTCTCAATGATTGCGGTAATTCCTAGAGGCTATTCGCAGCTAAACTTAAGATTCGATTATCTTTTTGACAGCAATAGTGGAACGATAGAGGTCAACCTCACCACTCCCGTTTATATTACCAGTATTCCTATTGAAATCTACGACAGTGAAGGCAAATTGATAGTTAAAAGAGACCTGGAGCAGTACTTCACCAAACGCATCGAGAACACCAGATTTAATAGGTACATCCTGAATATGGATATACCGGAAAAGCTTCCGATCAGGGCAGTCTTATTTCCCGGTTCATCCATAGAAAGAACCTATATGCTCAACGTTCCCCAGGTTGATATTGACATCAAAAACAGGGAAGTTAAGGTGTACCTGGAGAAAAACAGTGCATATAATCTGACCTTTGTTAATGGAAGTATGACCAGTAAACACTCGGTGCTGGCGGAGAAGGACGGATGGCACCGGGTTGATGTCAGCGAAGTGCCGAATGAACTGCTGCTCCCCGGTACGGCCTTATACTCAACGATTACTTTCCCCGGCGGGTTGAGTACGTCTGTTACAAGGTATATACCACGGATTGTTGTAGAAGCAGGGAAGGAGTATCTTAAGGTTAAGGGATGGGGTCTCAGCGGGGAAACCCCGGAAATCAAAGTATACGATAGAAACTCGAATATTAAATCAAAGGTTGGAGGCACCCTATACCAAAAAAACGGGGAATTTGTGTTTCAGAATAGTTTTGAAGAAACGATAAGGGAAGTAAGGGATGGCGACAGGATAGCATACAAAGAGAAGGGTTACAGCTTTCAGTTTGACATACCTTATTTTTACGCCACATACAGAAAAAGCGAAAACGCTATTACCGGTACGGTAAACAGGGAAGGGAGAGTAGTATTCCAGTACGGCTCAAAGCTGCTTGAGGCTGTCCCGGATAATAGGGGAAGGTTTAGGATTGACATCGGCGAGGATCCGGAAGTACAAAAACTGGTTACCATTAAGGGGGGATACATTTCCCCGTCCGGCAACGAATACTGGAAACGGTTCAACTGGAGAAACGTGTTCATGGTAAGCCCCCTTGACAGCAGTCCGGTGATTGACCTCAGGGTAATGACATACAATATCCATCACGCCATTTCGCCCGACGGAAGGATAGATATCGACGGTATCGCCCGGGTAATAGAAGAAAGCGGTGCTCAGGTGGTGGGGCTGCAGGAAGTGGATAAAAGGTTTATCCGGACCCTATTTATGGACCAGACCAGAAGGCTCGCAGAAAAGCTTGATATGTACTATTATTTTGGAGATGCACTAAATATTCTGGGGGCGGAATACGGGAATGCGATCTTAAGCAAGTTTCCGATCATCAGCGTCAGCAACCTGCAGTTGGATAGTAAAGAGGAGAGCAGGGGGGTGCTTTCCGCGCGCATTGACGTAAACGGAAAGGAAATAAACTTTTTGGTCACCCACCTTTCACTTAACAGAAGTACGAGAAACAGGCAGCTGCAGCAGATAAAAAGCTACCTGGAAATTCTGGAAGGCGAAGTCATACTGGTGGGAGATTTCAATTCTGCCCCTGACAGCGGCGAAATAATGTATATCAGCAGGGAACTCAAGGAAGTAGTTGGCGATCTTGAAAAGAATGAACTGCACACTTTCCAAAGAAGAGACGGTACCAGGGTACAGATAGACTATATCTTTGTGTCTCCGGAGATCGCTTCGAGGGAGGCATTCACGATTGATTCGGATGCGTCGGATCATTTGCCTCTTGTGGCGGATATTCGCATAAAGGATATTTAGCATGGGGATTATTTTTAAAATAATCCCGCGTTTTTTATTGTAAGAAATAGACAAATTAAATATAATGTTAATGTACAGGAGGAGGGAATACTATGGGGGCGAAGAGGTCATTTGCAAAAATCGGCGTTATTATGATGCTGATGGCTTTGATTTTGCCGGCATTTGCCGGCCAGGCATATGCACAGGATGATATGGTGTACTATATCCCGGTACGGGGGGAGGTGAACCCGGCTCTTAAAACCTTTATATCCGTAGAACTGGAGAAGGCTTATGCGGCAGGAGCGTCTGCGGTCGTACTGGAGATTTCCACCCTGGGGGGAAGGGTGGATTCAGCCCTGGAGATAAGCGATGCCATTATCAATTCCGGCCTGGACACGGTTGCTTACGTGAAAGACAGGGCAATTTCAGCAGGCGTATTGATTACAATATCCGCGGAAAAGGTTGCTATGGCGCCGGGCAGCAGCATAGGCTCTGCTGAGACCATTCCCTATACCGAGAAAAACATATCCTTTTGGGCCGGCGAACTGAGAAAGGTGGCCGAGCTCAGGGGAAGAGACGCGGAGATAGTCGCAGCGATGGCGGACAGGGATATAGAGATACCCGGAGTCATTGAAAAAGGGAAGCTTCTTAACCTAACGGCTGCCAGAGCAGTAGAGCTGGGGGTAGCGGACAAAACGGCGTCATCCAGGAGCGAACTCAACCGGTGGTTAGGGTTTGAGAATGCCAAAGTCGTGGAGGCTCAGGAAAGCTACCAGGTTAAGCTTGCGAAAATTGTAACCAACCAGGTTGTCAGTTCATTGCTGCTTGCCCTGGGATTTGGCGGGTTGGTGGCGGAACTGTTCATCGCAGGTTTCGGCATAGCAGGAACAATAGGGCTTCTATCCTTTGGCCTCTTCTTTGCGGGCAACATGCTTGCGGGTCATGCGGGATGGTCTGCCGTAATACTTTTTGTAATAGGTATTATACTATTGCTGGTGGAGTTATCGATACCCGGATTCGGATTTCCAGGTGTCGGAGGGATAATAAGCATAATGGCAAGTATTTTCATGGCTTCGGCGTCCGTACAGCAGGCAGTGGTCTCCCTTTTGTTATCGATCATACTCAGCGTTGTATTGATAACCATACTGTTGAAGTTTGCGCCAAGGAGCAAATACTTTGACAGGCTTATTCTCTCAACACAGCAGAACCGGGATGAAGGGTATCTGGGCATGAAGAGTCTGGCCTCCCTCGTCGACAGCGAAGGGGTGGCGCTGACTCCCCTGAGACCGGCGGGAACAGCGGAAGTCGAAGGTAAAAGGATTGACGTTGTAACTCTTGGGGAATATATACAAGCAGGGGACAAGGTTAAGGTAATCAAGGTTGAGGGAAACAGAATTATAGTTCGTAGTTTGTAGTTTGTAGTTGGTAGTTCGTAGTTGTTAGGGTATAGATCGCAGATCGCAGGTATTAGATCACAGTTCACAGGTATTAGGGTAAGGCTCACTAAGCATGGGGAAGCATGGAAGCATGGGGAAGCATGGGGACGGTTCTTTTGCTTCCTTTGCCCTATAGCCTTGCGCTGACGTCTGCATCTGTCATATGTTAACTGGCGACTACATCGGGGACATTCCGCAGCAAGGAATACCCGCATAGCAGCGGTGTGTTCCCTTACATTTAAAAGGAGGTATAGAAATATGGGTCCATTGATTAGCATAATTGTAATTATCGGTTTGGTTTTTGTAGGTCTTGTATTCCTACTATCCTTTGTGCCTATCGGGCTGTGGATTTCCGCCTTGGCAGCGGGTGTGAAAATAGGGATTTTCACCCTTGTCGGGATGAGGCTCAGAAGGGTTATACCCTCTAGGATCGTTAACCCCCTGATAAAGGCTACAAAGGCAGGCCTGAATGTGGGAGTGAATAAGCTGGAAGCCCACTACCTGGCCGGCGGCAACGTTGATAGGGTCGTCAACGCGCTGATTGCTGCCCAGAGGGCGGATATACCCCTGGGATTTGAAAGGGCGGCAGCAATAGACCTGGCGGGCAGGGATGTGCTGCAGGCGGTACAGATGAGTGTTAACCCCCGTGTTATAGAGACTCCGAAGGTAGCTGCCGTGGCCAAGGATGGCATAGAGGTAATGGTCAAGGCCAGGGTAACCGTGAGGGCTAATATTGATAGGCTGGTGGGCGGCGCCGGCGAAGAGACGATAATCGCCAGGGTCGGTGAAGGTATAGTAACCACCGTAGGTTCGGCCGAAACACATAAGGCGGTTCTAGAAAACCCGGATTCGATATCCAGGACGGTTTTGGGCAAAGGCTTGGATGCAGGTACGGCCTTTGAAATACTCTCAATCGATATCGCCGATGTGGATGTAGGCAGGAACATAGGCGCACAGCTGCAAACAGACCAGGCGGAGGCCGATAAGCGTATAGCCCAGGCCAAAGCCGAAGAGAGAAGGGCCATGGCTGTGGCGAAGGAACAGGAAATGAAGGCGTCGGTACAGGAGATGAGAGCAAAGGTTGTAGAAGCGGAGGCAGAGGTCCCGAAGGCCATGGCAGAGGCGCTGCGTACCGGAAAACTCGGAGTGATGGATTATTACAATATGAGAAACGTGCTTGCCGATACAAACATGAGGGAGTCGATTTCCAATATGGGCAAGAAGGAGGAACAGATAGACAAACAGGACAAGAAGTAAAATCCCGGGGAGGGAGTTATAATGGATTTTGACGACATCCTAAGGATACTGATATATATTCTTATACCGGTTTTTCTCACTATGAGGAAGAGGGCGGCAAACAGCAACAGAAAAAGAGAGAATGACCCCAGGCAGGCCCCAAAAAGGACGACCGGCAGAAGCCTGATGGACAGGCTGGAAAGCATGGTCAGTGAAATGGAGAAGAAAGCTGAGGGAATGGAGAAGAGGGTTGATGGGAATGCAAGCAGTTCCCCACGAAGACCGAGAACTCCGGCGAGGCCTGAACAAAGGCGGAGTATAGAAGCAGCAGATACACTCCGCAGGGACGTTGACTGGCAGGATGTTTATACCGGCGCTGAAGGGCCCCTTGACCAGGTAGACCTGCAGAGCGTGTATACCAGCAGCCTATCCGTTCAGGAGCAGCCAAAGCCGGATAAGAAAGCCGATAGGAAAAAGGATAAGGCTTCTCCGTTGGAAGAGCCGGTACAGAGCCGTGAGGCATGGAGCTTCGGCAGTTTTGACGCGGAAGACATACTAAAGGGTATAGTGCTCTCGGAAATACTTCAACCGCCGGTATCAAGAAGACAGTATAAAAGGCATCTCTAGATGAGATGTCTTTTTTTTTCATGGGAAGGTATAACAGACGAAGAAGATGAACAGCGAAAAATGAGGAAAATTTTTCGATGAAAGCAGAAGGAATTGTTAGGCCGAAAATATAATGGTAATATGTAGAATTGCATGAAATTAATTGGTAATATGACGAGGGATGCGCTATTGCAGACCGGCATTTCCAAACTGTTTGTTTCGGTGGTACAGAAGTTATGTGAAATGTTGCTGCCGGAGAGGGATTAATGGTCGGTTTTTCTGGCTATCTTGAAAACGAGAAAACGAGGGGGATAGTTATGCCTTTTTCCGAGAGAGTCAAATTAGAAGCAAAACAAAAAGCGGGCTTTCGGTGTTGCATATGTTATAAACTGTTTGTTGAGGTTCATCATATTACTCCTGAATCCGAAGATGGAGCTAATACAATTGAGAATGCCGCACCATTATGTGCCTCTTGCCATGACTTATTTGGCGGTAATCCCGAAAAAAGAAAACAGATTAGACAGATGTGGGACTATTGGTGGGAGTTCATAGATCAATGGCGTTCTAATTTAATGAACGCTGGTGATTTAGATTCACTGACCCCAATCCAAGAGAACCCGGATAACATTAATCAATTAAAAGAGAAGGCAATAGTAATATATCATAATGTATTTAAAAATGAAGGTTTTGAAGCAAGTGTCCAAATTGTATTTGACCTGGTAAAAGAGGCCCAGAAGAAATCGCCTAACCAAAAGAGGGTTTTATACTTAGATATTGAAGGCCATCGGAACTCCAAAAGGGGATTTGACCATGATATGTTTGAGTTGCAAAGACATTTTATTTTGGGGTTCTGAATGCCATACCTAACAAAAGCATATATTCCATTAGTTGCTGTGGAAAATAATAAAATACAAGCAAATGATCTTCCAGATAAATTGCAGATTTTTTCAGATCAAAAAGAAATAATTTCCTTCATGAAAAAATTCTCTAAAGGAGAAAGTATAAAGATTTATTCAGCGGATGATGATTCCAATTTGTTAATACGAAAGGATTAATCTTTGAAAAGATAGCCCCACTTCAGCTGACACAGTATTGCCGACACTTCGCCTAGATGAAAGCTGAATAGCGTGTCGGGAATACTCGGGACGTTCTCTGAAATGCGACGGATTGGTGCGCGACATCGCGTTGCGCGGTTGATTGAGTGGACGCAAGGAGCATAATAACTCATTTTTACATAGATGATTTATCGAATAGAACATTGCTTTGGGAGGGTCACTATGGAAGAATATTTAGACATACTAACGGAAGAAGGCAATTTTACCGGAGTAAAAAAGGAAAGGAACGAAGTGCATAAAGAAGGAGAATGGCATGGTTCATCTAAGATTTGGCTTCTTAGTGAAAAAGGGGAAGTCTTGATTCAACATTGATACCATAAAGGTACAACTCCAATTGCGAGAAGGGTTCGAAAGAGAGATTTGCTACGAATACATTGCGGTTAAAAATGCTGATGTTAATGAAGTTAAAAAGGTACTTGAAGAAGCTGTGCAAGATGTAAAGTACATAGATTATTTGGAATTGAAGAAGTTAGTGCAATCTAATGATCCTGATTATATTATTGATGATGAGGCGCGGAGGATGGTTGTTGAAATCGAAAAGTTTTATTCAGTTTGGAAAAAAGATAGAGGCGTTTATTAAGGGCTTGTCGTTCATGGACAAGCTCTGCCAAGTTGCTACCAGTCGCACTTCATAGAACATTGCATCTCCGTAAGGATAGTGCTCCGATTTAATGGAGCGTCAGACTCCCGCTCGAGCAGGTTTTATATGTAGCCACTATCACACCATAATCATCAAGTCAATAATGGCCATTAGATTCTATGGTGTCGGAGATGCTAACGTTAAATGAAATTGGTCGCAAAGGCCGCGCCGTCCTGCGTCAATTGTTTCAGCCAATCTAAAATGACACAAAGCTGACGGTATTGCCTGTCCAGAAATTGATGGATATAATGACCATATAAGTTTTTAGAAAGGAAAAGGCTTTCTTGTTTTACGTGTTACTGTGGCGCAGCAACAACAAGAAAGCCACCCTAAAAATCATATGGTAATTGTATCAAAGTATGAGCTTGTTGAAAAGGCCCCAAAATGGGTTTTTCGTTAGGAGTTTGGAGAGAATACCCTGCCCATGCTGCGGCAGCTTTGAAATGGAAGTTATCGGTTCCCGCAAAAGGAAATATATCAACTCAGAAGGCAATAAAAATGTACTTATCATCCGAAGATTGAAGTGTCAGCATTGCGGGAAAATTCATCATGAATTGCCGGATATTCTTGTTCCATATAAAAGATACAGCAGCGAATGTATTGAAATGGTAATATCCGAGAACGAGCCAATTTCAGTTCCTGCAGACGAATCTACTCTTATGCGGTGGCGGAATTGGTTTTCCAGGATAAGCCTTCATTTTCTTGGATGCCTGCAATCAATCTCAATAAGGCTCTACGGTTATTCTAAAGGAGCTCCAACAGGCCAATCCGTCCTCCATAGGATATGGCAATGTGTAGATGATATATGTGGCTGGCTGGCAAGAACTGGTAAGCAGGGCAAAAGGAATAGGTACTGCTGTATGTAGAAATTTTGCTGTAAAAGGTGCTGATATATTTTTTACCTACTGGAGGCCATATGATCGAATGATGACTTGGGGAGTTGAAGATAATGAGCCTCTACAACTACAAAAAGAATTGACTAATTTAGGCGTACGATGTGAGAGCTTGGAATTGGATTTATCTGAGGAGTATTCGTATTTAAAGTTAATGGATATGGTAGAAAACAAATTGGGAGTTCCGGACATATTGGTTAACAACGCTTGCTACTCTGTAAATGATAATTTTGAGAGTATATCTACATCAAGCTTAGATGAACATTATAAAGTTAATATTCGTGCCACCACTTTACTCAGTACTGAATTTGTAAAACGGTTTACTAAGGGTTTTGGAGGTAGAATTATTAATCTAACATCAGGACAATCTTTGGGGCCCATGCCAGATGAGCTCTCGTATGCTATAACTAAAGGAGCCATTGAGACAATTACATATACACTCTCGGCAGCGGTTGTAGAGAAAGGAATCACCGTTAATGCTGTCAATCCGGGTCCTACTGATACAGGGTGGATGACAAAAGATCTTGAAAGCGAATTAATAAGAAGATTTCCATTAAATAGAATTGGACAGCCGGAGGATGTTGCACGATTAATTGCTTTTTTGGCAAGTGATGACGCACAATGGATAACTGGTCAAGTAATACATTCTGAAGGTGGTTTTAAAAGATAATTTATGGCCGCAGCCTCCTTGCTGCTCTTGGCTTCGAGGGGCAGCCAAAATCGCCTAACACCGAGTTTGAGCTTACGGGGCGCGGTTTCCGAAGATGAGTATTCGAAGAGGCAGACAAATTCACGGAGTTGATTCGAAGAAGCTGATTCAAGATGTCATCGCTCCCACATTGGTTCGGCTAAGATAAGAGCTATCTAAGCCTCACCAACGTCTCAAACTCGGAAACGTTAGCCGAAATGTCATTATCTAGGGGGAAAATGCATGAACGATATAGAATGTATTCGAACGAAACTCTATCAACTTGGGGAGATTATGGTAGATTGCATGCTTAATTGTGAAGGAATAAACTGTGATCCACAGAATGGGATAATTCCTCGTTGCATGGTACTGGAACAAAGAGGACGAAAAGAAGATGAAAGAGGAGCAGCGATAATTGGAATTAACCCTGGAATATCTAACAAGGATGAGAGGAGTTTTTATAGATCTAAGGGACAAGGCTATGAGAGAGTATTATCATATTGGGACATGAGGATTTCTAAGTTGAAATATTACAATTCTCTACGAAATCTGATTAATCAGTTAGGGTTTACGGGTCTGATATTATGGAGTGAACTGGTGAAGTGTGAAAATTTTGTGCCGGGGAGATTACCCCCAATTCAAACATTTAGAACTTGTACGAGAAAATTTTTAAATAAGGAATTAGAGGTCGTCCCTTTGGATTGGCCACTTATTGCCGTTGGTAAGGAAACTTATAAAGTATTGGCATATTTGTATCCTACACATGTAGTTATTGGGGTCCCGCATCCAACAGGGTCATATGGACATTTTACAAAACTATTTGATAAGAACGGTGAGTTAATTAATAAAATAACTTTCAAAGAACTATGGAATGGAGAATATGGTAAAGCGATTTGGCTGGAAAGTAAATAATAACAGACACTTCGGCTAACAATGGCTTCCCATTCGGCGCGAAAAGCAGGAGCAGCGAGGTAAGGATTGAGGGCAAGGCTGTAGTTTGCGCGCCACACCTCTTTGCCGGGTGCAAGCACCGCTATAAGAGAAGGGCTTCGGGGGTCGGGCTCAGAGGCGCCGTGAAGCCAGGAACGTTAGGCAATATGTAAAAAGGAGAGAGAAAAAATGGTGATGAAAAGTACATATAAAATAGATGAGGAAAAAGCACGAGCATATTTTGATGATTTTTGGAAGCGGCATCCATATAAAACAATTACTTATCAAAACAAAGAGTGGAAATATATCCGTTCAGGAGAAAAAACTGATAAGGCAATCGTTTTTCTCCATGGTGGCGGACTTGATGCTGGGATGTGGGCATATCAGATAAATGAGTTGGAGAAATCTTATCAAATTATTGCACCTTCATTTGATTTGATCTCCGAATCATTTTATTTACGGGCAAATGTTTTGAACACTATTCTGGATTGTGAGAATATTAAACATGTTGTTCTATGCGGTCTATCTTATGGCGGGTTATTAGTGCAATATTTTATTTCATTATTTCCGGAAAAAGTAGATAAAATTATATTAGCCCATACATTTTTTGTATGCTCATCATTCATTAAAAGAGTCCAAAACAAGAAAATGAGAATAATAAAGTATATCCCACAATTTATAATAAATATGGCTATTAAAAAGCGTATAAAAAATGTTCCGGAATCAACATGGAACTCATACCGCCGTGTATACTTAGAAAAAATTTATGAAAACGTTGATCAAAAAAAGTTGATTTTATTCTATGGAAGCCTCATTGAAAGTCTTAAAGAAGAACTGCCCGATGTTTTAAATTGGAAAGGAGCCGTGTTTTTAATAAACAGCAGAGATGATAAAGATACCATTGACAGATTTCAGGAGCTTATTAATTTATTCCCGGAGGCAAGAACTTATGTCTTTGAAAAAGGTGGCCACCATACTCCGATGTTATTTCCAATAGAATTCACTAGGATGCTTGTTGATTTTTTGGAGACCATATAAGGTATTTTTTACACTTCGCCTAACCGCATGGTTCCCGCTGACGGGTCGCGGCAAGAAGAATCATGAAGTAGCACAAGTAAGTTATTCATGAAGCTGGAGCGACCACATCCGCAAAGCTATGATAGGAGCTATCTAAGCTTTGCGGATGTCGGGAACCGGCATACGTTATCGGCAATGCGCGAAAAAGCAATGTACGCCCGCGTCCGGCGGGCTAGTCATATAATCTGTTCTTAAGGGGGAAAAACAATGAATGTTTCAATCCGATTGGAAGAAGAAAAAGATTACAAGCAAGTAGAGTATTTAACGAGAGAAGCTTTTTGGGATGTATATAGACCGGGATGTTGTGAGCATTTGTTAGTTCACAAGATTAGAAAAGTGCCTGCATTTATAAAAGATTTATGTTATGTTGCATGTGATAATGATTATATTATCGGTAATATAATTTATTCAAAGGCAAAAGTAATCAATGATGAAAATAAGGAGTTTGAGGTTCTTTGTATGGGGCCGCTCAGTGTATTACCCTCTTTTCAAAGAAAAGGGATAGGTTCCTTGTTAATGAACTTTTCGATCAAAAAAGCAAGAGAGCTTGGATATAAAGCAATCATTATTTTTGGTAATCCAAATTATTATCAACGGTTTGGTTTTGTAAATGCTAAAAGATATGGAATTAAGACATCTTCAGGTGAAAATTTTGATGCGTTTATGGCATTAGAACTATTTGAAGGTGCTCTTCAAGGTATAACAGGTAAATATTATGAGGACAAGGTTTTCGAGATAAAAGATGAAGAGCTTGAAGTTTTTGAAAGAGAATTTCCTTACAAAGAAACACATATAACAGATACTCAGCTTAAATAGAAATGAAATTGAAGAGGATGACCACTGGACATCTTTTAAATTCTGGGTCGTTTCAGGGGTAAAATAGAATTATGAAATGCAAAGGAGCTACCATATGAGTTACTTTATAGCAACCCTATTAATCGGTTTTGTAATACTGTTTCATGAATTTGGCCATTTTATCGCGGCTAAAAAAGTAAGGATACCAATTGCCACATTTTCAATTGGGTTTGGTCCCAAGATAATTGGGAGAAAGAGTGGAGAAACAGAGTATAGATTGTCTCTTATTCCTATTGGGGGTTATGTACTTCCTGAAATTGAAGATGAAAAAGAATTCTTCGCACTACCAGTTAACAAGAGAATAATGATGGCGTTGGGAGGACCGATAGCAAGTGTAATATTACCTGTGGTATGTTTCTCAGTGATTTATTCTGTCAAGTATGGTTTGTCATTTATGAGTGTTTTGTATAAACCAATTATGCAAGCATCAAACTTGCTGTATAAAATGGTTATAGCTTTACCTGATGTTTTTAATCATACTGAACAGTTATCAGGTATTGTAGGTATTGTGGCTCAGGGCGGAGATTTTGTGGGGACAAATTTGATAAATGCTTTTCAGTTTGTAGCTTTTATAAGTCTAAACCTTGCAGTTCTGAACTTGCTGCCGATTCCTGTATTGGACGGTGGAAAGGTCTTACTGTATTTACTGGAGAAGATACATCCAAAACTGTTACGGCTTCACTTCCCTTTAGCCATTGCAGGATGGATGTTTGTGATAGGATTAATGCTATATGTAACAGCAGTTGACATTGGAAAATTATTATGGGTAAGTGCTATATAGGGGACGACTTCAGATAACATTATGTTCCCGCGAGGGCGCGTCGGGCAAGGGCTTGGGACTTGCGCGCCACATCCCCCGGCCCAAGTCCGGCGGGACCCGGCTCGTCCGGGCCTGAGTTAAGAGCTAACTATGGCCCGGCCATCGCCTTAGGGCCGGTGGACGTCGGGAACACGTACCGTTATCTGACATTTCCTGTGGGGACTCCCGCCATCCATGGCGGGATTTAGCGGAGGAGAAAAAATGAGTGTAAGTAGTAGATTGATTAATGAATTTTTTAGTATAATAGCTACCTAAGTTTCGTACAAACAGATCAACTATAATTGGTCAATTAAGGAAACACAACTGAATATAATTCGGCTGTAACAGTGCTTCTGTCAGCAGTTCTGCCAGTTTACTAATGGGTGGAATGATACCTTAATACCCATAATGGTTCTTTCCACAAACCCTGTAATTCTGGAGCACTTTTTAACCAAAGTTTTTACCCCGACATCCTCAAGCTCAGTACCATGGAGTTTAATAGCCTTAAACCAGGTGATTAGGTTGTGGGTCATAAACACCATCCATAGGAAGGTATAGATGCCGTAGAATTTACGGGTTCTAAGATTCTTAATACCATACGTATCTTTGGCCATTTTAAAGAAAGCCTCTATGGTTTGGCGACCATTGTAAAAGTGAAAGGCTTCTACAGTAGAGAGCTTTTCTCTACTCATATTGGTGTATAGAATCGTGTAGGTGAGTTCACCTTTTGTACCGAGGATTTGAACCAGTATCCTTCTTACCCCGTTTTCTAAAGGTGGCAGTTCATACACCCAGGTAGCTTCATCAGCTTGAGTGTAGGATCCAAAAGGTACAGTTTCTGCAATCTTGGAAGCTTGTGTGGTAGAGTACCCCTTTACTGCAAACTTAAGTCCTTTGATGTTTGCAAGTTTTTCAATGTTTTTTAAAGCGCCATAGCCGCTGCCTGCCCGGATGATAAGCTTTCCTTGTCTAAGTTGGTCAGGATATTTTGATAAAACAGATTCTAATAAATCCTCTAGGCGGTTCTGACAGTGTGTATTGCCTGGGTCCAAGTAAAGAGCAATGGCTTCGGAATATTGCCCGGCAAAGGCAGCAGATATTTGATAACCGGTTTTGCCTCTTTTTCTGGGGAAGTATCCTTTATCGGCAAACTCATAGGTCTTACCACCTGCTATTAGGCCAGACATATCAACATCAACGATGACATCATTATGAGAAGCAGTAGAAAGACTATGTTTGCCAAATAGCTCATTATGAATACTCTGAAGCTGCTTTATGTTTTCCTCACCGGTACGGGTGAGCAGGGTATTAATCTGGGACTGGTCTGGGAAGCGTTCCATACCGAGTAGGTTTGCAGCCAACTTCTCAGGACCTAATACCTCATTAATGTCTTTGGTAGACTCACAGCCCATGGCTATAGAAGCTATGATAGTAAGTAACTTTTGGTAAACGTAGTATCTGACTTCCTTCATCTTGAGGCTGAAAGCCTTAAATGGTGCGAAAAAATTAATATCAAGACCAAACTGCAGCACAGATGCCAGCCATGCAGAAGTAGTTTCCTGGTTGCAATCACTATTTGAAACTGTTATCCTATCCATAGGGTAATACCACCTTTCGATTAGTGTTTTGATGAATTATTACTTCGATAGGCTCGGGTATTGCCCTCTTTGTATTTGTTGGGGTATTTACCATGGATTATATATCCAATTAATCTTTATTTGTTTGTACTAAATCTAGATAGTTAAGAGAAGATTCATGTATAAAAGGAGAGCAGTTGAGATAATGATTCCAGGTGGTATTGAAGATGAAATTGATTGGAGTTATATCCGATACGCATGGTTTATTACGGGAAGAAGCAGTACAAGCCCTCAGAGGGGTTGATTTAATCATTCATGCCGGTGATATTGGCAGCGAAGAGGTTATCCGGGAGCTGCGAAAAATAGCGCCCGTAATCGCAGTTCGGGGAAATTGTGACCGGGACCAATGGGCAAAAGCATATCCGAAAACAGAATATGTGGAAATTGATGATACCCGTATTTATGTTTTGCATGAGCTAAATTGGCTTAATATAGATCCCAAAGGGGCAGGGATCAATATAGTTATCAGCGGTCATTCCCACAGACCCAAAGAAGAGAAAAAAGATGGAGTATTATATTTAAATCCGGGCAGCGCAGGTCCAAGGAGGTTTAATCTGCCCGTTAGCGTTGCCCGGCTCACATTACATGGGACGACAAGCAGTGTAGATTTTATAAGCATATAAAGCGGAGATAAAAAATGAGGTATAAGAAGGTTTATTGAGTTCACGAATCGGCAGTCTTATATACGAAGTACCCGATGGAGGCAGTGACGAGTATTCCCACGGCGAAATACATAAAGATTCTTACGGCCATATTGTTAAAGAACTCCAGGGGGAACATGTTGATAAGAAGGTCGGTCTCAGGGTTTAGCAGCCACAGGTCGTTTGTAAAAAAGATCTCATGAAAGACAGTGAAATAGTTGTAGAAATCCGTACTGATTATTATCAGTAGGACGGTTGAAGCGGCAAAGAGGATTAGCGAAGCCCGAAACAGGGCTTTACCCATATAATGTTTTTTCCTATTCCCTGCATGGAAGATAGCTACGAGAAGAAGAATCAGAGCCAAAAACGAAAGGTTTCTCATCCTGTATCCCATAGTGAATAGAGCCTTTACATCCATCATATGGGTCAGTTCCTTTTGACTGAAGAGATATTTTTCACTTCCGAATATTATTGCCCGGTTGTAAATGGAGTCGGTTTTGCCGTTCAGGTACTCAAGTATCTTTCTGCTCAGGTCGACATAGTCCCGCCTTGTGAGCTCCGTTGTGTCGTAAAGATTGTACTTGGCATACGCATTTTCGTATATGCTGATATCAAAGGTTGCTATTTGGACCGCTGTAAGAAGCAAGCATCCCAAGAGAGCAAAGGATAGCAAGACTGTCAATATCCAGAACACCATTCTATTCATGCCGATACCTCCAAATGTATTTCAAGAGTTAGTATAGCATATTTATCTGTTATTAACCAGTTGGATTCCGCATAGATTTATTATGAAGGAGGGGGAAAACCGATGGAGAAAAGGGCAGAGCATATTAAAAAAGGCATTGCGGACCTGCTGGAACTGCCAAGGGATGTAGTTCTGGACTTGCCGAAAACCACTCTTGTCGGCAACCTCCAGCTTTATATAGAGAATCATAAGGGTATTATTGAGTATTCATCTTCTATAGTAAGGGTGAACACAAAGACCGGAATACTTGTGGTTACAGGCAGAAAACTGGTTATAAAAACCATTGTACTTGAAGAGATAATTATAACAGGAGAAATTGACAGGGTTGAGTTTGTGCAGTAGGGGGTATAAACTGTGCTGGTTGTCCGGGTATGGAACTTTCTGAGAGGTTATCTGATAATCAAGGTTGAGGGGTTGAATCTGGAAAGGTTCATTAATCTTTCGATAGCCAATAATATCTTCTTCTGGGATATCGAAAGGATAAATTACTCCACAATTCTGGTCAAAGTCAGCCTTAAAGGTTACAGGATGCTGCGCCGGATCAGGCGGAGAGTAAGATGCAGGGTGTCCATAGTGGAAAAAAGAGGCTGCCCTTTTTTGTTTCATAGGATTATGAAAAGGAAAACGCTGGCCGCAGGCGCGGTCGCAGCGGTAGCCATTATGTACCTGTTGACGTCCTTTGTATGGGTTGTCGATGTGAATGGGAACGACAGGGTATCTGAGGACAGAATAATTCGTGAATTGGAAAGCCTCGGACTTAAACCGGGGGTTTTTAAGTATACGGTGAATGCAAGGGAGCTGGAAACGGCGCTCCTGATAAAAATGGACCAGCTTTCCTGGGTTGGAATAAACATAGTTGGAACAAAAGCACTGGTGGATGTAGTCGAAAGGGTAGAACCGCCGGCACTGGTTGACAAGGAAACGCCATGCAACATATTGGCAAAAAAGGACGGACTAATAACCAACGTGTTTGTATTCGATGGAACACCTCTGGTCAAGGAGGGGGATACGGTCAAGTCCGGACAGCTGTTAATAAGCGGGGTTGTAGAAAAACCCGGGTTTCCGGTACGCCTGGTTCACGCCATGGGGAAAGTAGAAGCAAGGACGTGGTATCACGGTTCGGAAGAGCAGGAACTGCTGCTGCAAAAAAGGGAAAGGACCGGGAATACCGCCAGAAAAATAAGACTGAGGCTGGGCAGATACAGCATTAAGCTGACTCCCGGCGATATCGGCTATTCTGAATACGATAAAACGCAGGATATTAAAAGATTGGCGGAATGGAGGAATATTGTCCTACCTGTAGAATTAATTATAGATAACTATTCCGAGGTTAGAGTTGAGAATGAGGAACTATCCTTGGAACAGGCAAAAAGCATGGCAGTGCAAAGGATAGAAGAGAGACTGGCCGGTATAGTCCCTGAAGATGCAAAGATTGTTGATAGGAGCATTAAATATTATGGACCGGATGGTGGAAGAATAAGGGTTGAAATGGTACTGGAAACCCTTGAAGATATTGGGATGGAGGAGAAAATAATCCTGGGGAGGACTGAGTATTGAGTAATCTGCAGAGCGAAGCCAGCATACCTATAAACAATTTCCAGCATATTATGGAATTGTTCGGCAATTACGATGAAAACGCAAAAATGATAGAGGAAAGCCTTGGCGTCAGCATAATAGCCCGTGGCAACGAAATTAAAATCCAGGGGGATGAGGAGCGGGTAGAACTGGCAGAAAAGCTGGTAAAAAACCTCCTGGAGATGATAAGCAAGGGAGAAAGTCTGAATGCCCAGAACATCAGCTATTCCATAGGCCTTTTGATGGCCGGTGATGAGGATAAGATAATCGACCTGGTCAAGGAAGTAATATGTGTGACCCATAAGGGGAAACAGATAAAGAGCAAGACCCTTGGGCAGAAAATCTACGTTGAATCAATGAACAGAAACGAGATTGTATTCGCCATAGGACCGGCGGGAACCGGTAAAACCTATCTGGCTATTGCAATGGCGGTCAGGGCAATGCGAAACAGGGAGATAAGCAGGATCATTCTAACCCGGCCGGCGGTGGAGGCGGGAGAGAAACTTGGTTTTCTGCCAGGAGATTTGCAGGACAAGGTTGACCCATACCTGCGTCCCCTATATGATGCACTTTATGACATACTCGGAGCGGAAACATACCAAAAGTACAGAGAACGGGGGGTTATAGAGGTTGCCCCGCTTGCTTATATGAGAGGAAGGACCCTGGACGATTCCTTTATAATCCTTGACGAAGCGCAGAACACGACACCGGAACAGATGAAGATGTTTCTTACAAGGATGGGGTTTGGCTCCAGGATTGTCGTTACCGGTGATATAACCCAGATTGACCTGCCCCCGGGGAAGAGTTCGGGCCTTATTACGGCTGCCAGGATTTTAGGCGGCATTAAGGGTATAGATATAATCAACCTGACCGAAAAAGACGTTGTCAGACACAGTCTGGTACAGAAGATCATTGTAGCTTATGAAAAGTATTATGGCAAGAAGGGGAACAGGCAGCAAAGGTAGAATTAGGGGGATACTCAATGAAGAAAGCAATAAAATACAAGCGTATGCTTGTTAAGCTTCCGTTCTATAAAACCCTTACAGGGAATAGGTCCCAGAGGATATCAATCGCGCTGGTCGTTTACTTTGCTATACTGGTGCTGCTGCTTTCGAGTTCGATGCCCGAAAGGTACAGTCTGAAGGCAGGAGATGTTGCACCCTTTGATATAACCGCGCCGAAGGATATTGTGGACAAGGTGGAAACGCAAAAGCGGATCGATAAAGCAAGGGAGTCGGTGAAAACCACCTATACGAGGGACCATACAATACCGGTCGAAGTTAAGAAGCGGATTGAAACATTCTTTGAAATGGTGTTTGAAGTAAGGCAGGACCAGGAATTAACCGATGAGCAGAGAGTGGACAAGATTAAGGAAGACAGCTTCATAAAGCTGGAAGATAAGGATGTAATGACAACCCTGAATGCCAGCGACGAGGAATTGAATACGCTGAAACAAAATATAGCCGAAGTGACCAATCAGATCATGAGTGTCGGTGTGACTCCTGATGCCCTGGAGCGCTCAAGGAAGGAAGCTCAGGACTTCTTTGAAAAAACCGAAACAAAACAGGCATTAAAAGAGCTGGGATATAATATATCGGTATCGGTTATTCGGCCAAACCTGCTGCCGAACACTGAAGAGACCAATAAAGATATTGATCGTGCGATAGGACAGGTAGAACCGGTAATAATTAAAAAAGGGCAGAATATAGTTGCTAAAGGTGAGCGTTTGACCGAAGCGCACATGGAACTATTGAAAGCCTCGGGGCTGCTTAAGGAAAGTTTCATCGATATACGGATGCTTGCAGGATACGGTTTACTTCTGTTCATACTTGGGCTTCTCACGGCGTTCTACCTAAAGTATTTCCATAGGCCAATATACAAAAACAAGGGAAACCTGATGCTCCTGGGTTTAATCATAATTCTGATACTGTTCATCTGTATGGGGGCAAGCATTATATCCATGTATATGGTGCCGGTCTCCGCAATATCAATGCTGATTACCATCCTGCTGGACGCAAGGGCTGCAATAATGATCAACATACCGGTTTCCATACTGGTAGGCCTGATTGTGGGGAACGAAACGGCGGTACTGGTTATGGCACTGGTGGGCGGCGTGGTCGGCAGCCTGAGAATGATGGTGTCATACCAGAGAAGGGATTTGTTCATAACCGGCCTCCTGGTGGGCATATGCAATGCCCTGGTCATCATAGGACTGGAACTGTTGTCGGGAAGCAGTATGCTCGGAGCCGTCAAGGAAAGCTCCTGGGGGTTTCTGAATGGAGTATTTGCAGCTATTTTGACCATTGGTACCTTGCCAATCTGGGAGAACCTCTTTGATATAATAACGCCGTTGAAACTGCTGGAGCTGTCCAACCCTAACCAGCCGCTTCTTAAAAAGCTGTTGATGGAGGCGCCGGGAACGTACCACCACAGTATAATAGTTGGAAACCTGGCAGAATATGCTGCCCAGGAAATCGGAGCCAATTCGCTGCTGGCAAGGGTTGGAGCCTATTATCACGACGTCGGGAAAATAAAAAGACCGTATTTTTTCAATGAAAACCAAATTTCCAGTGATAACCCCCATGACAAGATTACACCCAGCCTGAGCACCCTGATAATAACCTCCCATGTCAAGGACGGTGTGGAAATGGCTGTGGAACATAAAATTCCAGGTGTCATAAGGGATATCATATCCCAGCATCACGGGGATTCCGTGGTGGCGTATTTTTACCATAAGGCTAAACAGGGTGAGAACGCAGACAAGGTTAGTATCGACAGTTTCAGATATGAGGGACCTAAACCCCAGACAAGGGAATCGGCGATAGTGATGCTGGCGGATTCCGTGGAGGCGGCGGTAAGGTCGATGCCCGACCACAGCATAGGAAAAATGGAGGGAATGATAAGAAAGATTATCAAGGAAAAACTGGAAAGCGGTCAGCTGGACGAAAGCGATTTGACTCTAAAGGACCTTGATACGATAGCCAACGCCTTCCTTAGTATTTTGAGCGGTATATTTCACCAGCGAATAGAGTATCCTGAAATTGATGAACGGATGAGGGGCGGTAAGAAAGATGACGGTTTTAATAGAAAACAACCAGGCCAAGATACTGCTGAATGAAGATATGATGCATCTGATCGAACGGGTGATAGACATAGCTATTAGCATGGAACACTTCCCCTATAAATATGAGGTAAGCGTAAGCCTTGTGGATAATGAGTGTATTGCTGCCATCAACAGGGAATACAGGGGGGTGGATTCCCCTACGGATGTGCTGTCCTTTGCCATGCTGGAGGATGAAGAGGTTGTAGATGTTAACGAGGATGGGGAAGCTATTCTGGGCGACATTGTGATTTCACTTGAAAAGGCCTTTGAACAGTCCCGGGAATACGGGCATACCATGGACAGAGAGGTAGCATTCCTGACGCTTCACGGCGTCTTACACCTCCTCGGCTATGACCATATGGAAGAAAACGACCGGAAAAGGATGAGAAGCAGGGAAGAGGAGATTCTCAAGGCAATAGGCCTGACCCGATAAAAACTGGAGGAATAATAGTTGGAAGTCCGCAAGCTGATAGAAAGCTTTAACTATGCAATATCAGGGGTTATTTACACCTTAAAAACCCAGCGGAATATGAAGATACATTTCGGGGTGGCGATACTTGTGCTGGCTGTTAGCCTGTTTATGGACTTCAGCCGTTTGGAGCTATTGCTGCTCTTTTTCACTATATCGCTTGTTTTAGTAACCGAGATGATCAACACATCCATAGAAGCGGCCATAGATATGATAACCGACAGCTATCACCCCCTGGCTAAAGCGGCAAAAAATGTGGCGGCTGGAGCGGTGCTGATTTCCGCCCTCAATGCAATTATCGTTGCTTACCTTATATTCTTTGACAGGCTATACCCTTTGACATTCCGGGTGTTGTGGAGGGTGCGCCAATCGCCCGCCCATGTTACCTTCATAAGCCTGCTTCTGGTCATCCTGGTAGTAGTCGTATCCAAGTCTTTAACCGGGGAAGGGACACCCTTAAGGGGCGGCCTGCCAAGCGGACACAGTGCGGTTGCCTTCAGCGTTGTCACTGCCGTTGCATTCATCTCCCAAGACATGCTGGTTACTACCCTGACTCTGCTTTTGGGTGTCCTGGTCGTGCAGAGCAGGATCGAAACAAAAATACACAACACGTTCGAGACAATTATCGGGGCAATTTTGGGAATAATTATTACTGTACTGATATTTCAACTGATGTAAGTCTGTACCGACGGCTTTGGGAGGAGATATAATGGATATATACGGATTGATCCTCAGGTTGGCCCTCCTTGTTTTTTTGCTCATGCTTTCCGGGTTTTTCTCTGCTTCAGAAACTGCTGTTACGTCTCTGAACCGATTGAAGGTTAAACAGATGCAGCAGAAGGGCGTAAAGGGAGTGGATGTAATAGTCAGGCTGGTGGACAGGTCAAACAGGATGCTTTCCACTACACTGCTCGGCAATAATCTTGCCAACACGGCGGCCACCGCAATCGCGACAGAACTGGTGGTGCAGACTTTTGGTGGTGCAGGGGTAACAGCAGCAATCACAGTGGTAATGACCACATTAATACTCATATTCGGGGAGATTACGCCAAAGACCTTTGCGAGCCATAACAGTGAAGCAGTGGCAATAAAGCTGGGTGGCGCCCTTTTGGTTCTGAGCGCCGTTCTGTACCCGGTACTTAAAGCCCTGAATATAGTAACCACTGCAATCATCAGGGTTTTCGGGGGTGAAATAAGGACTGCGGTGCCCTTTGTTACCGAAGAAGAGCTGCGAACCCTGTTGAAGGTGGGTCATGAAGAGGGGCTGATACACCGCCAGGAAAGCGAAATGATCGACAGCATCTTTGAGTTCGATGACATGTATGTATACGAGGTCATGATACCGAGGATAGATATGGCTGCCATCGACATTGCCGGGGAAATTGAAAGCGCTGTGAAGGTGGTTACAGAAACCAGCTTTTCCAGAATACCCGTATACGAGGGGAACATTGATAATATTGTGGGGATAATCTATGCCAAGGACCTTCTAAAGATGATAACCGGTAATGGGGCCGATTCGAGTATTGAAAAATTGATGAAGGACCCCTATTTTGTTCCTGAAAGCAAGAAACTGAATGACCTTTTGCGGGAAATGAGGAGAGAGAAAGTACATATAGCGATTGTGCTTGACCAATACGGGGGAACATCGGGGCTGGTTACCATTGAAGATATTGTAGAAGAAATTATCGGTGAGATTAAAGACGAATTTGATGAGATACACCCACCCATTACAAAAAATGAAGATGGGACGTTGACGATGAGCGGAAGGGTGTCTGTGGAAGAACTGCGGGATGAATGCGGGATTGACTTGCCCTATGAGGATTACCGGACGATAGGCGGATTAATATTCGACATCCTGGGAAGGCTGCCTCGCCAGGGCGACAGGGCCAGGTTAGGGAATCTTGCAGTAGAAGTAACAAAGGTGCATAAGAGAAGGATTGTTGAAATGAAGATGTATTCCCAACAGAATGAGGAGGTCTGAACCATGAACAAGAGAGTATTCATTGTTTTTCTATTGGTAGCAGCAGTTTTGACCGCGGTATCCTGCAGCAAGCCTGCGGAGGCTCCTGTGCAGCAAACAAACGGAGGCGATGCCGGGACGGATACGCCGGTACCGGCAGACGATAACGGCGGGGAAGAAGATAAAGGAGCAGAAAAACCGGCTATCGTAGACGGGGTGGTTTGCCCCCTCGGAGGGGAAATCATTGAAAGGTCGGCGCTTTACCAAAGGCCTGTGGCGGTCATGATGGATAATCATTCGAACGCAAGACCGCAAGCGGGGTTGGACCAGGCTGAAGTCGTATACGAAATACTGGCGGAAGGAAACATAACAAGATATATGGCAATATTCATGCACGGCGAAAACCAGGTGGTCGGTCCGGTAAGGAGCGCAAGGCGTTACTTTATAGATAAATCAATGGAATACGATTCGATATACGTCCATGCGGGAGGCAGTCCCGAAGCATGGGACGACGTTGCCCGCCTTAAGATTCCATCCTTCGACGCAATGAGCATGGGAGCTCCGTTGTTCTGGAGAGAAAAACACAAAAAAGAACCCCACAATATGTACTCTGCCCTTGATGAGATACAGAAGGCCGCGGATAAAAAGGGTTATAACAAACAGACCGAAGTCCCGGTTCATGCCTTCAACAGCGCTGATACGGACCTTGAGGGCGATAGGGCGGAGAAGGTAAGCATACTATACCCGCCTAAGTATACCGTTTCCTATGAGTACAGGACCGGTGACAAGCTGTATTATAGGAGCGTTATGGGTAAACCCCATTTTGATGAGGTGGCTGAGGATTACCAGATTAACGCCAAGAACATTATAATTCAAAAGGCTGCCCACAAGGTTGTTGACAATGAAGGAAGAAGAAAAATAGATTTGGTGGGCAAAGGCGAGGGTATATACATAACAAATGGCTCATATGTTGAAATTACATGGGAAAAGAAAGACAGGAGGGCGCCAACTCGGTTCTATAGCCAGAACGGGGAACAGATCAAGCTGAATCCGGGCAAGACGTGGATTCAGGTTGTGCCCTTTGACGCACAGATTTCCATTGAATAACAAAAGGGGATATTTAGAGGAGGGTATGCCATGGATTATAGGGAACTGCTTAAGATGGCGGAGGAAATAAAAAGGAATTCATATTCACCGTATTCCAATTTCAGGGTCGGTGCGGCGCTGCTGGCCAAAGATGGCAGGGTTTTTACCGGCGTAAACGTGGAAAACGCAAGCTATGGAGCTACGATCTGCGCCGAAAGAACCGCTGTGGTGAAGGCAGTCTCGGAAGGACAGAGGGATTTTGACGCCATTGCGGTGAGCAGCGACACCGACGGAGGCTCCTTCCCCTGCGGCATATGCCGCCAGTTTATCGGAGAATTCGGGGACGGCATTAAGGTAATCACAGGCAGGTCGGATGGGGAAATAAGGGTTCACAGTATTTCCGGGCTTCTACCCCATGCGTTTTCAAAGGACGAATTGAACAAATAGTTTAGTATACAAGCGGGTTTTATGATATAAAATATAGTATAGCTTGTTATGCAACATGGGCGGATGATGGGTATAGACACATGCCGCCACATGTCCGGCGACCCGGGAATATTGGAGGGTGAAAATGATGAAGGAAGGTTACAGGTCGGGCTTTGCTGCGGTTATCGGCAGGCCGAATGTAGGGAAGTCCACCCTGATCAACACAATGGTTGGAGAAAAAATCTCGATAATCTCAGACAAACCGCAGACCACAAGAAACAGTATCAGAGCAATCTACACAACCGGTGATTTCCAGCTTGTGTTTATCGACACGCCGGGAATTCACAAGCCCAAGAACAAGCTGGGGGATTACATGGTGAAAATAGCCCAGGCTTCCCTCAACGAGGTGGATGTGATTGTGTATGTTGTTGAAGCCGGTGGAAGTGTAGGCAGGGGAGACGAGAATATTTTAGAAATGCTGAAAGGGGTAAAGACCCCCATAATCCTGGCAATCAACAAGGTTGATCTGGTGGACAGGGATAGGGCTGATGAGCTCGTGGAAAAATTCAGAAACCGCTTGGATTTCTCCGATATTATCCCGATTTCCGCTGTAAGGGGCGATAATCTCAATATACTGAGAGGAGCTATTGTTGAGAAATTGCCCGAAGGCCCACAGTATTTTCCCGATGATATGGTTACGGACCATCCTGAAAAATTCATCGTTTCGGAGATAGTCCGGGAGAAGGCCCTTAATCTGCTGGACCAGGAGGTCCCCCATGGTATAGCGGTTGAAGTGGAACAAATGGAAGAGGATGAAGGAGCTAACCTCATAAGGATAAATGCAAATTTGTATTGTGAAAGGGAATCCCACAAAAGGATAATAATCGGCAAAGGCGGACATATGCTGAAACGGATCGGCACCCTTGCCCGGGTTGATCTGGAAAATCTCTTTGGCTGCAGAATTTACTTGAACCTATGGGTAAAAGTAAAGAAAGACTGGAGAGATGTGCCGGGGTCGCTGCATATGTTCGGTTATCAATAATTGAAAGCCCTCTATATGTCATTTAATTACCAGTATACCCTAATGCTTCGGGGGGAAGAATAAAACATATGACGGTAATGGAGGGACTTTAAAATGCTGATCGATATTATCTGGAAGGCCTTTGAACGAACCGGAGATGCTATGTATTATCTTGAATATACCAAGTGTAAAGACGTATACGATAGGATTGAGAAAAACGACCGAGAGGAAGATATGGATAAGACAGGCTAAAGGGATGGGTAAGAATGCTATTTAAAACTAGGGGAGTGGTAACAAAAACAGTTAATTATGGAGAAGGGGACAAGATAATTACTCTTCTTACGGATACTCATGGAAAGATACAGGCGATGGCAAGGGGCGCCCGCAGGACGAAGAGCAAACTGATTGCGGGTACCCAGCTTTTTTGCTATGGTGAATTCCTGCTTTATAAAGGGAAAAGCTGGTATTACATCGACCAGGTGGAAATCGACAATACATTTTACAAGCTGCGCAACGATTTGATCAGGCTAAGCTTTGGTACATATTTTATTGAATTGATAAATGAAATAACCCAGCCTGAATTGGCTCCCGGGAATTTGTTCGATCTGGCGGTGCAGACACTGGAAACGCTTTCGGACGAAACAACAGACCCGGAACTAATCCTCAGGGCTGCGGAAATAAAAGCGCTGGCCTATTCGGGGTTCCGGCCGCAGCTCAGGCGGTGTGCAAACTGCGGGAGGCCGGGAGAAATGGTGGCCTTTAGCCCCTCGGCGGGAGGAGTCATATGCCGGGAATGCAGGGACAGCGGTTTGTATGGGTACAGCATATCTTCCCAGGCGTTAAAAATTATGGACCTTATGCTCCGGTGGGATCTAGACAAACTGAAATGTCTTAAATTAGACCTTGAGCTTTATAAAGAACTTGAAAAAGTTATGCGGGCATACGTGGCTGCCCACATAGAGAAAGACTTTGTTTCCAACCGGTTCATCGACAGCATTAAAAAAATTAAGTAGAAAGGCGGGATTCTTGTGGAAATTACCCTTGAAAAAATCGACATTGTCAGGGAGAGGACGGGAGCATCCTACAAAGAAGCGAAAGAAGCCCTGGAAAAAAGCGGTGGAGAAGTGGTCGACGCAATAATATACCTTGAAGGCGGCACGGCTCAAAAACAGGGGAAGTGGACCGAGACGATGACCGTTGCGGGTGGTGAGGTCCTGGACAGGATCAAGGAATTGATTAAGCAGGGAAATGTAACAAAAATACGGATTAAGAAGGATAATAATACTATACTGGATATTCCGGTGACGGCCGGCGCGATAGGAACAATACTCGCGCCCCAGCTTGCGGCAATCGGTGCTGTCGTGGCCGTAATCTCAAAGGCTACCCTTGAGATAGAAAGGCCCAACAAGGATGTGATCAACTTAAATGAAATCATGGAGAAGAAGGCCGGGGCAGCAAAGGAGCTTATAGACGAACTGGCAGAGGATGCAAAGGAATTCCTCGGCGACAGGAAAAAGAAGGACGGGGCCAAGGGAACCGGAGAGCAAGAGGCACCGAAGGAAGATTGAGGATTGACAAAGATAAAATTATCTGGTAACCTATAAAGTAAATTTTATGGTTGTGGCGAAGAAGCAGAGGAGTATCCGGTTGCTTTGAAATAGCGACCCGGGGAGGGTGTAAGCCCGGGGCAGGGTGCCGGTGAAGGGCGCTGTGGAGTCATTGTAATACGAGGCGGGCACATCGGATGTGCCAACTAGGGTGGAACCGCGGAAGATAACCCCTTTCGTCCCTATCTGGGGATGGAAGGGGTTAATTGCATTTATTGGGGAGGTGTGTCCCCTGACCAAAAAGGAGGAAGGTTTATGGCAAACGAAAATGCAATGGACAAATTAGTATCCCTGTGCAAGACAAGGGGTATAATCTTTCCGGGCTCAGAGATATACGGGGGCCTGGCAAATACCTGGGACTATGGTCCTCTAGGAGTTGAACTGAAAAACAATGTAAAAAAGGCCTGGTGGAAAAAATTCATCCAGGAGAGCCCCTATAACGTTGGATTGGATGCTTCCATACTCATGAACCCACAGACGTGGGTGGCATCCGGCCACGTCGGAAGCTTCAATGACCCGCTGATGGACTGCAAGAACTGTAAAGCAAGGTTCCGAGCCGATAAGCTGATAGAGGAATACCTCAAAGAAAAGGGCGAAGAAGCTACAGTGGACGGATGGAGCAATCAGAAGATGGAGGAGTTCATCAAGAATACGGGTATCGGGTGCCCGGACTGCGGGGCTGCTGATTTCACAGGCATCAGGCAGTTCAACCTCATGTTCAAAACCTACCAGGGGGTTACCGAGGATTCCAAGGCTGAAATCTATCTCAGACCGGAAACCGCCCAGGGGATATTCGTCAATTTTAAGAATGTGCAGAGGAGTTCAAGAAAGAAGATACCCTTTGGAATAGGGCAGATAGGCAAATCCTTTAGAAACGAGATAACCCCTGGCAACTTTACTTTCAGGACGAGGGAGTTTGAGCAGATGGAGCTCGAGTTCTTCTGTGCGCCCGGAAAAGACCTCGAGTGGTTTGCTTACTGGAAGGACTTCTGTGGTAATTGGCTTGCCGACCTGGGTATGAACAGGGAGAACTTCAGGTTCAGGGACCACAGCCCCGAAGAGCTGTCCCACTACAGCAATGCCACGACGGATATAGAATACAGGTTCCCCTTTGGCTGGGGAGAACTCTGGGGTATAGCGGACAGGACCGACTACGACCTCAAACAGCATATGCAGTATTCGGGGGAAGACTTTACCTATACGGATCCCTTTACAGGCGAAAAATATATACCCTATTGTATAGAACCTTCACTGGGGGTAGACAGGGTAGCCCTGGCGTTCCTTGTGGATGCATACCATGAAGAAGAACTGGAAGGCGGAGATTCGAGAACGGTGTTGAAATTCCATCCGGTCCTTGCACCCTTTAAGGCGGCCGTATTCCCTCTATCCAAGAAGCTTGGGGAGGAAGCATTCAATCTCTATACCAGGTTGCAGAAAAAATATATGGTTGACTATGATGAAGCGGGCAGCATCGGCAAGAGATACAGGAGACACGATGAAGTCGGCACACCCTTCTGCATAACTTATGACTTTGACAGTCAGAACGACAACTCCGTCACCATAAGGGAGCGGGATTCCATGGAACAGGTAAGGGTGAGCATCGACAAAATCGAAGAATACCTGGATGAAAGGCTTAAATACTGATAGGAAATAGACACAAGGCAGATTTCTAGCAAATGATATGGGACAAGGAAAGTTCTTTGTCCCATATTCAATTTTTCTGATATAGACCGGTATTCCTATAATGAATTTACAGGAAAGATGATACCACAAAACAGTGTACTACGTGCCACCGCGCAGCGGTTTAGTACAACATGTCAATTCACGGCTCCGGCTATTGACAATTTGCATATTGTGTAATACAATATGTATTACGGAGGTGTTGATATGATTAGTGTAAGATTATCTAAGGAGTTAGAAGACAAAATAGATTTATTATCTAGACAAGAAAATGTTACTAAGTCAGATATTATAAAAGAGGCTTTAGAGAAATATTTTATTGACCATGAAAAAAAACTAAACCCATATGATTTAGGAGAAGAATTTTTTGGCAGGCATGGAAGTGGGAAAGGTAATTTGTCTGAAACATATAAAAAGAAAGTGAGAGAGAAGATAAATGAAAAAATGTCTCATTGATGCCGGTCCTTTAATAGCATTATTTGATAAAGATGATAAATTTCATATATCTGTAAAAGAATTTATTAAAAGATATGAGGGACGTTTATATTCATCATGGCCTGTAATAACTGAAGTTTTGCATATGTTAGATTTTAATGTAAGTGTACAAATAGATTTCTTAAAATGGATTAGTAGAGGTGCATTAGATGTAAAACAGATTTCCATAGAGAATATTTCAAGAATTATTGATCTTTCAGAGAAATATTCAGATGTACCAATGGACTTTGCGGATGCAAGTTTGATTATTATATCAGAATTAGAGAATATTAACGAAATAATTGCAATAGATTCGGATTTTTATATTTATAGAAATATACGTAATGAATATATAAAAAACATTTTTAATTATCATTAAAATATGAAAAACAGCAAAACGTCGTATAATGCAGGCTTTGCGGTTTCGCTTCGCTACACCCAAAGGTGCGCAAGCGCACCTTTCGCAAACCCCCGCGCCCCGTTAGCTGATAGCTGCCTTCTGGGTTAAAAAGAATGAATATATCTTTATGAAGGTGATTAAAATAAGTTTTTTTGGATGGCATAATTGCCCGCGAAATGTAAAATCTCAAATAAATAAATTGGTTGAATTCGTCAAAGAAGCACCAGAGGTAAATGTCGAGGGGGTTTATTTACACGGCTCATTAGCCATGGGCTGTTTTAACCTGGATTCCCGCCTACTCATAACGAGGTAGGCGGGATAACCCCTAATTTTTTATAGATTTCCTTCTGTTTCTCAAGAAGTTCACCGACACGCAGCTTCTGGCCGGGCGTTTCAAAACATTCGATA
>JABVCK010000030.1 GCA_013540605.1 Bacillota bacterium
CAGGGCTATTCGCCTAACCCTGAAAAAGGTAAAAACCCTCATTCCCTTGACTCGTGGGTGTTTTGGTATATTAATTCGGCCGGAAACAAAGACAATATTAAGGTTGAGATAAACTATTCCATGAGAATGCATATTTTACCGACCGTTGAAATGCCGGTTCAAACAGATATTTTTGAAAGAAGCTTCCCAATCAGGGCATTGTCACCTTTAGAGTTATTCGGAAGCAAAATTAACGCACTTATAGGGAGAGCCGCTGCAAGGGATTTATACGATATATACAATATGGTTTACTTTGGGACCTTTGATAAAAGTGAACTACCGATGCTGAGGAAGTGTTTTCTTTTTTATTATGCAGTTGGCAGTAGCAAAGAAATAGTGACCCCTTTCGATTTGTCGTCAGTAGACGCTCTAAAATGGAGAAAAATAAAGCAAACCTTGCTTCCTATGCTACGCCGCAGCGAACATTTTGACCTTGACGTTGTAAAGGGACGCGTCAAAAGCTTTCTAGGCGAACTGCTTGAGCTTGATGTAAGGGAAAAGGAATTCCTGCAACGATTTAAAACCAAAGAATATCTGCCGGAGTTGTTATTTGAGGATGTTGAAATTGTAGATCGAATCAGGAATCATCCGATGGCATTATGGAAAATAAGAGAAGAGAATGGATTAGTATGATATAAGAGTGCGATATAATGATAGATATAATATGAGCAATTTAAAAGGAGAGAAAACGATGGGTGCGGAAGAGATTATTGCAGCCCTTAGGGATAATAAAGCAAACATTGAAAAGTATGGTGTTGAGAGGATAGGTCTGTTCGGATCCTACAGCAGAAGCGAGCAATCGGACGGTAGTGATGTTGATATTCTGGTCAGGTTTGAAAAAGGATGTAAAACATTTGATAATTATATGGACCTGAAATTTTACTTGGAGGATTTGCTCGGCAAAAAAGTTGACCTCGTTATAACGGAGAATATAAAGATTGAACTGAAAGACGAGATTTTGGGAAGTGTTAAATATGCGTAATTACAGAGTATATTTAAGGGATATACTGGACTGCATAAACAGGATTGATAAATTTACAAAAGGAATCCCGTATAGCGAGTTTATAAAGATGAAGCCAGAGAACGCAGTAAAAAAGATGATGGATGTAAAATGATGCTTCAAGTAAATTGGTGCTCTAGCGTTTTTAATACAGATAAAACTCCGGGAATTCTTACATGTATTTCCGAGGATTTTATTTAAACTGGCAACGGGAAGATATTGAACGGTGGGGTGTTATACAATGCAAATATAAAGAAGGATAAAAAAGCTCAATATAATGTCATTTAGGAGATGAGTCTATGTTCAATAGTCTGGGAGAGAAAATTTTAATACTGCGCAAGGAAGCCGGCCTTACACAGGCGCAAATGGCTGAAAAGATAGGAATCAGCCGTCCGTCTCTTGTTAAAATTGAAAATTCACAAAGAGCCATATCTCTTGAAGAAGGAGATGCCATAAGCAAAGTTTTAGATATAAGCCTCGACAGCCTGTTGGCTGATGAAAATGGCAACAGCGAGGAAAAATCCTTTACTAAGGCATTTAAAGCAAAGGGAATGGCCGATGCTAATTTGGCCGAAATTGCAAAATTTGAACTGCTGTTTGATGCATTGATTACCCAGGAGCAGATATACAGGGGGTAGCGGCGTGGATACTTACAAAAGATTGTTCTGTGAGAGGATAAAAAGACTGCGGCAGCAATACAATTTAGGCAATTATTGTAGACGCAGTATTTTTGTTGCTATAGAAAAAATTGGGACTGACAGATAATAAAAGCCAGATATTTTAATCAACTCTGTATAAGTAACGGAGGAGGTGCGGATTATGGGAGACTATAACGAGGAACTGAAAAGATACTGCATGATGCTGGCGGTCAAGCAGAGGGAGGAAGAGGAGGAAGAGATGAGGAGGAGCCTTGCTTCCATGTCCTGCCGGGAGGAAGAAGAAACGGGGGATCCCGGAGCCGGCCTTCTGATGCTGCTGGCGATAGGCGGTGCGCTGTGGGTTATAGATAAAGTCGACAGGGCATTGACAAAGTTCATGAAGGAGCCTTTAATAAGCGAGTATGTTGCGCCGTTTATGACGACGGAGAATGTTGTCTGGATATTCATTATCGGGCTTATTGCAAGGCATGTGTATATGAGGGGCGGTGGGGATGGGCGTATTAAAGAGCGTGGCTAAAGAAATTCTATACCGGTCGTTGCTGAGGGCACTCAAAAGGGTGCTTTTATTTTTTTCTCCTTTTTTGGTGCCGGTCGCGCTGGCCACCGTGACAATACTCGCGGTGTTCGGAGTCGCGCCCGTTGAAGGCCAGGACCTGGCCAGGGCAATGGTAAAAAACCATGTTGAGAGCATGAAATCGGAGAACAGGTGCAAGTACGGGCAGGAGGAAGAATTCAGACTGCCCTGGGGGGTGGTGCATGCCGTGGAATGCTATGCCGGGGAGTGGCAGGCCGAGCCGGATAGGGCGAGGGTCGCAAGGGTAAGCGATGCGCTGGAGCCGGACTTCGGCTATATCCGGTACACCGAGGTTATTATTACCGAATATATAGATTACGACGAAAACGGAAGCGTGGTTTCCCGAAGGGAGGAGAGGGACGAGGCTGAAGTGGAGCTGCTGGACAGGGCCGTCACCTACCAGGGGCTATATTCGTTCATATACGAAGAAGTGACGGATACCGACAGAAGGATTTTCAGGGACGATGAAGGGAGAATTACAAGGGAGGTTGTAAGGAGGCATACGTACCTGAAGCCGGCCGGCAGGACGTTCGTGCAGGATTACTCTGCCCTGGATGCTGTCATCGCGGAGGAGATAGGTGGCTTGCGGACCGCAGGATACGGGCATGACGGTTTTGAGGAAAGGGGAATGGACTGGCCGGTGCCGTCCGGGGGAACGCTTACGTCCCCCTTCGGGATGAGGTACCACCCGGTAACGGGAGAGTACAGGATGCATACCGGGATAGATATCGCGGCGGATGAAGGAAAGGACGTGGCGGCTGTTGCGGACGGTACGGTGAGGATTGCAGGGAAATACGGTGGATACGGTTATGCGGTGGTGCTGGAGCATGAAGGAGGGTACTCCACCCTGTACGGGCACAACTCGCGGATAACGGTCAGGCAGGGCGAAGGGGTGAGACGCGGGCGGAAGATAGCGGAAATAGGGAGTACGGGGGTGTCCACCGGACCGCACCTGCATTTCGAGGTGAGGCGGAACGGCAGCTTTGTAGACCCGCTGGCGGCGGTAAACATACCCGAAGGGATTGTGGTATACGCGGCGGACAACCCGGACAGGACGGTAATACTGGAAACCGCCAGGGCGTTTATGGAAGGGGAATCGAACCTGGAGTGGCTTACAAGATAACGGGTAAGAGGTGAGATGGATGAGCATTGTGAGAGTACATAAAAAAGAAAATCCCTATGTGATAATAGACAAGACCGGTGTTAGCGATACACGTCTGTCCTGGAAGGCAAGGGGTTTGCTGTGCTATCTCCTGAGCAAGCCGGATGACTGGAAGGTAAACGTTAAGCACCTGGCAAACCAGGGGCCCGACGGCGAGCGGGCAACCAGGAGCGGCCTTAAGGAACTGGAGAGGTACGGGTATATGGTGACGAGGCCCGTTCGTGACGACAAGGGCAGGATAACGGAATGGGAGCATAACATATTCGAAATACCGCAGGATGTACCCGGGGAGGACAATGCCGGCGCCTGTCCGGAGAACGGTAGCAGTCCAGATTGCCAAAACGTCGATCTGGACGAGCCAGATGTGCAAAATGTAGATGTGGATTATCCACATCTGGATAACGCAGCGGTACTAAATAATGAATATATAGTAAATAAAGAATTACTAAATAATGATTGCACTGATATCTCTGTATACGTCAGTCAGTCCGTCAGTAGGTCATGTCGGTCATATAAGGAGGGTGAAATCGAAAAAGGATCGGGAAACGACGGACCGACCGGCGGACGTATGGAAAAAGAAGAAATCAAAGATTTCAACAGGATCCTGGAGAACTGCCATCCCGAGTACTTCGATACTCCGGAAGCGATAAGGGGGGCCCTTGAGGACATGTATTTCGGCAGGGGATTTGCCGAAAGATGCGGTGTACCCAGGGACATCGTGAGGGGCAGGATGAGGAGGCTCAATCACGACATAGTCGGCTATGCGGTGTCCAAGATGGAAAGGGCCGCTGCCGACGGCGCGGACATCAGGAACAGCGTGAGGTACCTTCAGGCGTGCATATACAATGCCGTTACCGAGTACGAAGGGGACATAATAGCGGATGAAATGCTGGCCCGCCTCAAAAGGATGAAGACGAGTCCGGCCGGAGCTGAGGACGGGTGAAGGGGGGACGGGCCGGTACCGGAAGGATGCCGTGAAGGAATCTCGTGATAGGAAAATATAGTAGTCTTAGTAGTCGCTGTAGGGTTTTAAGGGGAAAAATTAGTGGAATCTCGTGATAGTAGTCGCAGTAGTCGCAGTAGTCGCTGTTGAAAGATAAAGGTAA